>JBEKGC010000098.1:0-16570 GCA_050013055.1 Streptosporangiaceae bacterium
TGACCGCGACCTGGCCGGTCGCCACCACCTTGCCTGAGGCAGCGCCGCACGCCTGCGCCTGCGCGAAGTGGACGCTGCGTCCGCGCCTGGTGCACCGGGCGGTCGCCAGCAGGTCTTCACCGGGTGCGACGGACAGGTACTGCACCGACAGCGAGATCGTGGTGAGGCGGCTGCCCTTGGTGAAATCGTGGCCGGCCATGACCGCACCCGAGGCGGTGGTGTCGAGTAGCGCCGCGACCACTCCGCCGTGGAAGATGCCGTCGTGCGCGCTGAGCTGGCCGGAGTAGGGCAGGAACAGCTCAACGGCTTCGGCCTCCCACCGCCGGACCTCGATGCCGCAGTGCTTGTTGAACGGGACCCCATGGGTCCAGTGTTCGCGGAACCACTCCCGCCGCCGTTCCTGCTCGGTCAGCCGCATCGTGTCGTCCTCCGCCCGTTCCGGGAACAGAATAGAGTGTTATTATATAACTATGTTAGTGATTTAGCATGCGGCTTGCGGCTGACCCGGGGCGGCTGAGCACCGGGGTGGCCCGGCCGGAACGGTCACTGACGTACCGTTAATACCGCCACTCGCAGCCTCGCCGAGCGTGGTTTCCGGCGGCGTGCTCGTTTGGCACTGGACTAAGAGGCCAGGGGGTAACAGTGCACAGCCGCGCGCGGGCGTGGTACGACCAGCGGACCTGGCATTGGCGGGACTGGCCGGCTGAGCTGCTGCTTGACCGCAAACGGCGGACGCAGGCTCGGATCAGCGTGGTGATCCCCGCGCGCGACGAGGAGCAGACCGTGGCCGGCGTGGTTGGTGCGCTGCGCGCGACCCTGATGGAGCAGGTACCCCTGCTCGATGAGGTAGTGGTCATCGATTCGGATTCGGCCGACCGGACCGCAGCCGAGGCCGCGAGCGCGGGCGCGACCGTGTACCGGGCCGGTGACATCGCACCCGAGCTTGGCCGCTATCCCGGCAAGGGCGAGGCCCTCTGGAAGTCCCTGCTCGTCACCGAGGGCGACCTACTCGTCTTCGTCGACGCCGACCTCACCCACTGGGGGCCGCATTTCGTCACCGGCCTGCTCGGGCCGCTTTTCACTGAACCCGGCGTGCTGCTCGTGAAGGGGTTTTACGCCCGGGTCGCGGCCGGGACGGATGGCTCCGCCTCGACCGAAGGCGGCCGGGTCACCGAACTGGTGGCCCGACCCCTGCTGAGCCTATGGTGGCCTGAGCTAACGGGCGTGGTCCAGCCGCTGGCGGGAGAATGGGCGGCGCGCCGTGAGCTGATGGAGTCGCTGCCCATCCCGGTGGGGTATGGGGTGGAGCTCTCCACCCTGCTCGATACCGCCGCCAGGTGCGGGCTGGACAGCATCGCGCAGGTCGACCTGGATGCCCGCGCCCACAAGCACCAGACCGACCATGATCTGGCCCTGATGGCCGCGGAGCTGCTCACCGTGGCGGAGCGCAGGCGCCCAGCGAAAGGGATTGGTCCGGTGCCCGCCAGCCCGCGGCTGGTGCAGTTCGTCAGGGAAGACGGTCAGGTCCGCGCGGTGGCCCGGCCGATTCCGGTCCAGGAGCGCCCGCCGGTGGCCGGCCTGCTCAGCCGGCCAGCCGGCCGGGACGGGACCCGGCGATGATCCCCCCCGCTTCGGGGGGCCAGGAGGGAACGGCACTGCGGCTGAGAGAACGGTCGTTCGGCCCGGAGCAGCGGCTGGTCATGGCGATTGTCAACCGCACCCCCGACTCCTTCTACGACCGCGGTGCCACCTGGGACGAGGCCGCCGCGATGGAACGGGTGCACACGGTCGTGGGTGAGGGCGCCGACATCGTCGACATCGGCGGCGTGCCGGCCGCGCCTGGTGCGGAGGTTACCGTCGCCGAGGAGATCCGCCGGACGGTCCCGTTCGTGGCCGCGGTGCGGGCAGCCTACCCCGACCTGGTGATCAGCGTGGATGCCTACCGCCACCAGAGCGCAGGCGAGCTGTGCGCCGCCGGAGCGGATCTGATCAACGATACCTGGGGAGGCTGGGACGAGCGGCTGCCCGAGGTGGCCGCCTCATGCGGCGCAGGCCTGGTCTGCAGCCACGCCGGCGGCCTGCCGCCGCGGACCCGCCCGTTCCGGGTGGAATACGGCGACGTGATGGCGGACGTGCTGGAGCGGACGCTGGCCCTGGCCGACCGGGCCGTGGCCCGGGGCGTGGACCCCTCGCGGGTGCTCATCGACCCGGCCCATGACTTCGGCAAGAACACCTGGCACTCGCTGGAGGTCACCAGGCGGCTGGGCGAGATGGTCGCGACCGGCTGGCCCGTCCTGGTATCGGTGTCCCACAAGGATTTCATCGGCGAGACCCTGAACGCCGGCCGCGAGGAGCGGCTGACGGGAACGCTGGCCACCAGCGCGGTATGCGCGTGGCTCGGGGCCCGCGTCTTCCGCGCCCATCAGGTCACGCAAACCCGCCAGGTCCTGGACATGGTCTCGGCTATCCGCGGCGATCGGCCGCCGGCCCGCGCGGTGCGCGGACTTGCCTAGTCCGGGACGGCGAAGGTGATCGCCGCCGCGGCGATCTGCCCCCCGGCGCCGCTGCTGGCCCGGGAGCTGACCGGCCTCGATCCCGTTATCCCCGAGCTTCGCCAGGCCTGCGCGGCGGCCGTCGAACGGCTGGTCCGCGCCGGGCCCGAGGTCATAGCGGTGGTCGGATCCGGGCACCGCACCAGTACCTGGCCGGCGGACGGCCGGCTTAACCTGGCCGCCTTCGCCCCGGCGCTCGGCATCCGGGCGGCCCTCGATCCGGGCCCGTCCCCGCCGCTTCCGCTCGGGCTCGGCGCCCGCCTGCTCGATGAGGGCGGGTACCGGGGGCCACGGGTGCTGCGGTCGGTGAGCCACGACGCGCCGGCCGCGGCCTGCCTGCGGCTGGGCGCCGACCTCAGCTGCCTCGGCGACCGGGTCGGGTTGCTGGTCATGGCCGATGGGAGCGCGTGCCGAAGCCTGCGTGCCCCTGGCTACCTGGACTCGCGGGCGGCCGCCTTCGACGCGGCGCTCGAGCGGGCGGGGCGGGGCGGCGACCTCGGCCCGCTGCGGGCCATGGACCAGGGCCTGGCCCGCGAGCTGCTGGCGACCGCAAGGTCCGGATGGCAGGTGCTCGCCGGAGCGATGCCCGGCCGGGCGCCGGCCACGGAAATCCTCTACGCGGACGATCCCTTCGGGGTCTTCTACCTGGTCGCCTGGCTCGCCGGGTCAGCCTGAGCGGGATGGGCCTGAGCACACTCAGGTCAGGCGCCGTGCACGGCGGGGTCTGGCAGCCGCCCGGCGGGGGCGGTGCCGTACACCTCGGGCAGCCCGGTCATGAGTTCGCCCGGCTCGACGGCCCGGCCGGACTTGCTCCGGTACTCACCGGCTGACCGCCAGCCGCGCAGCCGCTGCACCCGGCTTCCATGCACCCGGAAGACCTGGCCGGTCAGCCAGGAGGCGGCGTCAGAGGCGAGGTAGACGACGAGCCCGGAAGCGTTGGCCGGATCCTGCGGGTCGAAGCCGTCCGCGTCACCGCCTGGCACCGGGTTCCGGACCGCCACCCCGGCGATGCCGTCGGTCATCCGGGTAAGCGCGATCGGCGAGATCGCGTTGGCGGTTACCCCGTACCTGGCCATCTCCAGGGCGGTGATCGTGGTCAGCGAGACGATGCCCGCCTTCGCGGCCCCGTAGTTGGCCTGGCCGACCGTGCCGAACAGGCCGGTCCCCGAGGTCGTGTTGATGATCCGCCCCCCACCCGCCTCCCCATCCCGCCGCACTGCCCCGCGCTTGGCCTCCTCGCGCCAGTAGGCGCACGCGTGCCTGGTCATCGCGAAGGTGCCCTTGAGGTGCACGGCGATGACCGCGTCGAAGTCCTCCTCGGTCATCGAGAACAGCATCCGGTCGCGCAGGATGCCCGCGTTGTTCACCACCACGTCCAGCCGGCCGAACTCGGTGGCAGCCAGCGTGATCAGCTTCTCGGTAGCGGCCCAGTCGGTGACCGACGAGTGATCGGCGATCGCCCGCCCGCCCGCGGCGGTGATCTCGGCCGCGACCGCTTCGGCCGGCGTCTCGCCGGTGTTCTCGCCGTGCAGCCCGGCGCCGGGATCGTTCACCACGACCGCCGCGCCGTGGGCGGCGAGCGCCAGGCAGTGCGCCCGGCCGAGGCCGCGGCCGCCACCAGTGACGATTGCCACCTTGCCGTCGAGCAAGCTCATCATGACTCCTTTGTCCGCAGGACCAGCCCTTGCGCGTTGAAGAAAAATCCCCCCGGGGTCAGCAGGGCGACCCGCGCGCCCGGCACCTGGCGGCGGCCCGCCTGCCCGCGCAGCTGGGTCACCGCCTCGCGCAGGTGTCCCGCGCCCTGGGAGCCGCCTTCGGACAGGCTGCCGCCGTGCGTGTTCACCGGCACCCGTCCCTTGATCTTGATCCGGTTCTCCACCGTGTCCCAGTTGTCGGCCAGGAACGCGCCGGCCTCGCCCGGACCGCAGAACCCGTAGGTCTCGAAGCAGCGCAAGGCCACGAAGCTGAAGCCGTCATAGGGGAAGAACAGGTCGATGTCGTCGAGCCACAGATCGGATTTGGCCTTCAGGTCGCGGGCGGCCACCTGCTGCCCGGTGGCGTCCAGCCGGGCCGCCAGGTGCTCCTCGGGCGGCGCGGTCATGCCCATGGTGGCCGCGTGGATGAGGACCGCAGGGGTGGGCAGGTCGCGGGCCCGCTCGGCGGTGGTCACGATGAACGCGTCCGCCCCGTCGACCGGCACATCCATGTCGTACAGGCACAACGGCTCACGGATCATCCGGCCGGCCAGGTACGCGTCCATGGTCAGGGGGTCACGCAGCACCGCATTCGGATTGGCCGCCGCATTGGTCCGGTCGTTGATCGCGATGCGGCCGAGATCTTCCCGTGACGCGCCGAACTCCGCGAGGTAACGGCCCGCCCAGGCCGCGTAGCCCGCTGAGCCGTGCATGCTCCACGGCTCAGCGTCGGTGTGCCCGTCGCCGGTGGCGGCCCGGCCGTCGGGCAGCCCGAAGGTGGCCCGGTGCCGGAACGGGTCCGCGCTGGCGCTGCGCGAGAAGCCGCCGACCCGGTACACCGAGTGGTAGACGAGCGCCACCTCGCAGGCTCCGGTCCAGACCGCGTTGATGGCGGCGACCAGGTGATTCATGATCGGCGGTGCGGCTCGCGTCCACCAGGTGACTTCGGCCAGCCCGAGCGCGGATACCACGGTCGCCGGGTCGATGCCGCCGGTGAGCAGCCCTCCGCCGACCACGCCGTCGATATCGGCGGCGGTCAGCCCGGCATCCCTGATCGCCGCGACCGCCGCCTCGAGCAGCAGGGCGAGCTCGGTCGTGGCCCCGCGGTCCCGGGCGTACGGCGACAGGCCGACCCCCGCGATGGCCACCTTGTCCTTGGCCGGATTGCGCGCCGTCACGGCTGCGCCCCGGCTTCGGTGACGGGGTCTTCGGCGGGACGGAAGGCGGGCCAGGGGGTCTTCTGGTCGCCGCCGCGATCCCGGTCGATCCAGGTGAGTTCCACCTCAAGCCCCACGCGCAGCCGGTCCCGCGGGCAGTCCACGACCGTGGCCTCCACTCTGAGCCCGGCCTGTTCGGCCAGTTCGATGGCGGCGAGCGGGTAGCCGCCCGAATAGTCCACGCCCGGGGCGGGCGGCCCCTGATACAAGATGGTGAGCAGGTAGACCGTGCCGCGCCCGCTGACCGGCACCGAGCTCACCTCGGCCGACCAGCAGGACGGGCAGATCGGCCGCAGCGGCGTGTGCCACCGCCCGCACGCCCGGCACCGCCCGGCCAGCAGCTCCCGGCGCAGCAGCCCCAGATAGTACCGCTTGTTCAGGTGATCCAGCCGCACGTCCGGGAGCCGCTCAAGCACCGCCTCGTCGCCGCTCGCCATCGGGTCGTCCTCCTTACCCCGTCAAATCATCTTAACAAGTTACCTATATTAGCGCTAGACTGCGGACGGGTCGCAGGCGAGCGGGGAGACAGAGCGCCCCGGAGGCGAGCGGAGAGCAGATGCCCGATGACAGGTTCTTCGAACCCGAGATAGAGACTATGCCGCGGGCTGGTATCGCGGCGCTGCAGGAGGAACGGATCCTCGAGCTGGTGCCCTACGTCTACGAGCGATCCGCCCTGGTGCGCAAGAAGTGGGAAGAGGCGAGGGTCAAGCCCAGCGACATCAACTCCCTGGCCGATTTCACCGAGCGGGTGCCCTTCATCACCAAGGACGACATCCGCGAGTTCCGTGATCAGGCCCACGACCCGTTCGGCGGCCTGCTGTGCACGCGATACGCGGACACGACCACGGTCTTCTCCACCTCGGGGACCACGGGGGACGCCACCTTGTACGCGCACGCCTGGGACCGGTGGCACCCGTTCTGGGCGGCGACCGCCCGTGACCTGTGGGAAATCGGCGTCCGGCCGGGAGATTACGTGCTGGGCAGCGGTTTCAAGATGCGCGGGCCGCTGTACCACGCGGACCAGATGTGCGGCGCCATCCCGGTGATGGTGAACACGGGCATCGGCGGCTGGGCCACGGCGCTGGACGCGATCCGCCGCTACCGGCCGGTCTACGCGCAGCTCACCGGGCTGGCGCTGGCCGAGCTTGACCACCTGAGCCGGACCAACGACATGCGGGAGCTGTTCTCCTCGTTCAAGGGCGCCGGCTTCGCCGGCGAGCCGCTCGGCGCGCGGGCCCGCAAGCAGCTGGAGAGCTGGGGCGTGGAGGCCTACCTGTGGACTTCCACCGGAGACGTCACCGGCGCGTGGGAATGCGGCCAGCACGACGGCTGCCACGCCTGGGAGGACTGCGTGCTGCTCGAGGCCGTCAACCCGGCCGGAAACGCCCAGGCGGCCGACGGGGAACTCGGTGAGCTGGTCGCCACCTCGCTGGACAACCTCATCACCCCGATGGTGCGGTTCCGCTCCGACGACATCATCCGGATGACCAGGCAGCCGTGTGCGTGCGGCCGGACGCACGCCCGGTTCTGGCCGGTGGGGCGCAAGGGAGACGAGACGGTCGTGGCCGGCCGCTCCTTCGTGCCGATGGACATCTGGCGGGCGCTCGAGGGTGTTCCTGAGACCGCCACCGCGCTGTTCCAGCTGGTCCGGCCGGCCCGGGAGGTCGACGAGCTGAAGGTCCGGGTCGGCTATGACCCGGGGACGACGACCTCTGTCCCGGACCTGCGGGACCGGGTGTCCGAGGTGATCACGGCCGCGGTGGGCGTCCCGCCGGTGCTCGAGTTGCTGCCGGAGCCGGAACTGCTCGCCCGCGGCCGTGGCGGGAAACTACCCAGGGTGGTAAAGAAATGACACTGGCGTCCACGACGGCGGCAGCCGCGACACTGGCGGCCGCGACACTGGCCCGGCCCGGGCCTTGGGCCATCGGCCGGTATGACGTCGCCGGCCAGCCGGTCTATTTCGAGGTCGGCTGGGATGACTGGCGGCGTGATGTGGCCTGGGCGCGCGCCGTGCTGGCCGGCCACGGCGTCAGCACCGTGAAGGGGGAAGGGCCAGGGGGAACGGGGGGCGGGAGCCCCCCGTGCACGGAGAAGGTGGGCGGGGGCCTGGTCATCGTCGGCGGCATGGCGGAATCGCCGTGGTTCGACCCGTTCGAGACGGCGGCCCGCGAGCTTGGCGCGCCGTATTCGCTCGGGGAGATCTACGCCTTCGAGGCGTTCCGCAGCGGCCTGTACGCGAGCCGGCTTCCCGTCACCATGATCTTCGGAATCGACCGGACGGTGGCGGAGGGCCTGGGCGAGGATCTCGCCGGGATCGTCGCGCGGGTGCCGGTCATCGTGGCCAGACCGGACGCCGCCGGCCTGCTGGCGCAGGCGGGCGCCAAGCCGTTCATCGTCACCCGGCTGGGGCCGGGGATCGCGGTGGAGTGCCCGCACCGCAGCGGCGCCCATGTCAACGGGGCGGAGTGGACCCTGGCCGAGCGCAGCGGCGAGCTATTCCTCAGCACGGCAGGCCCGCGGGCCCATCAGGTCAGCGAGGCCGCGCTGGGTCTGCGCGGCACGCTCACGGACGGTCCGTGCGCGTGTGGCCGCGCCGGGCAACGCGTCGCGATCACCGGCTAAGCCGGTGTACCGCAGCAACAACCCGCAGGCATCAGCAGAACTAGGAGAGACAGTCCATGGCCCCTCGTCAGATCACCGTCGGGGACATCATCACCGAGCACCGGCGCAGCTACCCGGGCCAGCTGGCGCTCACCGACGGCGCGTACCAACTGACCTGGCCGGAGTTCGACGAGCGGGTCAACCGGCTGGCCAACGCCCTGCGGGGGACCGGGGTCGGGCCGGGCGACCGCATCTTGTGGCTCGGCCAGAACTCCTTCCGGGTCTACGAGCTGCTCGGCGCGGCGGCCAAGATCGGTGCGATGGTGTGCCCCGGCTACTGGCGCTGGGCACCGCCGGAGATGGCCTTCGCGATCGAGGATTTCCGGCCTAAGGTGGTGATCTGGCAGGAGGAGGAGATCGGCAGCACCGTGCGGGTGGCCCGGGCCGTCAGCCCGGTGGCCGAATCCGCGCTGTGGCTGCGTCACGACTGCGGCCCGGAACACGGCTACGAAGCGTTCCTGGCCGGCGGCGATCCGGCCGATCCCGGCCTGGACATCGACCCGGATTCCGCGCTGCTTGTCATCTACACCGCGGCGATCAGCGGCCGGCCCTGCGGCTCGATGCTGTCGCACACCAACCTGATCGCCATGGGCATGTCGGTCGCCTGGCTGGGCGACATCGACGACAAGACGGTGTTCCTGAACTCCGGGCCCATGTTCCACATCGGCAACTTCCAGTTCTTCGGCATCCCGGTGCTGATCCAGGGCGGCACCAACGCCGTCACCCGTCGGGTCATCGCCAGCGACGTGCTGGATATCCTCGCCACCCAGCAGTGCACCCGCGCGTACATCATGCCGGCCACCATCACCGGCCTGGTCGCATTGATGCGGGAGCGCGGCACCGAATTGCCGCACCTGAAGGCCACCATCGCCGCTCCGCTGTGGCAGGGCCTGGTCGCGGCCGACGACAGCCGCCACGGCCGCGAGGGCGGCGGCATGGGGTATGGCTACGGGCAGACCGAAGTCACCGGCTTCTGCCTGTTCGGCGGGTACGGCGGCCGGGGGGACGGCAACGCCGGCCGTCCGGCCCCGGTCACCTCGGTCCGGATCCTCGACGTGGACGGCCGGGAGTGCCCGGCCGGGGTGGCCGGCGAGATCTGCGTCCGCGGCGACACGGTGCACCTGGGCTACTGGAACCGCCCGGAGATCAATTCCCAGCGCTTCCGCGGCGGCTGGTGGCACACCACCGACCTGGGCCGGCGCGAGGGCGACGGCACGATCACGTTCCTCGGCACGATGACCAGGATGATCAAGTCCGGGGCGGAGAACATCTTCCCCGCCGAGGTGGAGAACTGCCTGGAAGCCCATCCGGCGGTGGCCGAAGCCGCGGTGATCGGCATCCCGAGCGAGCGCTTCGCGCAGGACGTCAAGGCCGTGCTGGTGCTGAACGGAACGGCCCAGGTCACGGCCGCCGACCTCATCGAGCATTGCCGGCGCCATATCGCCTCGTACAAGAAGCCCAAGACGGTGGAGTTCCTGGACGCGCTGCCGCGGACCGGCGGCTTCGCCAAGGACTACGCGGCGCTGGACGAGAAGTTCGGCGGCGGCGGGTATCCCGGCGGCGATAACCCCGGCGGCGGCCGTTGAAGGTCACCGGCAAGTCCGTCGTGGTGACCGGCGGCGCGAGCGGGATCGGGCGGGCGCTGGCCGAGCGGTTCGCGGTGGAAGGCGCCCGCGGCGTGGTCGTCGCGGACATCAATGCCGAATGGGCGCAGAAGGTGGCCGCGCTGATCCTGCCGCATCCCCGGGTCGGTGCCTCTCTCCTGCGCAAGGCCACCGACTACGACGCCTGGCTCAGCCGGACCCGCGACCGCCTGGCGAAGATGGGCCAGCCGCCACGGTGACGACGTCAGCCGCCTGGGCCAGCATCGCGGCGAGTTCCCTGGCTTCCTCCGGGGTCAGCCCGATCAGCCGGTAGCGGCCGCCGGCGTGCACCGCGATCTCGACCGCCGGCGACCAGGCCGGCTCGCTGGGGTCATCCGGCAGGTACTGCGCCGTCTGCACGTCGAGACGGTCCGGCGCGGTGAGGCCGCCCGGCCGGGTGATGGCGACCGAGGCCGTCTCGCTGGCGTGGTAAAAAGCGGGTCCGCAGGTGTCCGCGGAATGATCACGCGTGCACCAGTGCGGGCAATGGTCAGTAACGGTCACGGATGGCATCGCTGCTCCTCCCGGTAGTGCGGTCCCGAGCCCAAGGCCCGCGCGGCTCAAAAACCCAGGCTGCGTCCCACGATTTCCTTCATGATCTCGGTCGTGCCGCCGTACAGCCGCTGTACCCGGGCGTCCCGCCACAGCCGGGCGATCTCGTACTCGTTGATGTAGCCGTAGCCGCCATGCAGTTGCAGGCAGCGGTCCACGATTTCCCACTGCAGCTCGGTAGCCCACCACTTGGCCCCCGCGGCCTCTTCCGCGGTGAGCTCGCCGTCCACGGCCGCCTGCACGCACCGGTCGAGGTAGGCGTGCGCGACATCCAGCTTGGTCTTGATCTCCGCCAGCGCGAACCGGTTGACCTGGAATCCCCCGATGGGCCTGCCGAAGGCGTGCCGGTCCTGCGCGTATTCCCTGGTCACCAGGAAGGCGCGGTCCGCGTGGGCGATCGCGTACACGGCGATGCCAAGCCGCTCGGCGGGCAGGTTGCGCATCAGGTGGTAGAAGCCCTGGCCCTCCTCGCCGAGCAGGTTCGCGGCGGGCACCCGCACGTCGCGGAAAAACAGCTCGGCGGTGTCCTGGGCGCGGTTCCCGATCTTGTCGAGCTTGCGGCCTCGCTCGAAGCCCTCGAACCCTTCCTCGACCACGAGCAGGCTCATCCCCCGGTGCCCGGCCTCCGGATCGGTCCGCGCCACCACGATGACAAGGTCGGCGAGAAGGCCGTTGCTAATGAAGGTCTTCGTGCCATTGAGGATGTAATGATCGCCGTCGCGGCGGGCGGTGGCCTTGACCTGCTTGAGGTCGGAGCCAGCCCCGGGTTCGGACATGGCGATGGCGACCAGCCGATCGCCGGTCACGAAGCCCGGCAGCCACCGGGCCTTCTGCTCGTGCGTCGTCAGGTCGGTCAGGTAGGGCGCCACCACGTCGTTGTGCAGGGCCAGGGCGATCCCCTGGGTGCCGGTGGCGGCGATCTCCTCGGCGACGACCACGCTGTAGCGGAAGTCCCTGATGCCCAGGCCGCCGTACTCCTCGGGGACCATCCAGCCGAGCAAGCCGAGCTCGCCGGCCTTGCGCCAGGCCTCCCGGCTGACCACGCCGGCCTCCAGCCACTCCTCGGTGTGCGGGACGCACTCCTTTTCCAGGAAGCCCCGCGCCAGCTGCCGGAACTGCTCATGCTCGTCGGTGAAGATGGTCCGGCGCACGGCTTCCTCCTGGCTCCGCTCGGCCCCGGCGCAGCCGGGCCGCAGATAAAGATTTATTATATAGCTATTTTAGCTATTTCCGATCGACGGCGCCACCGCAGGCCGGATGCCCTGGCCAGCCGCGAGGCCGCCCGAGCCGCGGGGCGGGTATCTCGCCGACGAGCTGCCGAATCCATCGCATCCGGATCGCGGCCGCCTCAGGGTGATCGCCGAACTCCTGCGCCATCCGGCTGACGCAGCCGGCGATACCGAACTGCCGCACGGTGCGGCTGATCACTTCGGCCAGCGCCTCGCGGGTCGGGGCATCCGATCGCTGCAGCCCTGATACGAATAGTGCCTCACACCGTGCGTCGTTCACGTTCAACCGGGCCATGACGGGCCTCCGTGCCTTGCCTACCAAGTCTCGTTCATATAGTAAGATGATTTAGTTATTTTGGTCAAGGGGTACGGCAACGCAACAGCGCGAGCGGACGGCCCCCTCCCCCAGGCGGCGCGGCCGGGTGCGGCGGTATGACGAGAACGCCCCGGGGCCTCGGACATGAACCGGGAGTGGCGCATCCTGGTCGCGCTGGAGGGCACATCTGTGCCGCATCCGGGCCCCGCTGCTGCTCGGCGGCCCGGACGGCCCGCTGGGCGGCCCGTTCCTGATCATGGCGCGGGTCGATGGGTTCACCCCGGTGGGCGTGCTTCCGGCCCCGTACGACAGCCCCCGCGGGCGCAGGAACCTCGCCTTCGCCCTGGTCGGCGCCCTGGCGGAGCTGGCTGGCGGGCTGGCTGGAAGCCAGCACGCCGCTGGGGCAGCGGCCCGCGCTCATGCCCGGGGACTTGGTCAACAACGCGGGGATGTCCCCGCGCTACCCGGACCTGGCCTGCGTCACCGAGGAGTACTACGACAAGGTCCGGGGGGTGAACCTGAAGGGCCCGTTCCGGCTCGGGGTGCTCGCGGGCACCCGGATGGCCGAAGCCGAGGGCGGCAGCATCACCGACATCAGCTCAATCGGCTCGCTGCGGCCCGGTCCCGACGAACTCGTCTTATGCCTGCGCCAAGGCCGGCCTCAACGCGCTGACCGTCGGCCTGGCCGGCGCCTTCGGCCCACGGGTCCGGGCGAACACGATCCTGCCCGGCGCGGTGCTGACCGACATCGCCGCGTCCGGACTGGATCCTCAACGGCGAGAAGTGGTTCAGCAGCAGCGCCACGCCAATGTGATCGGCGAGGTGGGCGGCGGGTTCGCGATGGGCCAGCACCGCCTGGGCTACGGCCGCCTCAGGCACGGCATGTGGAGCATCGCCAGGGCCCAGCGGGCGCTGGACATGGCCGCTCAGTACGCGCTGGAACGGGAGACGTTCGGCCAGCCGCTGGCGGACCGGCAGGGCATCCAGTGGATGCTCGCCGACTGCGCCCGCGACCTTTATATCGCGCGGCTGCTGGTGCTGCACCTGGCGTACATGATGGAGCACAGCCTGGACATCAGCCAGGAGAACTCCATCGCCAAGAACTTCATCGCGGACATGCTGTCCGCGGTGGTGGACACCGCCCTGCAGATCCACGGCGCGCTCGGCTAGACCCTGGACACCCCGCTGGCGGCCTGGTACGCGGAGGTGCGGATGCAGCACCTGGTGGACGGCCCGGACGAGGTGCACCGGTGGCGGATCGGGCGCAGCGTCCTGGCCGCGCAGCGCAAGTCGGGGACCACCGCCGCCGCCGCGGGCGGCGACCTGTTCTGAGGGCGCCGGTGGAGGGCGGACCACGGTGACGTCCGCCGCGGCGAAGTCGTCGCCGGTACGCAGCACGGGATGCCCGGTTCGCTCGGCGCGGGTGCGATGTTAGCGTGCTGCTGCGCCGCAGAGGACCAGATCAAGGGAGTCACCGGGAAGGGCGCAGGGCTGATGGGGTTCTTCGCTGTCCGCTCCGGGCGCTGGGAGCCGGCGCAGCTCACCGAACTCGTTTCGATCTTCTCGAAGATGCCTTGTCCGTGGTGGGTCGCCGGCGGGCACGCGAGCGAGCTCGCCATTGGCCGATCGATTCGCGGCCACGGCGACATCGACGTGATGCTGCGCCGGACCCGGCCTGCTTGCAGTGGTGATGGTGTCTGTAGAGCGGCGAGTCGATGGCCGCACTGACAGATATAGCCGTTGAGCTGGGAAACAGTCCTGCAGCTAATGCTTTTGCCTGTGAGCCGACGACGTGCGCTGGTCTTTGCCGCCTGGTCCCGTGCTTGCTCGAACTCGGGACCCGGCCTACCGGCTGCAGGATCGGGCCGGGCAGGTACGGCAGCGGTTCGAGCAAGCCCGAGACAGGGCCGGCCAGCTGATCAGCGCGGCCGAGCGCATCTTCGGCCGCTCCAGACGGTCCATAAGGAGCCTGCTCCCGAAGAGCCGGTTCACACCGAGCCGGCTCACGGCGAACCTGGAGCCATCCGGCCCAGCCTGACCCGGCTAGGCACCAGCAGCGCGATGAACTGCAGCTCGGCGTACGGTCGCACTCGCATGCGCGTCCACCGCCCCAGCCGGGTCGCGGCTATTCCGTCAGCATCCAAGCGTCTAATCCTTCAGCCATCATGCGTCCATTCTTTCAGAGTATATGCGTCTGATCCTTCATCTGAGCTCCTGAACTGGCATCATGTGAAGCATGACAGGGACGGCTAAGTCTCCGATCGGACGGCTGCTACAGCGGCACGCGGAACAGGCGATCAGGGAGGCTCTGCAGGATACGCGCGTGGTTCTCGTCAACGGGGCGCGGCAGAGCGGGAAGAGCACACTGCTGCGACAGATCGCCCGCGCTGACGCCGCGGAATGGCGGGACCTGGACGTGCCGGTGATCCGCCAGGCGGCGCTGGCAGACCCAGCCGGGTTCGTCGATTACCCCGACATGATGGTCATCGACGAGATCCAGCGGGTACCTGAGTTGCTGCTGCCGATCAAGGTCCAGGTGGATAACGACGGGCGTCCCGGCCGCTACCTGCTCAGCGGCTCCGCGCGGGTACTCGGTCTGCGCGCCCTTCCAGACACGCTCCCCGGCCGGATGGAGACCATCGAGCTTTGGCCGTTCTCGCAGGGGGAGATAGACGAGGCCCCAGACGGGTTCATCGACGCGATCTTCGCGCACGGGGCCGATCTCCGGCATGCATCCGAGGTCAGCCGGGCCGAGTACGCCGACCGGATCGTACGCGGCGGTTTCCCCGAGGCGATTGCGCGGTCCAGCCCGCGCCGCCGGGAGCGGTTCCATGACTCTTACGTCGCCGACCTGGTCGCCCGCGATGTCACGCAGCTCTCCGATATCGAGCGCACCGTGCAGATGAGGGCGCTCATCCGGTTGCTCGCGGCGCGAAGCGGGCAGCTTCTCGTCGCCAGCAGCGTGGGCAATGAGGCCGGGATATCCCAGGCGACGGCGCTGCGGTACATCAGCCTTCTTGAGGAAGTGTTCCTGATCAAGCGCATTCCGGCCTGGTCCAGGAACATCAGCACCCGGGTCGGCCGGACACCGAAGGCCGCGTTCGTCGATTCGGGAATCGCCGCCAACCTGCTAGGCGCGGACGCCAGGTCGCTGATTCGCCCAGGAGGCCCCTTCGGGGCACTGCTCGAGGGTTTCGTCGTCATGGAACTCGCGCGCCAGGCGACATGGTCACAGACCAGGGCTGAGCTTTTCCATTACCGGACGAAAGACCAGGTCGAGGTCGACGCCGTGCTGGAAAGCCGGCCGGGCAAGGTAGTCGGCATCGAGGTCAAAGCCGCATCCACCGTGGGCCAGGAGGACTTCCGCGGCCTCCATCACCTGGCGCAGCGACTGGGTGACGACTTCGTCGCGGGACTTGTGCTATATACCGGACACCAGACCCTCTCCTTCGGGCGGCGCCTGCGCGCCATGCCGGTCAGCGCGCTCTGGGAAGTGCCGCCACCTGCCTAGGTGGCCTATGCCAGAGCAGTGGCATGCGCAGACGGACGAGCAATCGTGGAACAACGACATGTGTTGTTATGACTTGCACGGTGGCGAGTGGGTGCACTGGCAGATATAGCCTTTGAGCTGGGAAAACAACTTATCTGCGCTGCTTTCCCGGGACTTGCCGCCTTGGAGGGTGGTAACGACGGGCGGCACGTGCCGTGTCTGCTGCTCATGGCGTGCAGAACAGAGGATAATCGTCCCCATGGAGGCTGGTGCTCTGCCGTCGCGCTGGGACGTGTATGCCCGCCGCCTGCCGTCGTCTCTGGAAGACCTGAAGGGACCTGCGGCGGGGGAGGTTGAGCTACCGCTGCATGTGGCCTGGTCAGGGCGCCGCGTATACGACGTAGGCCAGAAAGATCAGCGCCTGATCCTGTATGCGTTGCTTCTTGCGGAGGCACAGCGAGAAGATCTTGAACGGTTCGTGCACTGCGACTCACTGGTCAGCATATGGCCCCGGTTGCGGCGACTGCTGGCCCCGCACGCCCGCCGAGAGTGGGAGCGGCAGCTCATCACGCCGACTTCACGGTGAGCCTGGACGGGATGCCTCCCGCTCACTTCTCTTATGCCGACCTTGAGAACCTTGCCCGCCGTCATGATCCGGACCTCGACCTGGAGGCAATCCAGGACCATCTCGCCGGGGTCAGCGTCTTCGCCGACGAAGACTTCGCTGAATACGGGCTTGATGAACCGACGATCGCAGGCCTGCGCAACTGGGTCACAGGCTGGTATGACAACCTCGCCCTTCGTCTCGTCGCGGACCTCACCGACGATGAGGTTCCGGATGACCTATGACCAGTACACGCGACTTGAGCCGACTCCCTGTTCCAGGAGCCTGGCGTACAAGTGTGTCATTATCGTTTGCACGGTGGGTTGCCCGCCTGGATTCCTGCCCCCAAGAACGTCAGGCTGCCCAGATCAGGGCTGTAATGTTGCCCATTATAAAGCTGCTAAGTTTCCCAGAAAAGGACTGTAAAGTTTCCCAGAGAGTCATCCAAGGGCTCCCCTGCGTAGCAT
Organism: Streptosporangiaceae bacterium; assembly: GCA_050013055.1. GTDB lineage: Bacteria > Actinomycetota > Actinomycetes > Streptosporangiales > Streptosporangiaceae > Palsa-504. Next base: position 16,426 of record JBEKGC010000098.1, read on the forward strand.
TCTGAAGTGCATGAAGCCTACTGGCGGGCTGCGTCCTCGCCGACTCGCCGAAGTCGTCCCACAGCGCATGAACGAAGAGCCCGTCGTGATCCTCACCGGGCCGCGCACCGTGGGCAAGAGCACCCTGCTCGCTGCCCTCGCGGCC
>JBEKGC010000099.1:0-17150 GCA_050013055.1 Streptosporangiaceae bacterium
GTCGGAATCTGCAGCTCGCCCGGACGGAACTTGATCAGGATGACCCCCGCCTTGACCTGCTCTTCCGGGTTGTCGGTGTAGCCTTCGGGCACGATCGTGATCATGCTCCCCGGCGCGCTGAACTCGGCCGGGGTGATCGGCGTGTTGGTGCCGTAGAGCAGTAGCCGCCGGCCCGGGCTCCAGACAGTGTGCCGCAGGTAGGTGCCAGGGAGCGGGCCCATGTCACGAAGCAGCACCACCGGGGCGGCGATCAGCGGCAGCGTGCCGAGCAGCAGGGTGCGCCGGACCAGTGGCCGCTTGACGACCTGGCTGTACTCGGAGCCCTGGATGAAGGTCTCCTGAAAGGCTGCCCGGTCCACGTCGTCCGAACGCAGTTCGTGCCGCTCTTCGATCACCTCGACGTCCGGCATCAGGTGCCGCACCCACAGCAGCATGCCGAGGCCGAGGGCGATGAGCGTGACGGCCAGCGATTGTCGACCGAGTGGACACCGAGGCCGACGTAGGCGGCGATGAAGCCGCAGCCCGCGATGAACGCGAAGACGAAGCACGCCGCGACCACCTTCTCGGCCCGCTTGGCGTGCTGTTCGCTGGCCGGGTCGGCCGGCAGCCGACCGTGGAAATGCTCTCCAGTGCCCTTTTCGTCGCTGATCCGGCCCGCCTCGCTGTCACCGGCCTCGGCGACAGCGGTCGACCCGAGCAGGCGCGGCGTCGGCGGGGGAGTGCCGATGACCCGCCGCCGGGGCGGCACCTGGCCCTCGGAGCCCTCGGTCTCTTCCATGTCGCTCATGATGAGTACTACTCCATCCGCGTCGTGCTTGGATCACGCCGCTTGGCGGTAATCCACATGGCGATGATCACAAGGAAGCCCATCCCGCCCAGGAAGACCACCAGGCCCTCGGTGACGGGTCCGGTGCGGCCGAGCGAGAAGCCGCCGGGGTTGGGCTCGACCCGGGTCTGCGTGATGTAGGCGATGATGTCGCGCTTGGCCGACGGGCTGATCGAGCCGTCGGAGAACACCGGCATCGCCTCGGGCCCGGTCAGCATCGCCTCGTAGATCTGCGTCGGCGTCGACTCGGTCAGCGGCGGTGCGTCCTTGCCGTAGGTGAGCGCGCCACCGGACCCGGCGAAGCCATGGCACTGCGCGCAGTTGGCGCTGAACAGCTGTTCTCCCAGCGCGGTGTCCGCTCCGGACGTGGACACCTGCTGGGCGTCGGGGATCGCGGGCCCGCCGCCGAGGGAGGCGATGTAGTCGGCGATCTCGGAGATCTGCTGCGCGGTGAACTCCGGCGGCTTGCGCTCGTTCTCCGCTCCGACCTCCTTGGCTGGCATGCGGCCGGTGGACATCTGGAAGTCGACGGCCGCCGCGCCCGCGCCGATCAGGCCGGGGCCCTGCGAGCTGCCCTGTGCCTCCAGGCCGTGACAGCTCGAGCAGTTCGACTCGAACAGGTCCTGGCCCAAGCTGATGTTCGACTGCGACGCGGCGGGCGCCGACGCCTGCGCGGCGCCGCCGGTGTGGCTGAAGGCGCCGTAGACCAAGCCGGCCACGACGAGCCCGAGCAGCAGTGCCGTGTAGCCGGCGACCGGGCGCCTGCGCCGGGCGTTAAACCAGCTCACTCTCGCGTCCCCTGACTAATGGATGAGGTAGATGGTGGTGAACAGGCCGATCCATACGACGTCGACGAAGTGCCAGTAATACGACACCACGATCGCGCTGACCTGCTGCTCGTGCGTAAAGGTCTTGGCGGCGTAGGTACGGCCAAGCAGGAAGATGAACGCGATGAGACCGCCCGTGACATGCAGCCCGTGAAATCCGGTGGTCAGGTAGAACACCGAGCCGTAGTTGCTCGACGCGAGCGTGAGATGCTGCTTGCCGACCAGGTCCAGGTACTCATAGCCCTGGCCGAGGACGAAGTACAGGCCCATCAGGAACGAGAGCACGTACCACTCCCGCAGCCCCCAGCTCATCGGGTGCCGCAGCGATTTCGTCCGCCTGATCTGTCCGCGCTCGACCGCGAACACGCCCATCTGGCAGGTCACGCTGGATAGCAGCAGGACGGTGGTGTTCACCGACCCGAGCGCGATGTCCAGGTGTGCTCCTGGCCAGGCCAGTCCTGAGCCCTTGTCCACCGATCTGATGGTGAAGTACATCGCGAACAAGGCCGCGAAGAACATCAGTTCGGAGGACAACCAGACGATGGTGCCCACGCTAACCAGGTTGGGTCTGCTGGCCGGCGTGCGGGGGGCCGTCTCCACGGTTGCTGTCGCCACGAAGCAATTATTACGACAACCTGTAGGCGATCGCCACGCGACCCCCCGCGTTGGTCACCGTATCGGTACCATCCAGTGTTATGAAGGTCGTTGTGTACAGCCACGACGCCGATGTCCGGGCCCAGATCAGGCTCGCCATCGGGCGTCGTCCCGCGATGGACGTGCCGGACGCCGAGGTCATCGAGGTCGCCACGGAGCCTGCGCTGTTCCGGCTGCTCGACGCGCGCGGCGCCGATGTGATGGTGCTGGACGGGGAGGCGCAGCCGGCCGGCGGGATGGGCGTATGCCGTCAGGCCAAGGACGAGATATACGACTGCCCGCCGGTGCTGCTGATCATCGGCCGGCCCGACGACGGCTGGCTGGCCACCTGGTCGCGGGCCGACGCGGTGGTGAGCCATCCCATCGACCCGATCGCCCTCGCCCACGAGCTGGCCGGGCTGATGCGCGAGCGTCCCGCGGTCACCAGCTAGCTCCGCCGCGGCTCGCGCTCTCACCCTTTTGTCCGAACGATCCCTGGTTCAACTCCGTACACCCCTGGGGGCTCGCCGTGGATGCCCGCACAAGCTGGCCCGCGCTGCTCGGTGCGCTGATCCGCGGCGACTCGCTCACCGCCGATGAGAGCGAGTGGGCCATGAACGAGATCATGGAAGGCGCGGCGACGCCTTCCCAGATCGCGGGCTTCGGGGTCGCGCTGCGGATCAAGGGCACGTCGGTGGCGGAGATGACCGGGCTGGCCCGGTCGATGCTCGCCCACGCGACGCCGATTCACCTGTCCGGCCATGTCGCCGACCTGGTCGGTACCGGGGGGGACGGGGCGCACACGGTCAACATCTCGACCATGGGCACGATCGTGGCCGCCGCGGCCGGGGTGCGGATGGTCAAGCACGGCAACCGGGCCGCGTCGTCGGCGTGCGGGGCGGCGGACGTGCTCGAAGCGCTCGGGGTGGTCATCAACCTGCCGCCGGCGGCGACCGCCGAGCTGGCGACCGAGGTCGGCGTGGCGTTCCTGTTCGCGCCGCTGTACCACCCGGCGCTGCGGTACGCGGGCCCGACCCGCAGCGAGCTCGGCGTGCCGACCGTGTTCAACTTCCTCGGGCCGGTGGCCAACCCGGCCATGCCTTCGGCCCAGGCGGTCGGGGTGGCGGATCCGCGGATGGGCGAGATCATCGCCGGCGTGCTGGCCGGGCGCGGCTGCTCGGCCCTGGTGTTCCGCGGCGAAGACGGACTGGACGAGCTGACCACGACCGGACCGTCCTCGCTGTGGGTCGTGCACCAGGGCGAGGTGGCCCGGACGGAGTTCGTCCCCTCCTCGCTCGGGCTGCCCCAGGCGTCGCTGGCCGATCTGCGCGGCGGTGACGCCGGGCACAACGCCGCGGTCGTCCGCGCGATGCTGGCCGGCGAGCACGGCCCGGTGCGCGACATCGTTCTGCTCAACGCCGCCGCCGCGCTGGCCGCCGCGGCCGGCGTGCCGGGCCCGGAGGCGGTCACCGCGGCCCTGGCTGACGGCCTGGCCCGGGCCGCCGAGGCGGTGGACTCCGGCCGCGCCCTCGCCCTGCTTGACCGCTGGATAGCAGTAAGCCGCCGCCTGGCGGTTTAGGGCCGCCGGCGCCGCTGGGGATCAGCCGTTGCCGGGGGTTTTCAGGGGGCCAGGCCGAGGGAGAACGCGGCCTCCAGGTCGTGCCTGCTGTAGGTGCGGAACGCGATATGGGTCTCGGTGTGGGTGACGCCGGGGACCTTGTTCAGCTGGCCGGGAATGACGTCGGCGAGTTGCTCGTGCGCCCGGACCCGGACCATGGCCACCAAATCGAACTCGCCGGTCACCGAGTACACCTCGGTGACCTCGGGGATCTGGGCGATCGTCTCGGCGACCTCGGGAATGCGCTGGATCTCGGCCCGCACTAGGACGATCGCGGTGACCACTGGATGCCTCCCAGGATTTGTCCGCCAGCTCGTTTCCGCGCCAGCTGGCCGGGGCCAGTTTGCCAGGCCCCACTCAGGTGAGCGCTTACGCTACTACGTCGGGCCAGGCGCTGAGCTCGCCGAGGGTCTGCACGCCACGGTGCGCCAGCCGCTTGATCAGCCAGCCGAGCACGTCGGCGGTCGCCCGCGCGTCGGCCAGCGCGCGATGACACGGCGCCGTGCGGGTACCGAAGAACCCGGCCAGCGTGCCCAGCTTGCAGTCCGGGATCTGGTCCGGATCCATCACCCGCCTGGCCAGCATGACCGTATCGAGCACGGTGAAGCCAGGCCAGGCCAGGCCGCATCCGTCGCACCCGGCGAGCAGGAAACCCAGATCGAACGGCGCGTTGTGCGCCACAAGCACGCAGCCCCGGGCGAAGTCGAGCAGGCCGGGCAGGACCGCACCAAGCTGCGGGGCCGAGGCCAGGAGCCGGTCGCTGATCCCGGTCAGCTCCTCGATCCGGGGCGGGACCGCCACACCCGGGTTGACCAGGGAAGCAAACTCGCCCCGCCGCAGACCGCCACGAACCCGCACCGCCCCGATCTCGGTGATCGCCGCCACCCCCGGTGACCAGCCGGTGGTTTCCAGGTCGACGACGGCGAACTCAAGGGAGGCCAGCGGGAGGTGGTGGTAACGGTCGGCCGCCCGCGTCGTGGCGGCCGGGTTGACCGCGCTCACCGCCGGACTGATCACGCTCACCAAGGTAAATCCGCCCACCGACATTTTCACCGCCGCCCCGCCTAGGCAGCCGCCGTCCGGATCAGGAAAATGTCAGCGCCCGCCGTTAACGTGTGGCCGTTCCTTCACCGAGACACGGGAGACGCCATGAGGATTGATTGCGGTCGCTGCGTGATGCGCGGGGCTGGCTGCCAGGATTGCGTAGTTTCCGCCCTTAATCCGCCGAACGCGACATGCTATCCCCGGCAGGCGCCGGGTTATCTCGACGAGGCCGAAATAAGGGCGCTTGGCGTTCTCGCGCACGCGGGCCTGGTCCCGCCGCTCCGGCTTTGCCTGCCGGGGTCACAGCTCAGGCCCGGGGTCGTGAGCTGGGCCTTCCCTGATGCCAAAGCCTCGTGATCTTAGCGCAACTAGCTCGTCCCCGTGAGTGAATCGCGGCATCGTAATGAACTAGTTGGGATTGGGTGAATCGGTTGTATCGCCCTTTTCCCTTCACTACGCTGGCCGAAGTTGCCTGACCCGGTCATCCCAGTTCTGGGACCTGGGCGAACACGCAGGTGAGCGGACGACCAAGGAGCGTGGTAGGTACGTGGATACGCGGCTAAGGGGCATTGTGTCCCGTTTCCGCCGCGGCGTCGCGATCGCGACGGGGCTAGTTGCGGTCGGCGGCCTTGCGGTCTTTGCCACCAGTGCTGGCGCTGCTCCACCACCGACCGTCGGCCAGGTGCAGGCCAAGGTGAACCAGCTGACGTCACAGTTCGACCAGGTCAGCGAGCAACTCGACCAGGCCGGCCAGCAGCTGACCGCCGCCCAGTTGAAGCTCTCCCAGGTGCAGGTGCACCTGAAGACCGCCAATGCCCAGTTCCAGGCGGCGCAGGCGAACGTGGCCCAGAACGCCGCCGCGGCCTTCGAGGACACCGGGTCGACCTCGGTCGCAGGCGTGCTCACCTCGGGTAATCCCTCGGTCGTCTTGCAGCAGGGCTCGCTCCTGCTTGAGCTGTCCGGCAGCCGGAACGCTGAGACCCGTCAACTGCTCACCGCGGCCAGCCAGCTGACCGGCGTCGAGCAGGAGATGCAACGCACCGAGACCGGGATTGCCACCCTCAAGAGCCAGCTTGCGGCGCACAAGAACTCGCTGAGCAAGCTCATCGGCACGGAGAAGGCCACGCTGGCCAGCCTGACCACCCCGCAGCAGCAGGCGGTCGTGGTGAGCCATACGATCGGCGCCAACGGCAGCTCGGCGCCCGCGTCGCCGCCCGCACAGTCCCAGTACTCGGGCCCGACCTCCACGCAGGCGGAAAAGGCTGTCGCGTTCGTTTACGCTCAGCTCGGCTGTCCCTACGTCTACGGCGCTACCGGCCCGTGCCACAGCGGGTTCGACTGCTCCGGCCTGGCTCAGGCCGCGTGGGCGTCCGCGGGCGTGGCCATACCAAGGGACAGCTACGAGCAGTGGGCCGGGCTGCCGCACGTGTCCGTCTCCTCGATCGAACCCGGCGACCTGCTGATTTACGACGGCGAGGGCCACGTGGCCATCTATGTCGGCGGTGGCTACATCATCGACGCGCCGCAGACAGGGATGGACGTGGAGAAAATCCCCATGGACACCTCGTGGTACGCCGACAACCTCGACGGGGTCGTCCGTCCCTAGCCGCCGCGCCGCCCGCCGGTCGGTCGTGGCCAGGTCACCGTTCTCGGCGGCCTTGTACACTCGTGCGGTGCGCCGCACGCTGATCGTCACCAACGATTTCCCGCCTCGGCAGGGCGGTATCCAGTCGTTCGTGCACGCGCTGGCCACCAGGCTGCCCGCAGGCTCGGTGACCGTGTACGCGCCCGCCTGGGCCGGCGCAGCGGCGTTCGACGCCCGGCAGCCCTTCCCGGTCATCCGCCACCCGACGTCACTCATGCTGCCTGTGCCTGGCGTGGCCCGCCGCGCCGCGACGATCGCCCGCGAGCATGGATGTGAGTCGGTCCTGTTCGGCGCGGCGGCCCCCCTCGGCCTGATCACGCCGGCGCTGCGCCGGGCCGGGATCATCACGGCGGTGGCGTTGACGCATGGGCACGAGGCGGGCTGGGCCGCGCTGCCGGGTGCCCGCACCCTGCTGCGCCGCATCGGCGACGACGTCGACGTGGTGACCTACCTGGGCGAGTACACCCGGATGCGGCTGGCCCGCGCGCTGTCCCCGGCGGCGGCCAGCCGGATGGTCCGGCTAGCCCCCGGCGTCGACGTGACGTTCTTCCGTCCCGGCGCGGGCGGCGCCGCGGTCCGCGAGCGTCTGGGCCTGACCACCCGGCCGGTGGTCGCCTGCGTGTCCCGGATGGTGCCGCGCAAGGGCCAGGACACCTTGATCAAGGCCTGGCCCACGGTCCGCGCGCAGGTCAGCAGCGCGGCTCTGCTGCTGGTCGGCGACGGCCCCTACGCGCCCGCGCTGAAGCGCCTGGCGCAGCGCCTCGGGGTCAGCGACGACGTCGTCTTTACCGGCTCCGTCCCCTGGCCCGAACTCCCCGGCTACTACGACGCGGCGAACGTGTTCGCGATGCCGTGCCGGACCAGGCGCGCGGGCCTGGACGTCGAGGGTCTCGGCATCGTCTACCTGGAGGCCTCGGCCACCGGCCTGCCGGTGATCGGCGGCGACTCGGGGGGAGCCCCGGACGCCATCTGGGACGGCGAGTCGGGCTACGTGGTCCACGACGTGCCCGGGACGGCGGCGCGGATCATCGACCTGCTCCGCGATCCCGTCCGGGCCAAGGCGATGGGGGATAAGGGCCTGGCGTGGGTCGAGCGGGAATGGCGCGAGGAACTCCCCGCCGCGCGACTAGCCGGGATCCTGGCCGGCCACCCGGCGCCTTAGCCGCACCGGGGTCCGCTGGACCGGCCGCCGGATGCGGGTCCCTCGCGGTCGTGCTGGTGGTGCGGTGGCTGCTGGGGGTGGTGATGCGAGGCGTAAACCGTGCCCGGTCCGGCCGGGCGTGATGCGGGCCGGGCCGCCCGGTTCTCGCGGAAGATCGGGCTGTTACGGAGGATTCGGTCAATCATAGGGTACCAAAGTCTCCAGGTGAGCCGAATATTCCACGATCTTTTTCGACAGTTGTGACGGGTGGGGTTCCGGTGCGGGGAGCGGCGGGGGTTGATGGGGACGGCGGGTTCCCAGCCGGCATATGGCAGGGTGGATCCTGACCTGCCACGGACCCCGCGCCGTCCCGGGCTAGGCCCTCACCGACCACTCCTAAGACCCTCCTCAGGCCGCCTAAGGCCCCCCTCAGCAGGCAAAATAGGGATTTCCTCCGATGCGGACTCCGGGGTCTTAGCGCGAGACTCAATAGTGAGCGGCCGAGAGGGCCGCACAGTCGAGGAGGACCCATGAACCTGAGCATGCCGCAGAGCCTGGTCTGGGATCACATCAGGGAATCACGCGAGCAGGCGACGGCCGCCAGACGCGCGGACGCTGCGCGTCGCTCCGACCCCACCGGCAAGCACGCGGCCCGGCGTCGCACGCACCGCCCAGAAAACAGCTAGAGACCAGCAGTCATAAAACACCGGATAGAAAACACCGGATAGAAAAGAGCGCACCATGACCCAGCACACCAACCTCATCACCCGGATGGCCCGGCGCACCGCCGGCATGCTCGCCGAGATCCGCCGTGCCCAGCACCGGATGGACGAGATCCTGACCAACCCGACCGGTGAGTGACCAGCCAGGACCTGGCGCCCGGATCACCCGGTAACTACCCGCCAGCCGGCCTCGGGGCCCTCAGGAATACAGGGCCTCGAGGTCGGCCGCGAAGTCTTTCACCAGCACGCTCCTGCGGATGCCGAGTTTGACCGTGAGCTGCCCGCTTTCCTGAGTGAAGTCGCCGGAGAGAATACGGAATTTCCTGATCGACTCCGCCCGCGACACCGCCTTGTTGGCGTCGTCCACCGCTTCCTGCACCGCGGCGATGACGTCGGGGTCCTCGCGCAGCGTCGCGCTCGTGGCGTCGGCCGGCTTGCCGTGCCGCTCGGCCCACGGGCCGAGCGCCTCGGCGTCCAGGGTGATCAGCGCGGCAATGTAGGGCTTACCGTCTCCGACCACCATGACCTGGCTGATCAGGGCGTGGCTGCGGAGCCGGTCCTCGAGCACCGCGGGCGCCACGTTTTTACCTCCGGCGGTGATGATCATCTCTTTCTTCCGCCCGGTGATGGTCAGGAATCCCTCGTCGTCGAGTTCGCCGACGTCACCGGTGGTGAACCAGTCGCCGGCCGCGAAGGTCTCCTTGGTGGCCTCCTCGTTGTGCCAGTAGCCGCAGAAGACGTTCGCCCCGCTGATCAGGATCTCGCCGTCGTCGGCGATCTTGACCGCGACGCCGGGCAGTGGCTGGCCGACAGTGCCGATCTTGTTCCGGTCCGGCCGGTTGACGGTGGCCGCGGCGGTCGTCTCGGTCAGGCCGTACCCCTGGAGCACGGTGACGCCGATGCCGCGAAAGAAGTGGCACAGCCGTTCGCTGAGCGCGGCCCCGCCGGAAACGGCGTATTGCACCCGGCCGCCCAGGGCGGCACGCAACTTGCCGTAGACCAGCCGGTCGAACAGCGCGTGCTGGGTACGCACCGACAGCGTCGCCCTGCCGGGCGTATCCATCGCCCGGCTATAGGCGATCGCGACCCGGGCCGCGCGGCCGAATATCGCGCCCTTCCGCTCGCTCGCGGCCCTCTGCTCGGCGCCGTGGTAGACCTTTTCGAAGACCCGCGGCACCGCGAGCACGAACGTTGGCTGAAACGAGGCCAGCGCGGGCAGCAGCGCCTTCATGTCCCCGCAGTGCCCGAGCACGATCCCGCCCTCGAGGCAGCCAACCTCGATGATCCGGGCGAAGACGTGCGCGAGCGGCAGGAACAGCAGCGTGCCCGGGTTCTGCAGGCCGGCTACCACCGCCAGCGGGCCGATAAAGGCGTTGCGTACGTTGGCGAGCAGGTTCTCGTGGGTCAGCTCACAGCCCTTGGGCCGCCCGGTGGTGCCCGAGGTGTAGATGACCGTCGCCAGGTCGGATGCCTTGGCCGTGGCGGCCCGCTCGGTGATGATGTCGTCGCTGACCGAGGTGCCGCCCTCGGTCAGCGACGCCAGCGAATCGGCACCGCCCGCCTCGATCCGCCACACGTGCTCCAGCGCCGGAACCTGGTCGCGGAGGCTGTCGATGACCTGCTCGTAGGCGGCCGTCTCCACGAAGCAGGCCCGCGCGCCCGAGTCGGCCAGGATCCATTCGGCCTGCTCGACGGAGGAGGTCTCGTAGACAGGCACGGCCACGCCGCCGGCCACCCAGATGGCGTAGTCGATCAGCGTCCACTCGTACCGCGTGTGCGACATCAGCGCGACCCGGTCCCCGGCTTCGATCCCGGCCGCGACCAGTCCCTTGGCTACCGCCACGACCTCGTCTTTGAACTGGGCCGCGGTGACGTCATGCCAGCCTTGGTAGGACCCGGCCGCCGCCGGGCGGCGTAGCACCGCCGCCTGGGGCTGCTCCGCGGCCCGGCGGAAGACGACATCGGCCAGGTTCGCGGTGGCGGGAATCTCCGCCAGGGCCGGAATGCTGAATTCGCGCACGGCATCTCCAGTACGTAGCTCATGGGCCAGTTAAGCTTAGGCAGTACCAGCTTAGGGGCGGGTGCCGCCCAATTCCCTGTGACGATCTTGCCGCCGGGGCCGCCTACGGTGGTGAGATGCGAGTTCACGTGGTGAGCGATGTACACGGGCGCGCGGACGCGCTAACCGGCGCGGCGGACGGTGCCGACGCGCTGATCTGCCTGGGCGACATGCTCTTGTTCCTGGACTACGCCGACCATAGCCAGGGCATCTTCGCCGACCTTTTCGGCGAGCAGGCGGCCAGTCAGTACGTGGCGCTGCGCACTGCGAAGAAGTTCACCCAGGCCAGGGAATTTTCCGCCCGCCTGCTCGCGTCCCGGCCGGAGAGCCGGAGCGTCCTTTTCGAAGCGGCCATGGCCAGGCAGTACACCGCGATGTTCGCCGCACTCCCGGAACCCGCCTACCTGACCTACGGCAACGTCGATGTCCCTAGAATGTGGGAGCAGTACTTGAAACCTGGACATCATGTGCTGGACGGCAGCACGGTGGAACTCGGCGGCTGGACGTTCGGCTTTGTCGGCGGCGGCCTGACGTCGGTCTACCGCACGCCGAACGAGATGAGCGAGGACAAGTTCCGGGCGAAGATCGAGGCGGTGGGCAAGGTGGATGTCCTGTGCACCCATATCCCGCCCGCCGTCCCCGAACTTCTCTACGACACCGTGGCCAGGCGCCTGGAGAAGGGCAGCGTGGCCCTGCTCGAGGCGATTAAGACCACCCAACCGAGGTACTCGATCTTCGGGCACGTGCATCAGCCGCTGGCCCGCAGGACCAGGATCGGGACCACGGAATGCCTGAACGTGGGACATTTCCGCGCCACCGGCGCCCCCTTTGTCCTGCAGTGGTAGCGGGTACGATCAAGCTAGGAGGCGTCAGGTGTCGGAACCCCAAGGCGAAGACCAGCCAGGAAGCAGTAGCTCTCCCGGCCGCGGTCAGCCCGCAGATAGCAGTGCCAGCCAGCCCAGTGCCAGCCAGCCCAGTGCCAGCCAGCCCGTGAACAGTGGCACGCCCAGGCCAGGTCCTCAGCCGGGGAGTAGCCAGCCGGGGAGTAGCCGTCCCGGCCACAGCCGGCCAGGCGGCAACGGCCAGGCAGGCAGTCGTAGCCAGTCGGGCCGGGGCAGCGATCCCGTCGCCGACTTCCAGCGCTGGCTCATGAAGGCGGGCGCGCGCAGCATGGCTAACCAGGTCGCGGACCAGGTCAAGAAGACCATGGGTCAGGAGCGGCGTGACAAGGGTGACGTGTGGGACACGGCGACGAACGAGCTGCCCCCTAACGAACCGCTGGAGTGCCAGTGGTGCCCGGTCTGCCAGGCCGCCCGGGCGGCGCGCCTGGGCGGTCCCAGCCTGTCCGCCCGGCTGGCGGACGCGGGCGGGGTGCTCGCGTCGGTGGTCACCGATGCCTTCTCCGCCTTCGAGCAGGTCATGAAAACCCAAGATCAAAATCGGTCCGCCGAACGGACCGTGGTACCACCGCCCCAGGCACCGGCACCCCCTTCGGGGCCGGATCGCGGGAATACCGCTCCATGACGCTCGCCATCGGCGTTGACGTCGGTGGCACGAAGGTCGCGGCGGGGGTGGTCGATGAAGACGGCCAGATCCTCGCCAAGCTGAAGAGGTCGACTCCGGCGGCCAGCCCGGCGCGGACCGAGCAGACCATCGCCGACGTGGTCACCGAGCTGCTGGCCGGGCACAATGTCGGCGCCATCGGCCTCGGGGCGGCGGGGTTCGTCGACAGCGCCCGGGCCACCATGCTGTTCGCGCCCAACTTGGCCTGGCGCGACGAGCCGCTCAAGCAGCGAGTCGAGGAACGGCTCGGCCGTGACGTGCTGGTGGAGAACGACGCGAACGCCTCGGCCTGGGCTGAGGCCAGGTTCGGTGCCGCCCGCGGTTACCTGGACCTCATGCTGGTGGCGTTGGGGACGGGCATCGGCGCGAGCATCATCATCGGCGGTGAGCTCTACCGCGGCCGGTGGGGCATCGCGGGGGAGCCCGGCCACATCCGCGTGGTCCCCGACGGGCGCCTGTGCGGCTGCGGGAACCGGGGCTGCTGGGAGCAGTACTGCAGCGGCAACGCCCTGGTGGCCGAGGCCCGCGAGTTCGCGCGGCGGACCCCGGAGGGCGCCATGAGGCTGCTGCAGCTCGGCGGAGGGCGGGCCGAGGGCATTTCTGGCCCGGAGATCACCCGGGCCGCCGTCGAGGGCGACCCGGCCGCGCTTCGCTGTTTCCAGATCGTGGGCGGCTGGCTCGGCCAGGGGCTGGCGGATCTGGCCGCGATCCTTGATCCCGCCTGTTTCGTGATCGGCGGCGGCGTATCGGAGGCGGGCGACCTGCTGCTCGACCCCGCTCGGGCGACCTTCGAGCACGCGCTGACCGGCCGCGGTTACCGGCCGTTGGCGGAGATCAAGGCGGCGCAGCTCGGCGAGGACGCGGGCATCGTCGGGGCCGCCGACCTGGCCCGGACCGGGATGCTTCAGACCACAGCCCCGTCTTCACCGTCGTCGGAGCCACCGGGGCCTGGTTCGTTCATCCGCAGCACGAGCACAGCGAACCCGGTCACGAACGCGGCCACCGCGCAGAACGCCGCGATCCCGGAGACCGACCAGCCCGCCACGGTGGCCACGACCAGGTAGCCCGGCCCGCCGAACAGCGCCGCCCAGGCCCCCTTGGTGATGGGGTCCAGCTTTGGCAGCGGCGGCGGAACCGGCGGGACGAAATGCTCGTCGTCCGCCGGAGCCGGATCGGCCGGTGCGTGCCGCGGCCGGACACTGTGCGCCGGAGGCGGCCGCCTCCGGCGCCGCGCGGCCTGGATCACGTCCGGTTCGCGCACCCCCCTCAGCCCGTCCGGATTAAGCGCGCTCTTGATCCCCTCATCGTCAAACCCTCGTATCCCCTGAACCCCGCGGCTCCCGTCCCCCGCGCGGCTCCCGTCCCCGCCACTCCCGTCACCCCCGCGGCTCCCGTCCCCGCGGCTTCCGTGATTTCCCTCATCCCCGCCAGCCCCTTTGGCGCCGAGGATCTCTTCAGCATCGTCAACCCCGCCAGTCCCTTTGGCGCCGAGGATCTCTTCAGCATCGTCAACCCCGCCAGCCCCGAGTGCTTTCTCGGCCCCGGGCGCACCCCGGGTCCCCTCGGCCCCGAAGGTCCCTCGAGTCCCGTCTGCTCCGCGGGTCCCCTCCGTCTCAAGGGCTTCCTGGGGTCCTAGAGGTTTCTGGGCGGGGGGTGGTGGCACGTCTTCGCGGGCCGGCCAGGGCACCGGCTGCTCGGTGATTTCAGGCGCGTCAAAGCGAGCGATCAAGTCACGCCACGCGGCATCCTCGTCGCGTTCTCTATTGTCCGTGTTATCCCAGTCCGGCACGTCACCACCGCTGCGTTTGAGGCCCTGGATCCACGATATCTTGCCCCGGCCCCCCGGCCGGGTGGATAAAGGATACGTGGGCACACGTGGCGAAGGAATGGCCGGAACGCGGGGCGGCCGCCTGCAGTCCCGGACGTCATGACGACCGGGCCGGGCCGGGACCTCGTGGTGGTGGCGGCTTCGGCGGGCGGGCTCGAGCCGCTGCGGACCCTGCTGGCCGGGCTGCCGGCCGATCTGCCCGCGGCGGTGCTTGTCGTGCTGCACATTCCGGCTAGCGGCGGCCGGACGCTGCCGCACATCCTGGACCGGGTCGGCGCGTTGCCCGCCGCCGCCGCGGTGGACGGTGAGCGGCTCAGGCCGTCCCGGGTATACGTAGCCCCGCCTGATCGGCATCTCCTGGTCCACAACGACACCGTGCGCACCTCGCGCGGACCGCGGCAGAACGGCGTCCGTCCCGCGGCCGACCCGCTTTTCCGCAGTGCCGCGCTGATGGTCGGCCCGCGCACGATCGCGGTGGTGCTCAGCGGGACGCTCGATGACGCCGCCCGGGGGGCCGCGACGGTGGAGCAACGCGGCGGATACGTGATCGTCCAGGACCCGGCGGAGGCCAGTTACGACAGCATGCCCCGCAGCGCCCTGGCCACCACCGAGCACGCGGAGGTCTGCCCGGTCTCCAAGCTCGCCGCCGCGATCGTACGACTGGTCGGCGAGCAGGCTGAAGCGCCCGCACCCGCCCCCGCGCCCGAGCTCGAAGCCGAGATCCGGGCCCTGCTGGCCGGCGACCCGCTCCAGTCCGCCCTGGCCCGTGACTACCGTGACCTGACCTGCCCTGACTGCGGCGGCCCGCTGTACCACTCGAAGGAAAGGGAGGTGATCAGCTATGACTGCCTGGCCGGTCACCGGTGGTCGCCGCAAGCCCTGCTCGAACAGCAGACCGACGCGGTCGAGCGGGCGCTTTGGCTGGCGATCAGGAGCCTGGATGAACGGGGCAGGCTCACCGAAGGTCTGGCGGAGGCGGCGCGCCAGCGGGGTCATGACCTGACCGCGGCCCGGTTCAGGGACGCCTCGAAGGAAGCGCGGCTGGCCGCCGAGGTGATCCGCAACGCGGCTAACGGGATGGGCCGCGGGACCGGAGCGGCGGCGCACCCGGACGACCCCGTCCCCGATCCACCAGGCACGGGATGACCGGAAGGGCGTACGCTCCGGCTGTGGGTCCACTGGATATCGAGCATGACTTTGATGAACTCATGGCGATGATGAAGGAGAACCGGGGTTCCGACTTTTCCGGCTATAAGCGGTCGACCTTGCAGCGGCGGATCCACCGCCGGATGGCCCTGCTCGACCTGGCCACCTTCGCCGAGTACAAGGATTACCTGGAGATGGAGCCGGAGGAATACGGCCATCTCTTCGACAGCCTGCTCATCAACGTAACCAGCTTCTTCCGTGATCCGCTCGGCTGGCAGGCCCTGCAGGAACGGGTGCTGCCTGAACTGCTGGCCGCCAAGGGCGCCAGGACGCCGCTCCGGGTGTGGAGCGCGGGCTGCGCCACCGGCGAGGAGGCCTATACCCTCGCCATCGTCTTCGCCGAGGCGCTGGGACATGACCAGTTCCGCGAGCGGGTGAAAATATACGCCACCGACCTCGACGAGAACGCCTTGCAGGAGGCGCGCGCCGGGGCCTACGAGGCGAGCGCGCTATCCGACGTGCCGGAAAAACTCAGGAACGTCTACTTCGAGCCGACAGGAACGAAGCACACTTTCCGTCGTGACCTCAGGCGCCAGGTCATCTTCGGTCGCAATGACCTGACTCGGGACGCGCCGATCTCCCGGGTGGATCTCCTGGTGGCGCGTAACACGCTGATGTACTTCAACGCCGAGACGCAGGCCAGCGTGATCAGGCGGTTTCATTTCGCGCTGACCTATCCGGGTTACCTGTTCCTGGGCAAAGCCGAGATGCTGCTCAACCACGCTGACCACTTTGAGCCGGTCGACCTGCGTAAACGGCTGTTCCGCAAGGTCTCGCCGACGCTGATGATCTCCCCTGGTCCGGCCGGCCGCCAGCCTGAGGCGGCTCGCCAGGAGGACAGCTGGAATCAGCTGAACAGCGCGACCCTGTCCTCGGGACCGATCGTGCAGCTCGCGGTCGATCTGGCTGGCCAGCTCAAGGTGGCCAACGTCGCGGCGGAGTCGCTGTTCAACCTGCGTCCGCGTGACCTGGGCCGCCCGTTCTCCGAACTCGAGGTGTCGTTCCGGCCCGCCGAGCTCAGGTCGCGCATCGATCAGGTCAGGACCGAGCTGAGGGCGCTGGACCTGCACGACGTCGAATGGCTCCGGCCGGGAAACGCCGAGCCGAATTACTACGACATCTCCCTCGTCCCGCTGTTCGGCACGCCGGGCGAGCTGATCGGCGTGGGCATCAGCTTCGTCGACGTGACCCGTTACCGGCGAGTCAGAGACGAACTGGCGCACGCCCACACCGAGCTGGAGCGCGCCTATGAGGAGCTGCAGTCGCTGAACGAGGAACTGGAGACCACGAACGAGGAGCTCCAGTCCACCAACGAGGAACTGGAGACCACGAACGAGGAGCTCCAGTCCACCAACGAGGAACTGGAGACGATGAACGAGGAGCTCCAGTCCACCAACGATGAGCTGCAAGTGATCAATGACGAGCTCAGGGGACGGACAGAAGAGCTCGATCACGTCAACGATTTCCTCGGTTCTGTCCTGCGCAGTCTGGGCAGCGCCGTGATCGTGCTGACCGAGGACCTGCGGGTCCGCGTCTGGAGTCCGGGCGCCGTGGAGCTCTGGGGGCTGCGTCAGGAAGAAGCTCAGTCCAGGGACTTCCTGACGCTCGATATCGGCCTGCCGGCCGCCGGCTTCGGCCCCTGGCTGCGGCAGGTCCTGAGCCGCGGCCGCCCGTCGGCCAGCGACGTGGCCGGGGTGAATCGCCGGGGTAAACCAGGTCGACCAGCACCCTCCGGACCAGCCCATCCCCGCTCGGGCCGGCCCGGACTAACGATCGCCGGCCACGCCAGCGTCGTCGTCGATGAGGTCCTGACCAGCCACGCGGTACTGCGCGGCCATCTCACGGTACTTCACCGCCGCCTGGTGGTATTCAGCTGCCTTGCGCCTGAGCTCCGGGCGCCGGGCGGCATCGGTGCTGGCGAGATCTTCGCAGCCGGCTGCGCACCGGTCTAGCCCAGTCGCCGCACGCAGCAAGCCAAGCACCACGCGTTCAGCCGCTTCGGTGGCGAGCACGCGGGCCTCGCCGGCGTTGGCGGCGG
>JBEKGC010000100.1:0-21432 GCA_050013055.1 Streptosporangiaceae bacterium
CAGGTGCTGCTGTCCGCCCCGGATACGCTGACCCGGGAGGCGCTGGAGCGGCTTATCATCGGTAAGGCTGTGGCGCTGGTGTCGGGTCCGGGCGGGCTGGCCAGCTTCCTGCGGCGGGAGCAGCTGGGTGCGCGGCTGGCCGGGCCGAGCCTGCCGCTGGATGTCGGGTATTCCGATGATGTCCCGGCGGCGATCCGGAACGCGGTCAGGCTCCGGGATCAGCATTGTCAGTGGGCCGGCGGGTGTCATCAGCCTGCGTCGGCGTGTCAGGTCCACCATTTGCGGCATAAGGGTCACGGCGGCGTGACCAGCCTGGATAATTGCTTGTTGCTGTGTTTCTTCCATCATCAGGTGATGATCCACCGGATGGGCTGGACGCTGGTCCGTCATCCGGACGGGACCACCACGGCGTGGAACCGGGACAAGAGCAAGGTCCTGCGCAGCCACAGCCCGCCCGCCCGCGCCGGATAACCCGCCCGGGGCATCCGGGATCAGGGTCTCGTTCGGTTGATGTCGGCCAGGACGAGGGGTCGCCACGTGGACTAGCTATCGGACATCATGCTCCGAGGTAACCACCGGCACGGGGAGAATGTCCTGATGTCAGATCTCGCAGCCGAGCTCAACGCGTTCATGACGGCGTATGAGGAGGCCAATAACCGCCGCGACATCGGTCGTGTCGTGCAGATGATCGCCGAGGATGCCACTTACTGGTTCTCGGACGGCTCCTACCGGGGTCTTGAGGAGATCACGGCTGCGATCGAGCGGACCTTCCTGATGATCCAGGACGAGGTGTACGAGATCGGGAACCTTGAGTGGGTCGTCCTGACCCCCGAACACGCTGCGTGCCGTTACGGCTTCTCCTGGACGGGTGTGATCGATGGCCGGCCTCGCTCGGGCCAGGGACGCGGCACGAACGTGCTGGTGAAGCGTGATGAGGAGTGGAAGATGCAGCATGAGCATCTGAGCTTCTGATCAGCGGAACTTATCACCCAGGTCATCCAGCGTGAATTGAAGCCAGGGCGGTAATTCAACGTCTTTATCACCCGTTGCCGGGTTTGACCGTATGGTTTTACGGTGGAGCAGCTAAGGGCTGTACGAGGGTCCGGTCCGCCGGGAAACGTGCAGCAGGAGAACAGATGACAGACCGAACCATAACTGTGGCCCCGGGAGGCACCCAGGTCCCGGCCGCCCGGCTCGAGCCCGACGCGATCGGTGCCGCCCAGGACACCATCATCGGCATGGGCAACTCCGCGCCGACGGTGGCAATTGGCCTGTCCATAGCCTTGCTCGCCTCGGCGGCAGCCTACGGGAGCGCCCCGGTCATTCTCTTGTGCGGTGTCCCGATGCTGATCATCGCGAACGCCTACCGCCGGCTGAACCTGTGGAACGCTAACTGCGGTGCCTCCTTCGAGTGGGTCGGCCGCGCGATCAATCCGTACCTCGGGTTCCTGACCGGGTGGCTGATGATCGCCGCCAGCCTCATCGCGGCCGTCTCCGGCGTCGTGGTTCTCGCTCCGTCCCTGCTGGCCATCGCGGGCGTCAACGCCGTGAGCACCTGGCCTAATATCCTGATAAGCACGGCCGTCATCGTGATCTTGCTGTCCATCTCGGTGGCCGGCATCCGGCTCACCGCGCGCACCCAGGTCGCCATGGGCGTGGTCGAGTACGTGATCCTCATCGCCTTTGCCGTCTGGGGACTGGTGGAAGTGCTCCACCACCACCACGGGACTCTCCCGATTACCCGGGGCTGGTTCAGCCTCAGCGGAATCGGTGGGAAGGGCAGTCTGTCGGGAGGCCTGCTCGTCGCGGTCTTCATGATCGCCGGCTGGGACGCCACCATCTACGTCAACGAGGAAGTCGAGCACAGGCGGCAGAACCCCGGCCGGGCCGCCGTCATCTCGGTGGCCATCCTCATCGTCATCTACACCTTCTGCCAGATCGGCTTGCAGGGCGTGATATCGCCGTCGAAGCTGGCCAAATCGGCCGCGCCGCTCACCGATATCGCGCATGCGCTTGGCGGCAGCGGATGGGCCGACGTGATGGCCCTCGCCCTCGCCTTGTCGGTGATCGCGTCCACGGGCGTCAGCATCGTGATCCTCGCCCGGATGATCTACGGGATGGCCAGTCACCGGGTGCTGCCTGCGGTTCTGGGCAACGTGAGCCCCCGCTTCGCCACGCCGGCCGTCGCCAGCACCGTCGTGGGCGTCATCCTCATCGCGGTGACCTGGGCGTACCTGCTGTCAAGCTCGATCGCGAACGCCTTCACCTCGCTGATCGACGTGAGCGGCGTGCTGTACTCCAGCTTCTACCTGCTCACCGCGCTGGCCGCCGTGGCGTACTACCGGCGCCGTATCTTCGGCAATGCCTGGGACGCGCTGATGGTGGGCATCCTGCCGCTGGCCGCCGCCGCGTTCCTGGTCTGGATCGTGACGAAGTCGTACCAGCATGCGGCCGCGTCGCAGCGGTGGTCGCTGATCGGCATCGTCGCGGCCGGGGTGGTCCTGATGCTGATCGCGCGTTTCGTCCTGCGGTCGCCGTTCTTCCACATCAGGCGCGAGAGCGCGACCAGGGAAATCTAGCTGGGAACCGGCTGGCACGCCGGACCGAAAAGGATCACGTGGCGGAGCCTGGGCGATCTGCGGTTAATTCAATGATCATTCGTGGTTGCCACGGAACTTGCCCCTCTGATTGGATGTCACAGGAATCACTGGAGGTGGGATGTGACCCAGATCGAGACGTCTCAACCAGGTTACGAGACGACGGCTAGCGCTCTGCAGGAGAAGAGAAAGCTACAGCGCCATTTCCGCCGCCCCGACATGATCTTCTACCTGATCTGCACGGTGGTAACGATCGATACCATCGGCGCGGTCTCGGCCAACGGAGCGCAGGGTTTCACCTGGCTGGTGTTTCTCGGGATCTTCTTCTTCCTGCCTTATGGGTTGTCGATCGCCGAGCTCGGCTCGGCGTTCCCGCAGGAAGGCGGCCCCTACGTCTGGACCCGGCTGGCCTTCGGGCGCCCGCTGGCGGCCGTCAACGCGGTCATCTACTGGATCTCCAACCCGATCTGGGTCGGCGGATCGCTCACGATCGTCTCCTTTGCCGCGCTGCAGGACTTCTTCGGGTTCGACGGCGGCAACTGGAAGTACGTGTACGCGCTGGTCTTCATCTGGTTTACCATCGCGACCGCCATCGTTTCCCTGCAGTACGGCAAGTGGGTGCCAACGTTCGGCGCCTGGGCCCGCGGGCTTGTGCTGACCTTTTTCGTGATCTCGGTCATCGTGTACGCAGCTAAGCACGGGGTCCACGGCTTGGGCGGTCACGCCTTCTCGCCCACCTACGCGATATTTATCGCCGTGGTGCCTGTGCTTATTTTCAATTACGCCGGCCTGGAAGTGCCTTCTGCCGCGTCCGAGGAGATGACCAATCCCCAGCGTGACGTGCCGCGGTCGATCCTGACGTCGGGTATCGCCACGATGCTCGCGTACGGGATCCCGATCCTGGCCATCGTGATCGTGCTCCCGGCGAGCCAGCTGTCCGGGCTGACCGGGTTCCTGGACGCCATCAAGGCCGTCTTCACCGTCTACGGCGGTCATGTCGCCGCTGACGGGACCGCGACGCTCAGCGGAGCCGGACTGCTGCTTGGCCGGATCGGGGCCGTGGTGTTCGTCTTCGCCCTGGCCAGCGCCGGAGCGACCTGGATCATGGGAGCAGACCGGGCCGAGGCGGTGGCCTCCTTCGACGGTGGCGGTCCCCGTATCCTCGGCAGGTTCTCGGCGCGATTCGGCACCCCGATCGGGATGAACCTGCTCTCCGGGCTCGTGGCGACGGTGCTCATGATCGCCGCCTTCCAGATCACCGGGGGCAACTCGAGCAGGTACTTCGAAGCGGTCCTCGGGCTGACGATCTCCACCACCACGATCTCGTACCTGTTCATCTTCCCGGCGCTGATCAAGCTCAGGTACTCGCGCCCCGATGTCGAGCGTCCCTATCGCGTGCCGGGTGGCATGGCGGGAGCGTGGATCTGCTCGCTCGTCCCGACCTTCTGGGCGCTGATCGCCACGGTCTTCCTGCTCTGGCCGGGCCTCGGCGTCAACTGGTTCGGCGCCGGAGGAAATCCGAACGACAGCCTGGCCAACCTCAGCTTCTCCCATGAGCGGCTGCAGTATGAGCTCAGCCAGTTCCTTCCGCTCGTCGTCATCGTCGTGATCGGCGCCGTTTTCTACCTGGTGGGCGGCAAGGCGCGCCAGGAAGTGGTCACCGAGCCGATCACGGGGCTCCCGGCCGGCGAGGCTAACCCGGCGGCCCCGGTCGGGGACGCTGGCTAGATAACGTGACCCGAGCTGCGCCGTTCGGCTTTACCAAGGTGGTGTTCCTCAGCCACGTCATCGACGAAAGAGCGCCGGTATTCCCCGGCGACTCACCTGTCGAGATTCACCCGGTCGCCTCAATCGAGCAGAACGGCTATTACCTGCAATCGCTCGTGACCGGCGAGCAAAGCGGGACGCACTGGGCCGCGCCGGCGCATTTCAATTCCGGCCACGCGGCCGCGGACGAGCTTGACCCCGGTGACTTCTTCCACCCTGCGGTCGTGCTTGACGTGCGGGCGCAGGCCGCGGCGGACCCGGATTTTACCCTCGGCGTCGCCGAGATCGGACAATGGGAAGCGGCATTCGGGACGATCCCGGCCGACAGTGCCGTCATTATGTGGACGGGCTTCGAGGACCGATGGGATTCCCCGGCCACATACCTGAACAGTGACTCGGCCGGCATATTGCATTACCCGGGCTTCGGCGCCACGGCCACCCGCTGGCTGATTGAACACCGCTCCGTCGGCGCTCTCGGGATCGACACGATGGGAATCGACCCAGGGGCCGACGTCGCCTTCCGCGCCAACCAGCTACTTCTGCTGAACCACCGCATCCATCTGGAAAATCTAGCCGGACTCGGCGAGATGCCCGCGACCGGCGGCTGGATCATCACCGGAGGCGTCCGGATTCACGCCGGATCGGGCTCCCCGGCCACGGTGTTTGGGCTCATCCCGTAGTCGTGCCAGGTCAGGACCCGTCGTCGTGACCGGCCGTTCCGGCTTCGCGAGCCGCGGCCCGGGCCTCGCTGACCCCGCGCTGGAGTCCGGCGAGCCGGTCTCGAGCCGCGGCCGCTGACCGGGCAGGCGCCACGGTCTCCGGGCTCGGGATGGCGCCGGGGATCAAGTTGGTCCTCGGCGTCCGCCGAGGGAGCCCCGCTCCCGTCGAGCCGCCCGAGGACGGTGAGTCGGCCGCCTCGGCCGCATGCCAGCCTTCATCTGCCGGGGAAGACCAGTGGGTGGCGGCCGCGGCGGCAGGACCAGACGAACTGAGCGTTTCGCGACTAACGCTAAACCAGTGCGACTCGATCGAATCGAAGATAGGCAGCCCGCGAGAATCCGGGTTATCTTCGACGGGCGGTACGATCACGGCGCCTGACGCGGGCAAGCTCGGCGACGGGCCTGTATCGAAAAGTTCGCCGGCGGGCCCCATGCCGGCGGACGGGGCCTGCTGGCCTCGCACCGGGCCGGGCAACCCGACGCCCGTAGGTGCTTCGGCCCGGGCCACCGGCTGCGGGCGGGTAGCCGAGGGACCAAGCCGCCGGCCCGTGTCGGCCGTGAACCGCTGGCCCACAGATGCGTCGCGGAGCTCATCGCGCGACGGCGCGAACTCCGCGGATCTGACCGCAGTCACCTGGTTCCCCGCGAAAGCATGGCCAGCACCCACGGGCGTTTCATCCCGGCTCAGGGCAGCACTGCTATGGCTGGCACTGCCAGGTCTGGCCCCGCCGTGGCTGCCACGCCTCGGCGTCGCAGCGCCCTGCGGCGTGAGGACATCATCGGGGAGCCAGACCAGCGCGGTGAGACCGCCGAATTCCGCCTGCCGCAACCGGATCCGGATTCCATGCCTGGCCGCCAGCCTGGCGGCGACGAAAAGCCCCATCCACTTAGGCACATTGATATCCGCCGCAGGCGGGTTTTCCAGCCGCCAATTCGCGTACGCTAGCTCTTTCTCGGCCATTCCGACGCCCCGGTCGGTAATGTCGACCAAGACACCGCCGCTCTTCATCAGGTGCCCGGAAACATCGACCAGCATGTCCGCCGCGGAAAACGAGGTGGCGTTTTCGGCCAGCTCCGCGAGCAGGTGCACGACGTCGTTGACCGCCGGCCCGCGCACGGCGATTTCCGGCAGCGCGGCGAGCGAGATACGTTCGTATTCCTCGATCTCGGACACCGCGGCCCTGACCACGTTCACCAGCGCGATCGGCTGCTGGCTCCAGCCACTGGACGGCACGTGACCAGCGAGAATGAGCAGATTCTGGGAGCTGCGGTGCATCCGGCTGGCGATGCGGTTCATCCTGAACAGGTGCGCCCGGCGCTCCCTGTCCTGCTCGCCCTGCTCGAGGTCCTCTATCAGGCGGATCTGACGTTCCACCAGGGACTGGCTACGGTGTGACAGGTTCACGAACATGGCGTCGAGCTTGCCCTGGAGCGCGTCCTCGTGGCCCGCAAGGCGCACCACCTCGGTGCGCATCTCATTGACGGCGCGCGCAATGTCGCCGATCTCGTCGGCGGAATCCACGTCGATGGGCGCGGTGACGGACGGCACGCCCTCGCCGCTCTTCTCGAGCGCGCCTGCCCGCAGCTTGTACAGCGGGCTCAGGATGGACCTGGCCGCGACCACCGCCGACCACAAGGCCAGCGCCAAGACGATGACCATCACGACGACGACCACAAGCGCCGATACGAGGGCCCGGTCACGTACCGAGCTGGTTCCCGAGTGAATCGGCGTGCCCTGCAGGACATCAACCAGGCGGACCACGCAGAACGCGGCGACGGCGACGGCCACGGCGGGAACGGCCGCCAGCAGCAGCAAGCGCGAGCGTACCGGCCAGTCTCTCAGCTTCCGTGATCCGCCGTGGCCGGCCGTCAGGCCGGGCGGCGGCTGGGGTCCGGCGGCGGGCGGGCCGCTGTCAGGACGCCGGCCGGTGCCGGACCCGGGTGCGAGGAACGCTTCGGTCGGGCCGCCGCGGGTGTCCGCGGTGCTGACCGGCCTGCCCTCGGCCACCGAACCATCGGCATGCCCGTGCGGAGCCTCGCTCTTGGTCCTGGAAAAATCCACGGCCACCAAGACCGCGACGACGACGACCAGGGCACCCACCAGTATTTCGCCCAGCATGGCCACTCACATCCGGTCGGTAGCCGAGATCATGCGCACGACGCGGCGCACGACGCAATACCGATACTGCATGGTCATTTCGGGAGCGGCGTGCTCGGCCGCAATCACGACGGGCAGCCGACCCGGCGGCAGAACCGACATGGCACCCCTTCCCGGCAGCCTCTCCTGCATACAGCGTGACATGACCGGACTTAACTCTAATGCGTAAGCAGCTGCCGCACGCCGATTCCTCTTTCAGAGGGAGAACTCGGCATATCATCCGTAACCGGGCGGGGATCAGCCCTCGCCTATGTTGGCCAGGCTCTGGCGGACCGCCCGGGTCAGCGGGTCCCCGTAGGGCAGGACCCGGTCACAGCGCCCGGCGACATCATGGAGCAGTGTCGCCGCGTCGCCGAGCCGGCCGACCGCGTAGTACAGGGTCGCCAGGTTCGCCAGCCGAGCCAGGGTGTCCACGTGGTCGGGGCCGAGGACCCGCTCGGAGTCCGCGCAGCACTGTTGGGACAGCTGCATCGCGGCCGGCATCTTGCCGGCCGTCTGGTAGGCGGCGGAAAGGTCCGCGCTAGCCGAAATCGTGTCCGGATGGCCGTGCCCGAGGACCTTCTCGCGGTCGGACAGAACCCGCTTGTACTGCGAGATGGCATCCTTGGCCTTGCCCGCGGCCAGGTACGCCGCGGCCAGGCGGTCCCGGGTGGCCAGGGTCCCGGGATCGAGGGCGCCCTGGACCCGCTCGCGATCGGCCACCGTCCGGTTCAGCAGCCGGATCGCCGCGGTGGTATCGGCCGCGGCCAGGTAAGCGGCGGCCAGCTCGTCGCTGACGTTGAGGGTGTCCGGGTGGTCAGGCCCGCGGAACTGCTCGCATTCAGTGACCGCCCGGTGCAAGACGGCCACCGCGTCGGTAAGTTCCCCGGCCATGATCAGGGACCGGGCCAGGTTGACACGGGCCGCGACGATGGCCGGGTGCCCGGGGGGGAGTTCACGGCCTCGTTCGGCCAGTACTCGCTGGTACCAGGTCACGGCGTCGGCCGCGTATCCGGCGGCCAGGTAGGCGGCGGCGAGCTGGGCGGCTACCACCAGCGTGTCCGGATGCCCGGGAATCAGCTTGCTGTCGCAGCGGGCCGCGAGATCCCGCCAGTGCTCGACGGCGGGCCCGACCATGCGGGCGTTGTCCAGGCTCCGGCCGGCTCGCAGCATCAGCGGGTGGCAGCCGTCGGCCCACAGCACGTCGGTGGCGGTGCCCTGCAGGCTCGCCGCGTTGGACCTGAGCCTTTCCGCCGTCCATGGCTGCGTTTCCTCGACCGGCCACGCTTCCAGGAGTGCGGTTGCGGCCGCCCGGGCCGCGGGGTCCCGCACCTTGGCGGGCGCCGCCAGCCTGATCGCCCCCTGGAGCACCGAGCTCATCAAGATCGTCGGCGGCGATTCGGCCCGGCTAACGGTGATCAGGCCGGCCCGCTCGATCGCGAGCAGCGCGTCCCAGGCCGGCTTGGGGTCGACCGCGGCCGAGAACGGAGCCACGGCTCCGCCCAGGTAGGCCATCACGGCCGGCGTGCTGAAGATCGTTCCCGGGATCCCGTGACCATCGAGGAGGGCAACGAAGACCAGCATGGCCCGGACCGATTCTCCCGGCAGCAGCGACTCCGCTTGTCCCAGGGACAGGGTCCAGGTCACCGCGGCCGCGGACGGCACCTCCCCGGCCGCGACCCCGATCTGCTGCCGCCTGCGGGCGAAGTAATCCCGGTAGTCCCGGCAGGCCAGGGTGGAATTCGCGACCACCGCGGACGCCTGGGCGAGCGCCAGCGGCTCACGGCCGAGGGCCTCGATGAGGTCAATGGCGCCGTGCCGCTGCGCTGGATTCACGCTCAGCCGTTCGGTCAGGCAGTTCAGGGCCTCGCGGACACTGAAGAACCCGACCGGCATGACCTGCGTGCCGTGGCGCCCGGTGATCGCGGAGTGAGGGCTGGTGGCCAGGACCCGGCCGGCCGGGCCTTCGGGCCAGAGCCCCTCCAAGCTGACCGAATCGGGCAGGTCGTCAAACACCACCAGCCACTGCTGACTGGTGGTGTTCAGCCAGTTGACGAAGCGCGCCACGATCGACTCCGCGGTCCCGGTCGGCTCGATGCCGCTTGAGGCGACCGAGGCCTCGACAAACCCGGACAGCACGGACGCCCGGCTGGTGGCGTTGATCCAGATCAAGATGTCGATAGCGGCCGACTGCCAGAGCGACTCCGCGATGATCACGGCGATCTGAGTCTTGCCGCAGGCGCCTAGCCAGTTCTGCGGGCCCTCGGCGAAGGCCGAGCCGGGTACCAGGGCCACGGACGCACCGGGTGCGAGCGTGTCCACGATGCCGCGGGCGGTATCGGGCCGGTCAGTAAAACCCTCGGCGAGCGGAGGAATATCGCCGACCCGGAACCGTCTCGTCCCAGGCTCCGCCGGCGTTCCTCCTGAGGGCACCACAGCCCGCTACCCCATCTGTTCATCCCGTGTCGAAAACCTCCTCGGAATACTCAACCAATAACATGCGGAGGCTCAGGCACGGGGAGCTTTATCCATATCGGGATGTTCACTAACACACCATTATGCACGTGCACGGGGGTTTCGATACAGGTCTAACCGAGGTCCGCGGCATGTGCTACTCGGTTGAGTAGACGCGCTACTGAGGGTATAAAGCGGACGTTAGGCTGGATCGGCCACCGAGGCGAGCAGGGCCGCGCGGGCCTGGGCGAGGGCGGCCAGCATCGCACCGCGCAGGACGGGCTCGTCGGGAACCCCGGTCGGCACGACCCGGGGGTGAGCGGGAAAGATGCTGGCGACTCCGGCGGCCACCCGGTCGGCCAGGGCGATGCCGCCAGCCCTGCCCACGTCGCCGCCCAGCACGACCAGGCCAGGATCGAGCACGACACAGACGGAGGCGACCCCGACCGCGACCCGGTGCGCGAGCTCGTCGAGGAAGCGTGCGCCGCGGGACCCGGACCACAGGGCTTCCTGGACCGCCTCGGCCGCCGTGGGCGCGGCGAACCCGTGTTCGGCGGCCAGCGCGCGCACCGCGCTGGCTCCGGCCAGGGACTGGAACCCGCCGCTGGCCGGGTGCCTGATATCGGTGAGCAGCGGCGCCCCGTGCACAGGCAGGTAGCCGATCTCGCCCGCCGCTCCGGCCGTACCCCGGTGCAGCTGGCCGCCCAAGATGGTGGCCAGGCCAAGGCCCCCGCCCAGCCAGACCAGGACGAAGTCATCGGCTCCCACCGCAGCACCTGCGGCGCGTTCGGCCATCGCGGCCAGGTTGACGTCGTTCTCGATCACCACCGGCTTGCGCCAGGCGCTCCTCAGTGCGTCGAGAGCTCCTTCGTGCCAGGCGGGCAAGTTGACCGCCAGCCTGGGGTCACCCGTGCGCGGGTCGACCACACCCGGGCTGCCGATGACCAGCGCGGTCAGCCTGCCCACCTCGACCCCCGCGCGGGCGCAGGCCCGCTCGACGGCGCCCCGGGCGATCTCCACCGGATCGTCCGCGCCGTTCGGGTTGACGCTCACCTCGGCCACCCGGCGGCCCGTGACGTCGGCTACCGCGGCGCTGACCAAGTCGGACTCGATGTAGAGCCCGGCCACGTAGGCGCTGGAGGGGACGACCGAATACAAGGCGGCGTTCGGGCCCCGGTTCCCGGCCTGCTCGCCCGCGACCACGACCAGGCCGCGCTCCTCCAGCCTGGCCAGCATCTGCGACACCGTGACCTTGGAGACTCCGGTGTACTCACTGATCTGGGACCGGGTGAGCATCTCGCCGCCGAGCAGAAGGTCAAGCGCCGCCCGGTCGTTCAGCTCGCGCAGCAAGCTTGGTGTGCCCGGCCGGACCATGGGCTGAACCTTCATCGCGCTCCCCCTTCGTGACGTTGACGGCCGTAATGTCTCGATCCGGCAACGGGGTCTATCTTATAGGAAAGTTTCCGGTTAGTTTCTCTATACGGCTAGCCAACATTTCAACACCCCGGAAGGAGTGCCAGCACAGTGGGACTCAGGAAAACACCAGCGGCACTCGCCGCACTCGGCGCGGCGGCGGCACTCGCGATCGCGGGCTGCGGCTCAAGTGGCTCGTCATCGGCCGGGACGAACGCGGCCAGCGCCGCGGCTCCGGCCCAGCTCACGGTGTGGCGGATGGGGGCCTCTGTGCCGTCTGAGGTCACCTGGATGAACGGCGTGGTCACGCAGTTCCACCACGACTACCCGGCCGACGCCAAGACCCAGGTCAAGGTCGTCTGGGTGCCGTGGACCAACGCCACCGCGGACTGGACCAATGCCCTGGCCAGCGGGAAGAACGCGCCGGACATCACCGAGCTCGGCAACACGGAAACGCCCACCGAGGCCTCGATCGGCGCGCTGGCCAACATCTCCAGTTTCGTGAACGCCTGGTCGGGCAAGTCCGACGTGGTGTCCGGCATGCTCGCCAACGACACCCAGAACGGGAACGTCTACGGGGTCCCGTGGTTCGGCGGCGTGCGCGGCATCTGGTACCGCACCGATCAGTTCAAGGCGGCAGGCATCGCCAGCCCGCCAGCCAGCTGGGCGCAGCTCGTCGCCGACGCGCAGAAGCTGATGGCCAAGTACCCAGGCACGTACGGCCTCGGCGCGCCGAGCAACGACACGGATGCCATCGCCAGCTTCATCTGGGGCGCCGGCGGCCAGATCGCCACCGAGAGCAGCGGGAAGTGGACGGCCACGCTGACCTCGCCCGCGGCGGAGGCGGGGATCAAGTTCTACGTCGACCTCTACCGGACCTACCACCTGTCCCCCGCCAAGTACGTCGGCCAGACCGAGCTCGGTAACATCGGGGCGACGTCGGGCGGCGCCAACGAGGACTTCGCGCTGGGCAAGCTCGACCTGTACATCGACGGCCCGTGGGCGTCGGCCAACTTCCCGGCCAACGCGGTGGGCAAATCGGACTGGGCCTCGTTCCCCATCCCGAGCCAGACAGGCCCGGACCCGGCGCCGGCCTTCGCGGGCGGCTCCGACCTGGGCATCTGGGCGACAAGCAAGTACAAGCCTGCCGCCTGGGACCTGGTCCAGGTCATGGACAGCACGTCCAACGCCACCTCGTTCGCCAACTTGCAGGGCTTCTTCCCGCCCTACACCTCCGCGCTGACCGGCGGCGCCTACTCGAGCAGCCAGCTCATGTCCGGCTTCGCCAAGGCGGCCTCGAACACCCAGATCTCGCCGCTGAACGCCAAGAACTGGGCCACCGCGGACTCCACCGACTACGTCATCCCGACCATGATCAAGTCGCTGATGAACGGGGCCCCGTTCGGCGCCACCGTGAGCAAGGCCAACACCCAGCTACAGGACATCCTCAACACCGGCACCGAGGGTTAGCCAGGTGGTACGCACCGTCCCAGGCCAGCCGGGAACCCCAGGACCCCCGGCTGGCCTGGAGAACCCGCCGTCCGGGGCGGGCTCGTACACCGTGCGGGAGCGCGCCGCCGCGCTCGTCCGGCGGCGGCACCTGACTCCCTATCTCCTGCTGCTGCCGTCGGCGGCCGTCATCGGCGCCCTGGTGCTCTGGCCGGCCGTGCAGATCGGCCTGTTCTCGTTCCAGGACTACGGGCTGCCGCAGGTGACCGGGGCGGCCGGCACGCAGTGGGCCGGCCTGGGCAACTATCACACGATCGTGTCCGACCCGGAGTTCTGGCTGTCGCTGCGGATCAGCCTGATCTTCGCCGCGGTGGTGGTGCCGCTCACGCTGCTGACCGGAACCTTGGTCGGCTTGCTGCTGAACCGGCTCGGCCGCCGGATGGCGACGTTCGTGTCCAGTGCCGCCCTGCTGGCCTGGGCCACACCCGCGGTGTCGGCCAGCGTCATCTTCGTCTGGCTGGCCGACCCGGACGGCGGCATCCTGGACTGGACGCTGAGCCGGCTGCCGCACTGGCTGGGCGGCGGGGCGCACTGGGCCGGCTTCAGCTGGACCAACTCCGCGCTGCCCGCTTACACGCTGCTGACCGTGCTTGTGCTGTGGCAGGGCTTCCCGTTCATCGCGGTGTCCGTGCTGGCCGGGCTCAAGACCATACCCGCCGAGCTGCACGAGTCCGCCCGGGTCGACGGCGGCGGCCCGTGGCGGATCTTCTGGCGGGTCACCTACCCGCTGCTGCGGCCGATCTTCAGCGTGCTGCTGCTGCTCTCGGTGATCTGGGACTTCGGCGTGTTCACGCAGGTGTACATCGTCATCGGCGAGCTCGGTAACCGGGACGAGTACAACCTGGGCATCTACGCCTACGACCGGGCGTTCTCGATGCCGCCCAGCTACGGCGTGGCGTCCGCGCTCGCGTTCATCCTGACCATC
Organism: Streptosporangiaceae bacterium; assembly: GCA_050013055.1. GTDB lineage: Bacteria > Actinomycetota > Actinomycetes > Streptosporangiales > Streptosporangiaceae > Palsa-504. The sequence continues at coordinate 13,522 of JBEKGC010000100.1, forward strand.
GTCCTGCTTGTCATCACCGTCGGCTACGTCCGGACCTCCATACGGCAAGGAGCGCTGCAGTGAGGCCCTCGAGGAAGGGCGTGTGGAACGCCTTGGGATTGCTGGTCGCGCTGGTGACCTTGTTTCCCATCTTCTGGATGGTGTCCACCGCGCTCAAGCCGGCCAGCGAGATTTACTCGCTGACCCCGCATCCGCTCCCCGACCATCCGACGCTGGCAAACTTCCGCACGGTGATCGACGGCAGCGTCATCGGCATACCGTACTGGAACTTCTTGAAGAACAGCCTGTTCGTCACGCTGGTAGCCGTAGCGGCCTCGATGCTGATCGCCATGCTGGCGGCGATCGCGCTGGCCAGGTTCCGGTTCAGGCTCCGCACCTCGTACCTGATCATGCTCCTGATCGTGCAGATGCTGCCGCAGCAGGCTCTGGTCATCGCGCTGTTCCTGGACTTCCGCCGGGTCAGCCTGCTGGACAGCCTGGTCGGCTTGATCGGCGTCTACACGGCGTTCGCGCTCCCGGTCACGATCTGGCTGCTGCGCAACTTCGTGGCGGCCGTACCGCGGGAGATGGAGGAGGCCGCCGCCATCGACGGCGCCGGGCCGGTGCGGATCTTCTGGCGGATCATGCTGCCGCTGGTGGCCCCGGGGCTGGTGGCCACGAGCGTATTCGCGTTCATCTTCGCCTGGAACGAGTTCGTGTTCGCGCTGACGTTCCTCGGCACCGACACGGCGAAATACACGCTGCCCATCTACGTGCAGTACTTCTACGGACGCGGCTCGGTGGACTGGGGCGGCATCATGGCCGCGTCCACCTTGTTCACCGTGCCGGTCATGATTTTCTTCCTGATCGTCCAGCGCCGGATGACGGGCGGCCTGGTCGCCGGGGCGGTGAAGGGGTGAGCCGGGGCGGTGAGGCGGTGAGCCAGGACGGTGAGGCGGTGAGCCAGGACGATCCCGCGCTGGTCCGGATGGCCGACGCCATCCTCATTCCCCCGTTTGCCGGGCCCTCGGCTCCGCGCTGGATCCTGGCGGCGATTGGCCGGGGCCTGGCCGGCGTCACCTTGTTCGGCCAGAACATGTCGACGCCGGACCGGGTGAGGGCGCTGACCGCGAGCCTGCGCGCGGCCACGGCCGGCGACGATCCGGTGATCGCCATCGACGAGGAAGGCGGCGACGTCACCCGGGTGGCGTACTCCACCGGCAGCCCGTACCCGGGCAACGCCGCGCTCGGCGTGGTGGACGACACCGCGCTGACCGCGGCGGTCTACCGGGCCATCGGCGCCGACCTGGCCGCCCTCGGGATCAACGTCGACCTCGCGCCCTGCGCCGACGTGCTCGGCGCGGCGGACAGCCCGGCCGTCGGCACCCGCTCCTTCGGCCCGGACACCGACCTGGTGTCACGGCACACCGCGGCCGCGGTGGCCGGCCTGCAGGGGGCGGGGGTGGCGGCGTGCACTAAGCACTTTCCCGGTCACGGCCGGACCGGGACCGACAGCCACGAGGCCATCGCGACCATCGAGGGCGATCTGGCGGAACTGCGGCGGCGCGACCTGCCGCCCTTCGCGGCCGCGATCAAGGCCGGCACCATCGCCATCATGCCCAGCCACCTGCGGCTGCCCGAGCTCACCGGAGACCTGCCCGCCACGGTCTCCGGCGCCGCGCTCACCGGCTTGCTGCGCGGCGAACTCGGCTTCACCGGCGTGGTCGTCAGCGACGCGCTGGAGATGCGGGCGACCAGAGACGCCTTCGGCATCCCCCGGGCGGCGGTGCTGGCCGTGGCGGCCGGCACCGACCTGCTCTGCCTGGGGCGAGACGGCGACGAAGACCAGTACCTGGCCGTTCGCGCGGCCCTGGCCGGCGCCGTCCGGGACGGGACGCTCGCGGGCGAACGGCTCGAACAGGCCGCCGACCGGGTAGCGCGCCTGCGCAGGGGCCTGGCGCGCGTCCCGTCCGGGGCCAGGCCGACCGGGCCGTCCGGGGCCGGGCCGTCCGGGCCGACCGGGGCGGTCGGGTTGGCGGCGGCCAGAAGGGCGGCCCGGATGTCCGGGCCGCCCTGGCCGGTGCTTGACCACCCTCTGGTCATCGAGGTCGAGCCGCGGGAGAACATCGCGGCCGGGGGATTCACCTGGGGACTGAGCCCGTGGGTACCGGCCGGCAGCGTACGCCGGGTCGAGCCGGGCGGCGGGGCCGGCTACGCGGCGGGGATCCTCGAGGCGTCGGCGGGGCGGTCGCTGGTGCTCGTCGTGCGCGACGCGCACCGGGACCTCGCCACCCGGTCACTGGTCACCGCGCTGCTCGCGGCCCGGCCTGACCTGGTCCTGGTCGAGATGGGCCTGCCGCGCTGGTGCCCGCCGGCCGGCACGTCCTACCTGACCACCTACGGCGCTTCCCGGGCCAGCGGACAGGCCGCCGCCGAGTGGCTCGGGCTGGCCTAGGGGTGACTGTTGGCGTTTTCTGGGTGTCCCGGCTTGGAATTGGCTCAGGCCGACGAGTAACTGACCGCCCTGGAGCGCGACGCGCCGCGCACGCAGGTTAACCCCGGCGCCGCCCCCGGATGGGCTGCCGGTCACATGCGGCGAGAGGGCCTCGGCACTTGACCGATGCTCTCGGCGGCTCACTAATGCGAGAAAAACAGTGGGGAACGTGCATAATGGCGATCATGCGACTGTCAGCCCGGGCCGACTATGCGCTGCGCGCCGCGATCGAGCTCGCCGCGACTACCGCAGGTCACGTAACGGCCGACCAGCTTGCCCGGGCGCAGGAGATACCCGGCAAGTTCCTGGAGACGATCTTGACCCAGCTCCGGCGGGCCGGGCTCATCCGCAGCCAGCGCGGTCCCGACGGCGGTTTCTGGCTGGCCCGCCCGGCGGCTGAGATCTCGCTGGCCGACATCATCAGGGCGATCGACGGCCAGCGGCGTGGCCGAACCGCTGCAGCAGGTGTGGATCGCCCTGCGGGCCAACGAACGAGCTGTTCTCGAGACGGTCACCCTGGCCGACATCGTGTCGGGAAACCTGCCCGACGTGGTCCGCACCCTGACGGACAACCCGAGCGCCTGGGTCTAGGACGGCGTCGTTACACCGACACCATGTCGGTGACCTCAAAGCCTGCCCCGGTGCCGAAGCCGGGGTCCTCGTCGGCGAATTTCAGCGACCCGTCCTTGGCTGGGACGATGGCGCTTATCAGGGTGGCGTCCGCGCCCACCCGCAGGCCAGGCTCCCTGGGAATGCTGAGGACCGGCTCATTCTGCAGCTCGGCCAGGGCGAAGTTGTCAGAGACCTCACGAAATACCTGCGACAGCGGGGTGTTGAGCGCGCCGCAGATCGCGGCGAGCAACTCGGAAGAAGCTTCCTTCTGCCCGCGCTCGACCTCGGACAGGTAACCGAGGGATACGCGCGCCGAAGCGGAGACCTCACGCAGCGTGCGACCCTGCCGCAGACGAAGCCGGCGCAATACGTCACCGAGCAGCTGACGGAGCAGAACCATAGTCGCACTCCCTTCCGAGGCCAAAACGGCCAACACCTCCACGGTACCTGGCATCACCCTCAGTTCGCGAGATCATGCCATCCTGTGTTCGCTGCCAACGTAACGCTGTAATCAGTACTTCTCTTCCCCAAGCCTACCGAGCAGCAATCCCAGAGCATTCTCTACCGTCAGTCTACGGATCTGCTGCCGGTCTCCGGTCAACGCGATGGTGCGGACTACCGTGTCGTCCGCGACGCTCACGGCGATATGCGCCGTGCCCACCGGCTGCCCGTCGGCGGGCTCCGGGCCCGCCACCCCGGTCGTCGCCAGCCCGTAGGTCGCGCCCAGCCTGGTCCTGACGCCGTCGGCCATCGCCGCCGCCACCGGCGGGTACACCGCGCCGTACCGGGCGAGCATCACGGCGTCCACGCCGAGCAGGACGGTCTTGAGCTCGGTCACGTAGGTGACCACTCCGCCGCGGAAGGCCGCGGACGCGCCAGGGACATCGGTCAGCGCCGCCGCGACGAGCCCGCCGGTCAGCGACTCGGCCACGGCCACCGTCTGGCCGCCGGCCAGCAGCCGGTCAAGAACCTGCCCGGCCAGGTCGCGGGCCGCCTGGCCGGCCGAGAACCCTGAGGATCCTGAAGACTCCACGCCCACGATCATGCCTCTCCGAGGTCTGAATGGCTCACTGGCTCAGAACGGTCCGCGGGCCCAGGACGATCCGGCGGACGACCCAGCCGCATCGCCCGAAGCACATAATCCACACCGGTCACTTCCGTAACCACAACCGCCGCCGCCATGAAGAGCCCGCGGATGATGCCGGGCGGGCTCAGCGAGCCCGGCAGCACGTACAGGCAGATCGCGATGACCTGAAGGAGGGTCTTCGCCTTGCCGCCGCGGCTGGCCGCCATCACGCCCCGGCGAATCACCACCAGGCGCAGCACGGTCACCCCGAGCTCGCGGAACATGATGACCCCGGTGACCCACCACGGCAGCTCGCCCAGCGCGGACAGGCAGATCAGCGCCGCCCCGGTGAGCGCCTTGTCGGCCACCGGGTCGGCGATCTTGCCGAAGTCGGTGACCAGCCCGCGGCTGCGGGCCAGCCGCCCGTCGAGCAGGTCGGTCAGGCTGGCGACGCAGAAGATGGCCAGCGCGATGAGCCGCCAGGCCGTGCCGCCCGCCAGCAGGCAGGCGACGAACACCGGGACAAGGACGATACGCGCCATCGTGAGGACGTTGGCCACATTCCAGAGCCCGACCTCGGAGGTCACCGCAAGGTCACGTCAGCGATCAGGTCGACCCCATCGGAACCGGTCACCACGGCGCGGACCATATCGCCGGCCGCGAGCGGGGCGCCGGAGCTGACCGTGGTGACCCCGTCGACCTCGGGAGCCTGGTGGGCGGCCCGGCCCTCCCAGCGGCCGTCCTCGTCCTGTTCTTCGATCAGCACGTCGAGCTGCTCGCCGAGCCGGCTGTCCGCGCGCTGGGACATCAGCTCATCGGCCAGGTGAGCAAACTCCTCCACCCGGCGGGCTACCTCCGCGTCGTCGCACTTGCCCGGCAGCGAGGCGGCCTCGGTGCCGTCCTCGTCGGAGTAGCCGAAGATCCCGATGGCGTCGAGCCCGGCGTCGTTCAGGAAAAGCTCGAGCTCAGACAGGTCAGCCGCGCTTTCGCCGGGAAAGCCGACGATGAAGTTAGACCGGACGCCGGCCTGCGGGCTCAGCTCCCTGATCTGGTCGAGCAAGGCAAGAAAGCGCTCGCGGTCACCGAACCTCCGCATCATTCGCAGCACCTGGCCGCTGGCGTGCTGGAACGACAGGTCGAAGTAGGGGGCCACACCCGGCGTGGAAGCGATCACCTCGAGCAGCCCCGGCCGCAGCTCCGCGGGCTGCAGGTAACTGACCCTGACCCGTTCGATGCCGCTGATCGCGGCCAGGTCCGGCAGGACTTCCTCGAGCAGCCGCAGGTTACCCAGGTCCTTGCCGTAGGAGGTCGAGTTCTCGCTGACCAGCATCAGCTCGCGCACGCCTGCCTCGGCGAGCCAGCGGGCCTCGGCCAGGATCTCGGCCGGGCGCCGGGAGACGAACGCGCCGCGGAAGGACGGAATCGCGCAGAACGAGCAGCGACGGTCACAGCCCGACGCGATCTTCAGCGGGGCCACCACGCCGCCGGACAGCCGCCGCCGGTACACGCCGCCGCCGGGACCCACCCACGGCGCGGCCGGCGGGGCCTGCCGTTCGGCCGGGCTGATCGGCAGCAGCTTGCGGCGGTCCCTGGCGGTATGCGCCGGGCGGCGCCGGCCGGCCAGCACGTCGTCGAGCCGCGCGCCGATGTCGGTGTAGTCGTCGAAGCTGAGGACCTGGGCCTCGGGCAGCTCGCCGGCCAGGTCGGCACCGTAACGCTCGGCCAGGCAGCCCACCGCCGCGACCTTCGCGCCCGACTCCGCCGCCGACAGCAGCTCGTCGATGGACTCCTGCTTGGCCGCCTGGATGAAACCGCAGGTGTTCACCAGCACCACGCTGGCGTCATCGGCGGTGGTGAGGTCCCAGCCGGACGCGGTCAGCCGCGCCGCGAGCTCTTCTGAATCGACCTCGTTGCGCGCGCAGCCAAGCGTGACCAGGCTAACCGTCCGCGGTGCTGACTTAGGTGAAGACACAACGAGAGCCTACCCAGGCTGCTCACTAGATTGGGGGCCCGAGGCGGGGCTGAAGCTCAGCGTGACCGGCGTGGCGGTATCCGGGGTCTGCCGTTTGCCGTCCACGGTGAGGACGATCCCGCTCGGATTGCCCAGGGTGACCTTGACCGCCTGCTTCTCGGTCCACGTCATCGAGCTGCCCGCCGGGATAATGCCCATGTAGATCTGCGACCCGTCGCGGCTGCTGGTGAGCTGGACCCAGCAATCCTCGTTGGCGGTGAGGTGGATGACGACGTCGGAGGCTGGCGTCGGGTGCGTGGTGGGCGTCGGCGTCGGCGTCGGCTTGGGCGTCGCGGTGACCGAGGGGCGGGTGCCGGCCAGGGCGGCGTGACCGCCGTGCGAGGAGACCAGGCGGTACACGCTGACCCCGATGATGGCGAGCAGGACCACGGCCACGATCAGGCTGAGGCTGGGCGAGCGCCGCTCGCGGATCTTGATCGGGGCAGACGGCTCGAAGACGTCGGCGGCCCGCATCGTACCCAGCGGCCCGTGCTCGGCGTCGTAGTCGTTGATCAGCGACTGGGGGTCATAGCCGACGGCGGTGGCGATGCTGCGGATGTGGCCGCGGGCATAGAAGTCGCCGCCGCACGCGGAGAAGTCGTCGGCCTCGATGTCACGGATGATCGACTCCCGGATCCGGGTCCGCCGGCTGACCTCGGTGACGCTGAGGCCGGACTGCTGGCGAGCCTCCGCCAGCGAGTTGCCGATGCTCACGCTGCCCTCCACCTGCATTACGCCGCGATGAGTTCATCCCCGGTACGAGGACCATCACCCAGTGTAGACAGCAACCGATGACGGATCGGTGAAGGCAGCGGGCCAGTTCTCGGATGACCGCGGTCAGCCGCCGCTCAGCGAATTGAGCGTCTCCTCGAGGTCATCCGGCCTGACCAGCACGTCCCGTGCCTTGGAGCCCTCGCTTGGCCCAACGATATTGCGGCTCTCCAGCAGGTCCATCAGCCGCCCGGCCTTGGCGAAGCCGACCCGGAGCTTGCGCTGCAGCATCGAGGTGGACCCGAACTGGGTCGAGATCACCAGCTCCGCCGCCTGGAGGAGATCTTGCAGGTCGTCGCCGATGTCGGCGTCGATCTCCCGCTTCTCCGGCGTGGCCGCGACGTCTTCCCGGTAGGTGGGCTCGGCCTGCTTCTTGGTGTGCGCGACAATGTCGCGGATTTCCTTCTCCGACACGAAGGCGTTCTGCAGCCGGATCGGCTTGGACGCCCCCATCGGCAGGAACAGCGCGTCGCCCTGGCCGACCAGCTTCTCCGCGCCCGGCTGGTCCAGGATGACCCGGGAGTCGGCCAGGGACGAGGTGGAGAACGCCAGCCGGGACGGGACGTTGGCCTTGATCAGGCCGGTGACCACGTCCACGGAAGGCCGCTGGGTGGCCAGCACCAGGTGGATGCCGGCCGCCCGGGCCAGCTGGGTGATGCGGACCACGGAATCCTCGACGTCACGCGGGGCCACCATCATCAGGTCCGCCAGCTCGTCCACGATGACCAGCAGGTACGGGTACGGCAGGTACACCCGCTCGCTGCCCGGCGGCGGCTTGAGCTGCCCGGCCCTGACCGCCTTGTTGAAGTCGTCCACGTGCCGGAACCCGCTGGCGGCCAGGTCGTCGTAGCGTCGTTCCATCTCGCCGACCACCCAGTCAAGCGCCTCGGCGGCCTTCTTCGGGTTGGTGATGATCGGCGTGATCAGGTGCGGGATCCCGTCGTAGATGGTCAGCTCGACCCGCTTGGGGTCGATCAG
>JBEKGC010000101.1:0-21786 GCA_050013055.1 Streptosporangiaceae bacterium
AGGTACACCCGGCGCTGGCCGAACAGGTCGGCGGCCCGCCCGCCCAGCAGCAGGAACCCGGCGAAGGTGAGCACGTAGGCGTTGACGACCCACTGCAGTCCCGTCGCGCTGTAGTGCAGGTCGCGGCCGATCGAGGGAAGCGCTACGGTGACAATCGAGACGTCGAGCACGACCATGAACTGGGCGACGCACGCGATGGCCAGAATCAGCCCGTCAGGGGCATGATGACGCTGGCTCGGCCGCGCCGGGCTGGGCGGTTCGCCGTTCATCGCTTCGGCCGGGCGGAATTAGACATGAGACATGTCTACCATGGTTGATGTTCAGACGGCTAGGCTCTTTTCGTGAGCTCAGAGCCGGAGCAGGGCCGTGCCGCGTCGCCCTGCGGGCTGAGCTATCAGAACGGCAACTGGTATCTGATGGCCAAGACCGGGTCGCTCGCCCGGCAGCGCTGGGCGGGCATGCTCGCCCAGCTCAAGGTGAGCCCCAGCCAGTACGGGGTGCTGATGGCCCTGGGCGAGGCTGGCCCGCTCGGCCAGCAGCGCCTGGCTGAGCTGGTCGGCGTCGACCCGCGCAATGCCGTGCCGATCATCGACACCCTGGCCGCTCAGGGCCTGGTCCGGCGGGAGGTCGACCCGCTTGACCGTCGCCGTCGCGTCTTGGACCTGACCGCCAAGGGACGGGGAGTCGTGGGCGACCTGGCCTCCGTCGGGGCCGAGATCGAGCGCGACCTGCTCTCCCCGCTGACCCCAGCCGAGCAGGCCACGCTGCGGCGCATGCTGCTAGCCCTGCTGGGCGCGGCCAGGGAGCCTGGCTGACCGCCCGCCGGACTTCTCACCAAACCCGTCGCTTGCCGGTGCCTCGTGACAGGATCTTCGCAGGGTCGAGGTTAGGGGAGGTCTGCTTCGTGGGCAAGGCGAGCCGGCAGCGGCGGCTGAAGCAGGAGAGGGAGCACAAGCAGCGGCACGGGGCGCAGCCGTCCGGCTCGTCGCGACCGCCGCACGAGACCCAGCGGCCTGACGTGCCGCCCCGGCCGGGACGCGGGACACGGCACGGCATCCGACGCGAGCCGCCCGAGGCCAAGAAGCCGTCTCAGCGGGAGCTCGTAGCTGTGGGCGTGGCCGAGGCTCTGCAGGCCCTGGCGGCTGGCCAGCAGGACCAGTTCCTGGAGTGGGTGGAGGCGCTGACCGGCCAGCGGCAGGCGCCCGGCTGGGACGCCACCGTCAGCCGTGAGCTGGTCAGTTACCTGCGCGTCTCGGTGGCAGGCGCATGGCGCCACGGCTGGCAGCCCGCTGAGCTTGTCCGGCATGCGGGCCGGGAGGGGGGTGACTCACACGCCCGGATGACCACCGACATGATCGCCGACGAGATGCGCGGCTACGCCGCCGCCACGGTGGACGACCGCTGGCTGGCGCAGCTGTCCGCGCTCCGGACCGAGGTGTGGTGGGGCAGTGACGACGCTTACCTCGGCCGGCGGCGGGACCGGGATGGGGACACTGCGCAGGCCACCATGGTCACGGCGGTGGAGCTGCTCTTGGTCCTCGGCCACCTGCCTGTGCTGCCCCGGCTGGGCCCGCTGCCCGGTACGGTACGGCCCGGCGCCGCGGCCAAGCCGGGCGCCGCGGCTGGCCAGGAGCGGACCACCGACGAGCGGATACTCGGCAAGATCCGGGCCCTGCTCGCGAAGGCGGAATCCACGGAGTTCACCGAGGAGGCCGAGGCGCTGTCCGCCCGGGCTCAGCAGCTGATGGCAAAATACAGCATCGATCATGCGCTGCTCGCGGCCCAGGCGGGCAGGAAGGACGAGCCCGCCAGCCGGCGGCTGCCGGTGGACAACCCGTACGAAGGGCCGAAGACGCAGTTGCTCACCGAGGTCGCCAAGGCCAACCGGTGCCGTGCCGTGTGGTACAAGAGCCTCGGGATGTCGGCGGTGATCGGCTTCCCCGCCGATCTCGACGCGGTTGAGCTGCTGTTCACCTCGCTCCTTGTGCAGGCGAACGCCGCGATGCTGCGGGCCGGCGCCAAGCGGGATCGTTACGGCAGGTCGCGCACCCGGGCGTTCCGGCAGTCGTTTCTCGTGTCCTACGCCATCCGGATCGGAGAGCGGCTGGCCGGGGCCACGGAGGACGCGGAACGCCAGGTGGCGGCCGAGGCGCCAGGCCGGAATCTGCTCCCCGTGCTCGCGGCCCGGCACCAGGCCGTCGACGATGCGGTCGATGAGATGTTCGGCGACGACGTCACCTATCACCGCACCGGCCGGGTCAGCGACTCCGAAGGCTGGTATTCCGGCCGGGCCGCCGCCGACACAGCGGCGCTGCACGGTCACCGTGAGGTCACCACCGAAAGGCGGTCCGGATGAACTCGTCGACGATCGGGGCTCCCGGTGCCGAGGCCCACGGTGTCCAGCGCAAAGGACGCCACCGCGGTGCCGTCATGGTGGCCGGCCGCCAGGCGGGGCTGGTCGCCGGGGTCCCCGTTGAACGTCGCGGCCATCCCCAGCGGCTCGAAGATCTCCCGGCCGAGGAACGCGCCGTAGGGCTGCCCGGAGGCCCGCTCAATGACGTGACCGAGCAGCACGTATCCCGGGCTGCTGTAGGAGAAGCGCTCTCCCGGCGCGCTGAGCAGCGGGACGCCGGCGAACATGCGCAGCAGCTCGCTGGCCGCGACGGGCCTGGTCACGTCCAGCCCGGGCACGTCCGGCCAGTCCACAAGCCCAGCGGTGTGGCAGAGCAGCTGATGGATGCTTGGTGACCGAGGCGATCTGGAACCGGGTGCCGAGCGTGCCATCGGTGTCCGGGCCGGTCCCGGTCGTTCCCCCGGCCGCGGGGTGGTGGAGGAAGAGGAGTCACCGCACGCCGCCTGCCGCCGTGAGGTAGCCGAGGAGACCGGCCTGGACCGGGTACCTGGGCGGCTGCTCGTGGTCGACTGGGTGCCCTCGCGGCCCGAACGTCCCGAAGGGCTGATCCTGTGGTTTCCCAACGGCAGCGTCATCACCGACGACAACGTCCTTCTCGTGGATGAGACCTTCGGCAACCGGATCACCGCCTTCGACCTCACCCTGGACGGTGAGCTGACGAACCGACGGGCCTGGGCCACCTTCGGTGATAGGCCGAACGGCTCTGAGCTGTCAGCGGTATTTACCCAGCTCGTCGTCGCCCCCGACGGCCGTACCCTGTTCGCCTGCGTCGCCCCCGACTTCGACGAGCACGCCCGCAGCGCCGCCCGCGAGGCACGCCTCCTCGCCGTCCGCGTCGACCTCCCGCACGCCGGACGGCCCTGATCCAGGACGGGAAGCGGAGCGGCTTCGTACGCGTTTCCGCGGAGCCCGGGAGTCCTGGGCGCAGACGTACCATTACCACGATGGCTGAATGGTGGTCGATCGAGGTACTGCACGGCGAGTTCTCGGCTTTCCGGTGGCAGGAACAGCACGACTCTGCCCTGATCGAGGCGGCGCTGACCAACGGCGCGGTCGACGGGGCGTGGCACGCGGACGGCTGGGGCGTGGTGTTCGAGATCTGCTTCGACGATGACGAGCAGTGGGAGACGGGCATCCGGAAGCGGAGAAACTGGCCCCTGCGATGAGAGCAGGAGGGATCAGCGTGCAGGACGGTCCGGGGCCGCGGCTGAACGGATCCTCATTCTGGCCTCTCCCTGCAGCCCGCCGCCAAGGTAGCACCGCCGCTGATCGGGGAGTGCAAGGCCCACCTGGAGTGCGCGCTCCAATCCATCACCCGGTTCGGAGCCGAGGTCGCGGTCCCGCGCGACGGCTCACGATCGACGCGACGGTCACGCTCTGAGGCCCCGGAGCGCCCCGGCCCAGACCATCCGCCGGCCATGACCCGCCCGGCGGCCGGCCCCAGCCGCCGTCCCCGCCAACCCCCGCCGCTCCCCGCACCCGGAACCCCACCCGTCACAATTATCGAAAAAAATCGTGGAATATTCGGCTCACCTGGAGACTTTGGTGTCCTATGACTGCCCCAATCCTCCGTGAGAGCCCTATCTTCCACGCGAACCAGACGGCCCGGCCCGCCTGACGCCCAGCCGGACCAGGCGCGGCCTACACCTCGCACCACCACCCCCAGCAGCCACCACGCCACCAGCCACCGCGCCACCAGCAAGCCCGCAATGGACCCGCGTCCGGCCGCCCGTCCAGCGAACCCCCGCAACACCGATGGTCCGTCGTGGCTGGCGGACATGAGCGGGCCAGCACGGGTGTGCTGATGGGTGAGTGGGACTCACGGGGAAGGCTGGCGCCTGCCGGAACCCGAAGCTCATTCTGGCGGCGAGCGGTCACCTGAGCTTCGCCGGGACCCGGTCACCACCTCGATCTTTCCGTCGATATCGTGCACGATGTCGGCCAGCACGGCCACGTCTTGCCGCAACGCGTCGATGGCAGCTAGCCCGTCGGCCAGCTTGGCCAGCTGCGTCTCCAGCGGGGACGTGACGGTGGCCGTCCCGTCCGCGCTGCCGTTCAGAATGTTGACCAGGTAATCCCACGGCCATTCGAGCACCGCGGATATCGCCACCCCGGTAATCCCGAGCTGGCCCATGCGCCCGCTGACCGCCCTGGCCACTTCCGCCCGGGCTTCCTGGGCCGGCACATCCTTTGACACGAACTCCTCCGCGCTGTGCTCGGGGCACAGATTAGCGGATCGTCAGCCATTTCTGACATGTCGTGGCGGTAACTGGTCGCGCGATTCCGCCGGACGGCCAGCCGAATATCAGAATTGACGCTCTCACTATCAATTTTGACGCATCGGCAAATTACGCGACCATAGTCGACCGTGGGCAATTATTCTTGGGACGCTATCGGCGATGAGCGAGAGGGCGTCCTTATGACGGCAGCACGGCACGGGCCTGACCACGACGAGGCGGCGGGCGCCTGGCCGCCGCCGCCGCGTTCACGGCACGCGCGGCCGGGCATCTCCGGCCGGGATTTCGCGCCGGGCGCCGTCATCGTGGGCGGTCAGGCCGGCTTGCGGGCCGTCGGCGGCCCGTGGTGGACGTGCTGCCTGCTGACCGCGCTCGGGCTCGCGGCGGTGTGCTTGCGCATCGTCTTTCCGCAGGACTCCGGGGACAAGCTGGCGTGGTGGAGCGAGCGCTGGAGCACGAGGCGGCGCTGTCACTGCCAGGATCATGCGCCGAGCCCGCCTCTGGTACCGGCCGCCGACGACCCGGGACCGGAGGCGTCGGCGCGTCCCGCGGCGGCCTACCAGTTCCGCAGGACGATCGACGCCGGGTGGCGCGGATCCTGCGGCCCTGGTAGGCTTGGTCGTTGATATCCCGGCACACGGTGTCGCGGAACGCGTAGAGCGTCGGGTTCAGGAAACCGACGGGCGCGCTCAGGCTCGCGTTGACCAGGGCCATCAGCCCGGCGTACAGCGGGGCGACCGCGCTCGTGCCGCCCAGCGGCCCGGTGGACGCGCTGTCCACGGTCAGCATGTAGGCGGTGTTCAGGCTGGCGTTGCCGGCCACGTCGGGGACGCCGCGGCCGATGGTGGTGTTGTCGTTGAGCGAGGGCGGCACGTCCACCCCCTGCTGCCAGGCAGGCAGCGAGCCGGTGAAGCACGCGCTGACTCCGCCGCCGCTGGCGAACGGCCTCGGACCGTTCTCCGGGTCGTTGTAGATGTCGTCCCAGGCCCATTCCACGTAGTCCGGGCTGGTGCTGATCGATGTCCCGCCGCACGAGGTCACCCAGGGATCGGAGCCGGGATACTGCACGTGCCGCAGACCATCCCTGGTCAGTGAGCGAGCCCCGTCGTCGCCGCTGGCGGCCAGCACGGTGACCCCCAGCGCGGCCAGGGACTGGAACTGGCCGCTGAGCGCCTTCAGCTGGCCCTGGGTCATGCCAAGAAGGCCAAGGGTGTTCACGTCGTCGCCGTCGGAAAGAAAGATGCTGGTCGTGACGACCGACGGCCGCTCCGGGTCGTCGATGATCGCGCTGAGCACGGCGCTCCAGCCGGCCGCCGTCAGTGAATCCGAGCCCCAGTAGACCCGGATCTTCGCGCCGGGCGCGACCGAACTCGCCGTGCAGATGTCCAGCATGACCTCGCCGTCAGCGGCTGGATTCACACCGGGATTGTTCGACGCCGCCGGGATGTCGGTCGGTGTCGGCGGCGTCCCCGATGCGGACCAGCCGGCGAACGTGGCGGCTATGTCGCCAGGCGTCCAGCCGCCGCCGAACTCGATGATGCCGATGGCCTGGGTGCCGATACCCGGCGGCGGAGCGGGGAAGTCGTACAGCTGCGCGACCTGAGGCGGCCCGCCGCCCATGAGCGTTTATCCGGGCGGGTCGGCGGGCCCGTTGCGGCCGCCGGCCCGCCGGCTGTCGAGCCCGAACACGGCCACCACCACGTCCGCGAGCTCGTGCGGGAGATGGATGAAGCCGTCGTGACTTCGGTATGTCCCCCGCGGTGACTCGTAGCGGCCAAGCTCCGCGGCGAACGCCCGGTTCAGCTGCCCGGCCGTGCCGGACAGGACGACCGTGCGGCTGGCCGCGCTGGTCGACACGACCTGCAGGCCGTGGCGGCGCGCGAACCCGGCGACCGCGTCGAGGTCCTGCGGCGCGGCCCCGTGCCTGGCGGCGAACTCCGCCGTGGACGGGAACGTGCGCCGGCCCGGCGGCGTGGCCACCCAGTGCTCGTGGCCGGGCAGCGGCTCCCCGTCCGGCCGGGACCGCAGGAGCACCCGGACGGTGACGGCCTCGCTGGGCTCGGCCGGGGCGACCAGGCGCGCGTCCGGCGGGGGCTTCAGTTCACTGTCGGCCAGACGGCGGTACTGGCGTGGCATCTCGGTCATGGGCGTACGCCTCTGCTTGAACGGAACGGTAAGTCTCGGTGCCGCCCATGTCGGCCACGATCAACGGGCAGACCGCGCAGGCGGCCGGCCCGCGCTGGAAGTACCAGCGGCAGGAGTGCCGGATCGGGCAGGCGGGCAGCTTGCGCGGCGACGCCGGGAGACCGAGGTGCACCGGGTCCGCGGCCATGTCGGCGATGGCGCACCCCCCGCCGGTCCATTGCGGGCAGCCGCCTTCCAGGCACGGGCCGGCGAACCGGTACCGTCGTTCCGGGCGGCCCCGCTCGGTCTCGCGGGCGGCGAACTCGGCGTCCACCGGCACCGGCGGGTTCAGGTAGGCCAGCGTCCCCGCGCTGGTCATGACGCCGAGCAGCAGGGCACCCTCACGGCATGCGCTGCTTGGGCACGTCTTGGCCGGCCCGGCCGCCTGCGCCGGCGTGTCTGCCATCGCCCTCAGAGCTCGCCGTCGGGGGTGACGTCACCGGGAAGCTCGATCACCGGGGGAATGCCGCACCAGTACCTGATGAAAGTCGATGAGCGCGGACCCGCCGCGATCGACGCCGCGGCCGAGGTATTCGCCGCTGACACGAGCCGGATCAGCACGGCGATCAGCTACTACGGGGATTACTCCGATGAGATCGACGCGGAGATAGCCGAGGCCGGCGAGGCTTCGGCACGCGCGGAAGCGGCATGGCGCGTCCAGCAGCGCCTCATCGCATGAACCCGCGGCCGGGCGGCTGGCTCCTGCTTGACGAGATGTTCGCGCCGGCCATCGCGGCTGAGCTACGCGAACTCGGCCACGACGTTATCGCGGTCGCAGACCGCTCTGACCTGCGGTCAAAGTCCGATGAGGAAATATTTTCCTGGGCGAGCGCGGAAAAGCGATGGTTGCTTACCGAGAACGTCAAGGACTTCAGGCCGCTTATGCTGCGGGCCTTGCCGTCCGGGCCGCCCGGCTGCGGGCTGCCCGCTGATCAGGGCGCTCGACCGATGGCTCACTGACGGACCACCGGCCCCGCCGGTAACGGAGTCCTGGCTTCCCGGTACACCAGACTCCCCGTGACCCGGAGACCGCCCAAGGGCCCGGTCCCGGCCCGTCGGCGGCTTCTGCCCGGCCCGCATCACCTCAGCCGCGCCACGCCCGAACCCCTCTTTTCCGCCGCGGCCGGCCTCCGGCGTCTAGCATGCCCCTTTTGGACGTAGCCAGCTCGCGTTCGGCGGGCAGGGGAGGACGTTAACCAGTGGCACGCCTGGCGATCGCCGACGCCGACCCGGCCGCCTTGGTGCCAGGGGCGGAGGAGCTGCAGGACATCCTCGGCCACCCGTTCACGGCGTGGCGCACGTTCCTGCACCCGAGTCAGCGCGACATCGCCTATCAGGCCAGTTACGCCGGCCCGGCGCAGGTGACCGGCGGCCCGGGCACCGGCAAGACGGTAACCGTGCTGCACCGCGCAGCCCTGCTGGCCAAGCGCGCCACCCCCGCCGAGCGCGCCACGCCACCACTCCTGCTCACCACCTTCAACGGCAACCTCGCCCACGTCCTGGCCGCCCAGCTCGACCTGCTGGTCACCGACGCCGGCCTGCGCCGCAGGATCGAGGTGCTCAACGTGGACCGGCTGGCGTACCGCGTCGTCAGCCAGGCCCGCGGCGGGCCCGTCCTCGCGGACGAGCGGGAGCTGCGCGTGCGCTGGGCCAGGGCCGCCGCGGCGGCCGGGCTCGACGTCACCCCGGCGTTCGCTAAGAACGAGTGGGAGCAGGTCATCCTGGCCCAGGACCTGCGCACCGAGCAGGCCTACCTGAGCTGCCTGCGCACCGGCCGGGGACGGCCGCTGTCCAAGGCCCAGCGCGGCCAGCTGTGGCAAGCCGCGCAGCAGGTCACCGCCGAACTAGCCACCGCCCGCCAGTCCACTCACCTGCAGCTCGCGCAGGAGGCCAGCCAGCTGCTCGCCGGAGCGCCGCCCTACCGGCACATCCTGGTGGACGAGGCCCAGGACCTGCATCCGTCCCAGTGGCGGCTGCTCCGCGCGGCGGTGGCGCCTGGCCCCGACGACTTGTTCATCGCGGCCGACCCGCACCAGCGCGTCTACCAGAACCGGGTCTCCCTGGGCAGCCTGGGGATCAGCGTGCGCGGGCGGAGCCGGCGGCTGTCGCTGAACTACCGGACCACCCAGGAGATCCTGGCCTGGGCGGTGCCGCTGCTCGGGACGGACCCGGTGACCGGCCTGGACGGCGAGGTGGACTCGCTGCTCGGCTACCGGTCGCCGATGCACGGTCCGCGCCCGGAGCGACAGCTGAGCACCGCCCGGGCCCAGGAGTTTCATTTTCTGGCCGAACGGCTCCGCGGCTGGCTGGCCGCCGGCATCGAACCACACGCCATCGGGGTGGCGGCCCGGTCGGCCGACCTGGTGCGCGAGGCACGCCAGGCGCTGGAAGCCGACGGCATCGCCACGGTCTCGCTGAGCGGGCGGGGCAACCCCAAGGCCGTCCGGGCCGGCACGATGCACGCGATGAAGGGCCTGGAGTTCCAGGCCGTCGCGGTCATCGGCGTCGAGCGGGGTCTGGTGCCGGCGCCCGCGATGGTCACCCCGGAAACCGAGGACGCCGCCGCGCACGCCCAGGACCTGCAACGGGAACGCTGCGTCCTGTTCGTGGCCTGCACCAGGGCCCGGGATCACCTCTACGTGTCAGCCACCGGCGAGCCGAGCGTGTTCCTGCCCTCCGGTGAGGTATCAGCCCCGCCCGAACTCGACCACGATCTCGACCAGATCCTGGCCGGCGTCAGCGGCCCCGGCCTGTTCCGGCTGCTGCTCTCCCGCCGCGGGCTCGATCCCGGCGTGGCCGCGGAGAGTTTCCTGACCTGGGTGACCGCACCGGGCCGGCCGTCGCGGCGGGCCGGGCTCGACGCTGCCACCAGGCGGTTCCTGACCGAGGGCGGAGAGGCGGCCGTCGACCTGGTCGACCGCTGCCTGGACCTGCTCGACCGGCTGACCGGTGCTGACCCTGACCTGGCCGGCGCCCGGCTGCCACGGTCGTTCGTCGACGCGGCCCGCAGCCAGATCGGCCCGCGGGCGGCCGGGCAGCCCGCGGCCCGGCCGCCCGCGGCCCGGCGGCCCGGCAGCGCGCCGCGCCTCAGGCTCGACCCGGACGAGGCGGCCCTTCAGGTCATCCTGCCGCCGATGGAGTCGGCCCCCGGCGGGGTGGGCCGCTGGCAGCTGACCGTGGACGGTGATCCCGTCACGGTGCCAAGCCGGGCGGGGGACCGGCCGGCCGTGCTCCCGCTGACCCGGCCGGTCCGTGCCGTCCGCCTCTGGCTGGCCGGTGCGGATCACGTGACCGAGCTCGACGTGGTGCCGTCCGGCGACCCGGTACTGTTCTTCGCCGCGGACGGCAGGCACCTCCCGGCGCGGCTGCCGCTGCCCCGGCAGCGGCTGTGGATGCTGCGCCCCGCCGACCGCGAGGTCGTCGCGGACGGCGAGCTCGTGACGATCGCGGAAGGCCGGGAGCCGTCCGGCTGGGCCGGCTGGCGGCTGCAATTCGTTTCCCTGGCGCAGGTCAGCTCCGTGGGCCTGCGGGGCGGCCCGGCCCACGCCGTGCCCGGGCATCCGCGCCCCCGCCTCCTCGGCGAGCCGCTGCCGGGCGTGACCGCTCCCGACGGCGCGCCGGTGTACCAGGAACCGCCGCGGCTGTGGCTTCCCGACGAGGCCCGCTGGCACGTCGGCATCCGGCCCGCGGCGGGCGGCCGCGGCCTGATCTCCAGGGAATTCAGCCAGCCCGGCCCGGCCGCCATCTGGGACGGCGTGCCCAGGCCGATCCAGGGCGCCTTTGCCATCACCGTGCGCGGCCCGCTGGGCCGCGGCCTGCGCAGCACGGTCGTCATCACCCCAGCGGCCGATCCCCTCCGGCCCAGCGCACTCCCGCCCAGCGCACTCCCGCCCAGCGCACTCCCGCCCAGCGCACTCCCGCCCAGACCATCACTTTCGCCCCACCCGTCACCACAGCCCCGACCGCTGGCCAGCGGGGCCGAGATCAGCTCCGGGCAGTTGATCATCCGCGACCCCGCGCAGGCCGGCGGCCTGGTGGCTGGCCTGTACCTGGCCCGCGCCCCGTGGCGCGCGCCGGTCGTGGTGCGGGTTCCCGCCGGGGGAGTTAAGGGGGTGGTCCCGCTTCCGCCCGGCGTGTGCGAGGCCGGCCCGGTGCTGGTCCAGCTGCGCGCCGAGGATCCGCGGACCGTCACGAACTGGCCGGACTGGCCAGGCCGCGTCGCCTGGACGTGCGCCGCCCCGGGCCTCCCGGCCAGCGCCGACGCCGAAGAGGGCGCCCTGGTCCGGTTCCTGGCCGGGCAGCGGGACCTGCCCGCGCGGCCCCGCCAGCTAGAACGCCTGTGGCGGCTCATCCACCTGGCCGCTGACCTGATCGCGGCCGGCGCGCCCGCCGATCTGCGCGAGCGCTGCTCGGCGGTCCTGCGGAACCAGCCCGGGCTGGCGCTGACCGGGCTGCTCGACGCCAGGCTCGGCGCCGCGGCGTGCGTGGCCGGCCTGATCAGGACCGGGCTGGCCGTCGCGCGGCCGGTCATGCTGGACGACATGCGCGGCGCCGAACGGCTGTGGGACATCGCACCGGCGGCCGCGGCCGTGCTGTCCAGCCGGCTGCTGGCCGGACCTGCCTGCCCGGACGAGGATCCGGCCGCGGTCGTCGTGGAGGCCGCGCTGGCCCGATGCGGCCCGAGCCTGGCGGTCGTGCTCGGCGGCGCTGACGATCCGCACGCTGGGGGCGGCCAGTTCGGGCCAGACGCCGCCGACCTGGCGGAGCGGCCGCCCGCGGTCGTGGTCCCGCAGCCTCTTCTCGACGCGGACACCAGGACCGTCGCGGTGGCCCGGCTGTTCGCCGCGCGCCGGACCCCGGAACTGACCAGGGCCGCACAAGACGCCATCTCGGTGGTCCGCTCCGCGGAGCGTCTGGTGGCCGCCTCCCCGTATCGCCGGGCGGTGGCGCAGATCGCGGCCAGGCGTCCTCGCGCCGGGCAGCAGCAGGGATGGCTCGCGCTGCCCGCCATGTCCGCGTCACTGGCTCTGGTGGCGCGCATCTCGGCGCGCGGGGATGAGGACTGCCGCTCCTTCGAGCGCGCCTGGCGGGCTCGCTGGACCGATCTGGCCCGGCAGGCACCCGATCTGACCAGCATTGACCTGGTGCTCGCGGAAGCCCTGGTCGCCGCCACAGAACGCGCTCGGTTCGGCTAGGCGCCGCAGCCGGTACCGGGCTCAGGGAAGTTCTCGCTGGAATATTGGCTACGCCCAGCGATCATGTGATCACTGGGTGCATGATGGAGGGAACCCCGTCGGAGGGCGGTTCGTGATGCCTGGGCACGATGACACCTCCGGGTCCCTGCGGGCTCTAGCCGTCGACCTGCGCCGAGTCGGCTTGCACGCCCGCCTGGGAGCCGGTCCTTATCCCGCACTTGAGGTGACAAACCCGCTGTCTGCTGCCGTGTCGGCGACAGTCAGCGTGGCCGACGGGTGCTATGTCGCCTTTGACGGCATGGTGCTCGCCCCGGCGGGCGAGCCGCGGGCCGCGGCGTCCCGGCTGGCGCACCTGCTGGGGCTCATACCCAGGTGAGGACACCCCCGCCGGCGGCCGGGGTGTCGGGGCCGCCGTTCCAGGCGTTGAAGTCGGCGACGGTGGGAAAGACAAGCAGTGACCGGTCAAGCCCGGTGACCCGCATCGTCTCGCGTGCTTGCGGGTCGGGCGCGACCACCAGGAATATCTTGCCCGCTAAAGTCGCGCGGCGGTGGATGCCGGTCAGTACCTCCAGGGCGGAGGCGTCGGCCAGCACCGCCTCGGCCAGGTTCACCGCGACGAGCAGCAGGACGCTGTCCATAGCGGCGCGAAGCCTGGTGTCTAGCAGGTCCGCGGTAGCGGCTCCGACGTTCCCGCAGACGTTTACCACCAGGCAACGGCCCCGCCTGTGTGAGGTGAGCAACAAACCCACCGAGTCCAAGACAGGCTCCCGCTCGTCATAGTTCTTCCACTCGACTGCATGGGCCACGCCTCAGGACCTCATGCTAGTTATAAATAGCGATCTTAAGCCATGATCAAGACGCTGACATGGTAAATCACACAATTAGTTATCGTGAGATTACCTTCTGTTTTGGCTTATTTGGCGCACAGGCCCGGAGCGTGGGCGCGTCAGCGAGGCGGGTCGAAGGGGGGCGCCTGGGGTGGTTGCGCGCCGGCGCCCGCGACGATCTGAGCCGCGAGGGCCCGGAGCTTGATGTTGCGGTTCTGCGACGTCGTGCGCAAGATCGCGAACGCCTCGCCTGCGGTGATCCGCCGTTGCCCCATCAGCACGCCGATCGCCTGGTCGATGACCGTGCGGGAGGCCAGCGAGGCGCGCAGCTGATCGGTGAGGGCGACATGGTCGGCTCGCCTGACGGCGATCGTCAGGGCCCCCGAGGCGTTCTGCGCGAAGCTCTCGGCGCGCTGGCTCGCCGCCGCCCCGAAGGCGCCGGCTACCCGCGAATACAGGTTGAACGCGCCGATGACATCGCGGCCGCCGCTGAGCGGGAGCGAGAGCGAGGACCGGATTCCGTGCTGAAGGGCCCTGGCCGCGTAGCTGGTCCACCGCTGGTCGCTGGCCATGTCCCGGATGGAGACCCAGGTGCCGCTGCGCAGCGCGTGCAGGCACGGCCCCTCATCCAGGCCGTACTGCACCTCGTCCGCCTGCGCCGCCAGTGCGTCGCTGGCTGCCACCGTCAGCGGGCGCCCGTTGGTCTGCACCGTGATCCCGCA
The DNA here is from genome assembly GCA_050013055.1 of Streptosporangiaceae bacterium. Taxonomy (GTDB): domain Bacteria; phylum Actinomycetota; class Actinomycetes; order Streptosporangiales; family Streptosporangiaceae; genus Palsa-504. The sequence continues at coordinate 13,579 of JBEKGC010000101.1, forward strand.
CGACAGCCCGTCACCCACCGTCAGAGCCGCCAGGCGGGCTAGTTCAGCCAGGAACTCCTGGATCGTCTCGGTGCCGAGCAGCAGCGCTTGCATCGCCGCGACGTCGCCCGGCGTGCTCGCATCGGCCATGAGCTACAACCCATCCAGGAACCCGCCTTGCAGCGGGACAACTGGCTAACGCCACACCGGGGACGGCCGGTCCCCGACGGACACGCACGGAATTCCTCCAAGCACTAATTCCACCATCCTCCCGATCCGGCCCCCGCGCAACCTCATTCGGCAAGCACCAGTCAACGATCTGTAACCGACCGCTTGGTGACCCCAGCCCGGCCGATGGCTCAGCCGGTGTCCCGGGGATGGCCGCGCTGAGCCGGCCGGCCGCGCTACGGCGTAGCCGTCGATGCAGGCGCGGACGGTGCCGTGCTCGTCGGCGTGGCGGCAGGCGGGGCAGAAGACGCAGGCCGGGCTGAGGATGTGCTGGCCGAAGCCGAAGCCGAAGCCGAAGCCGAAGCCGAAGCGGACGTGGTCGGGGAGGGGCTCGAGGATGCGGTCGGCGACTGGGAAGAGTACACCGAGGGGGGTGCGGACGTGCGGGCCGGCTGAGATGTGCCCTGGAACGATGAGGCGCTCGCCGCGGGCCGGGAGGACGACCCGCCCGAGGCCGCCCGGCCGGCCGATGCCGATGGCGTCGGCGAGGCAACCTGTGCCGCCGGGGTCGGGGTCGGAGCGGGCGGGTGCCGGGTGAGAGCGGTCGCCGCGAAAGCGGCCGCGGAGGCCGCGATAAGAAAGCCGATGATCCACGCCAGCGCCAGCGGCCGCCACCTGCGGCGCCGCGGCCGGTTCCGGCCGCCCGCCGGCGGGGCGGCCAGCGAAGTGTCCGCGGCGGCCAGCAGCTGGCTGGCCCCGGTGGCGGCCGGCGGCTGGCGTGCCCCGGTAACAGCCGGCGGCTGGCTGGCCCCGGTGGCGGCCGGCACCGGGGCACTGCCCGCCGTGGTCCGCGTCACCGGGTCGCTGTACCCGGCCGTGACCGCGGAGTCTCGCGTCGCGTCCCGGCCGAACGCGCGGATGACCGAATCCGGCCGCCAGGTGGCCGCCGGGGCGAGGGCGCCGACCTCGGCGAGCAGGCCGGCGGCGGTCGGCCGTTGGCTGGGGTCCTTGGCCAGGCAGCGCTCGATCAGCGGCCGCAGGCCGGCCGGCACCTGATCGAGGCTGGGGGAGCCGTGCACCACCCGGTACAGCAGCGCCACCGTCGTGCCCGTGCCGAACGGGCCCACCCCGGTGGCCGCGAAGACGAGCACAGCCCCCAGGTTGAAGATGTCGCTCGGCGGCCCGACGTCAAGGCCGGTGGCCTGCTCGGGGGACATGAAACCAGGTGAGCCGATGACCAGGCCGGTCTGCGTCAGCGCCGCGGATTCCACCGCCCGGGAGATGCCGAAATCAATGACCCGCGGCCCGTCCTGCGCCAGCATCACGTTGGACGGCTTGAGGTCACGGTGCACCACGCCCGCGGCGTGGATCGCGGTCAGGCTCTCCGCCAGGCCCGCGGTCAGTGCCAGCAGCGGCCCGGCCGGCAACGGCCCGTGGTCAGCCACCGCCTCAGCGAGCGAAGGCCCGGGCACATAGGCCGTCGCCAGCCACGGCACCGGACCGTCGACATCCGCGTCCACCACCATGGCGGTGAACACGCCGCTCACCTTCCGCGCCGCGGCGACCTCCCGCGCGAACCGCATCCGGAACTGCGGATCGGCGGCCAGCTCAGCCCGGATGACCTTCACCGCCACCGGCCGCCCGCCCGCGGAGACGCCGAGGTAGACCCGCCCCATGCCACCGCCGCCAAGCTGGCCTACCAGCCGGTACGAGCCGATCGCGGGTGGATCCCCGGGCTGCAATTCCCTGACCACGCCGCCGCCCCCACGTCTTGCCGTCGTGCTCGACAAAACCACGATAACGACTACGTAGGGGAATGAACATGGGCACGGGACGCCGTTCGGGCTCAGCCCCTCCGCCGCCCCGGGCCAGGCCTCCCCACGGGCCCCAGGTCAGCCGTTACCCGCGCCGGCGAAGTAGTTGCCGTGGAAGCCGAACGGGATGTGGTGCGGCACCCGGGCACGCCCGATCTCGCTGAGGTCGGCGGCGTCAAGGGCGAGCAGGAACGAGGTGTCGTCGGCGGGAGCGAGCACGACCGACAGCAGCACGCCGGAATCCTCCGCCTCGGTGCCGGGCGCCCGGGCGAAGATCGGCTCGCCCGGGTAGGTGCCCGGCTCGGACCAGGAGACCGACGTGCCGTCTTCGAGGTCGGCCTTGGTGAGCTGGTCGGGGAAGCCGCCGTCCGTGCTCGCGGTGCCGTAGGCGTAGCGGTAGGGCTTGCCGTTGCGCCGGCTGTAGTCGATGCGCGGCAGTTCCAGCGGGATGCCGGGGAGCGGTTCGCGGGTCACGTCACCGCCGCCCAGCGGTATCCGGTACCGGCGCAGCTGGGCTTGCGGCAGCCGGGCGCCATCTGATCGCAGCCGGTCCAGGTAGAGCGCGTCGACGATGCCGGCGTCGGGGTAGGCGCACGCGTCCAGGATGATCTCCTGGCCGCGCTCGTAGGCGTTGACGTGGTGGAAGGCGAAGAAGGGCTCCCCGTGGTAGGTGCCGCGGCGCTCTCCGGTACGCAGGTCAAGGACGTGGAACCGGGTGCCGCGGCCGGGGCGCCAGCGGTAGTTGCGGATGAAGGGGCGGCCGGACAGCGGGATCGCCACCGGGAGCACGACGAAGGGGAACTCCGCCAGCACCAGGTACTTTTCTGTGACGGCGAAGCTGTGCATGTAGGACGGGAACTGGGTGCGGAGCTGCGCGATGACGCGGCGGCGGCCGGCGCCGTCCTGGCTGTAGACCTGGTAGCTGGTGCGCGGGCCGAAGTGGGTGGCGTAGCTGACCAGCTCGCCGGAAACGGGCGCGCGGTGCGGGTGGGCGGTGGTCAGCTGCCCCGGGGCGGGCTGCGCCACGCCGAGGGTGTCTAGCGTCTGCGGTGCGAACTTCACCGGCAGCGGGGTCTCGGTCAGCGCGAGGAAGTCCTGGCCGTCCCGGATGATGTTGACGTTGGCGTTGTTACCGAACGTCGGCGGGGCGAACGCGGTCGCCACCCGCTTGAACAGCGACCGGCAGGGGTCGGTGGCGAACTCGCTGTAGCTGATCGTGCCGGTGTCGCGGGCCGCGCGGTAGGCGGGGCTGTCCAGGAACCGGTTCGCGTACGTCACCTCGCCGTCGGCGAACCCGAACCGGTGCAGCATCGCGAGCCCGTCGAACCAGTGCCGGTAACTGTGCGATCCCGCCTCGAACTTCGCCGGGCCGGTGCGCAGCAGCGACCCGGCCAGCCAGGCGGGGAAACTGCCCTGGACCTGGAGCGGGCCGGGAGGAAGTTCGGTGTCGAGGCTCCGGAAGCCGAGCTGGTAGCCGTCGGCCATGGAAGCCTCACCGGCCCCTTCTGAACGTCGGGAAGCTGAACCGTACCAAGCCTACCGTTCGGGACTTATCCCCCGATTGCTACCCGGTCGACGCCGGCCTGCCGTCCTGGTCATCCCGGGCACTTCCTTTGACCCTGACCGTGATGCCGGTCCGGCAGTCCGGCCCGCTGCCGGCGGCGCCCGGCTCGGGCTGGGTGCCGTCACGCGGGGCCGGCGGGCTGCCCTGGGCCCGGGCCAGCGCCGCGTGCACCCGGATGGCGAAGTCGCGGGGGCTGAACGGCTTGACGATATAGTCGTCGGCGCCCGCGGCGAAGCCAGCCGTGATGTCGGCCTCGGCCGCCATGGCCGTCAAGATGATGACGGGGATATGCGCCGTGGCCGGGTCCTTGCGGAGTTCCCTGCACACCTCAAGGCCGGACATGCCGGGCATCATGAAGTCAAGGATGGCCAGGTCAGGAGCGTGCTCGCGGGCGTCGGCCAGCGCCGACAGGCCATCACCGAACACCCTGAGCTGGTGTCCGGCCTGGGCGAGCTTGAAGGTAATGAGAAACCGGATGTCAGCGTCATCTTCGGCCAGCAGAATCGTCGCCATGCTTCCCCCCGCGGTCGTTCCCGATATGGCCGGGTGAAGCAGGCCCCGCACCTGCGTCATTCGCGACCGGCAACGGTCCGCCCGCGTTCAGTACTATGCGTGAGATATAAATTACCTTTAGTAAGATAACATCGTTGAGACCGTGCCTCGCAAGTTCAGCGGCACCGCAGACCTGGAGGGGGGGCGATGGACCGGGTCGAGTCGCCCGCCCGCAGGCACCAGAAGCACGAGGAGCACGAGCTCGAGCTCACCTGCATGCGGAACCTGCTGTCCGCCACCGAGGAGCGGGTGTACTTCAAGGACAAGCTGAGCCGGTTCCTCATGGTCAGCGCGGGCTGGATCGCCGCGTACGCCCCGGGCCTGGCCGCGGCGGAGCTGATCGGCAAGACGGACTTCGACGTCTTCAGCGGCCCGCATGCCTCCGCGGCCTTCCGGGACGAGCAGCAGGTCATCGACACGGGTAAGCCGCTGGTGGGCCGGGTGGAGCTGGAGACCTACGGCGGCCAGGCGGACACCTGGGTGTCGACCACGAAGATGCCGCTGCGGGACGAGCGGGGCCAGATCATCGGCACCTTCGGCATCTCCCGCGACGTCACCGTGCAGGTCAGGGCCGAGAAGGCGCTGGCCGAGCAGGCGCTCATGCTGACCGCCCAGAACGAGAGCCTGCTCGAACTTGACCGGCTGAAAGACGAGTTCATCAGCATGTTCTCGCACGAGCTCCGGACGCCGCTTGCGTCGATCCTGGGCTACGTCGAGATCCTCAGGGAGGAAGAGGTGAGCGGGCCGGACGCCGCCCATTGCGCCGAAGTGATCGAACGCAACGCGCAGCGCCTGCTACGCCTCGTCGGAGACCTGCAACTGCTGTCCCAGATCCAGTCCGGGCAGCTGGCGATGGAGTTCCGCCGCGCCGACCTGGCCGGCCTCGCGGCCGCCGCGGTGGCGGAGGCGCGGCCCCAGGCCGAGGCTAAGCACATCGACCTGCTGCTCGCCGTCACCGACGTTCCCCGCCTCGTCATCGACCCGATGCGGATCGCTCAGCTCATCGGCAACCTGCTGTCCAACGCGGTGAAGTTCACCCCGGACGGCGGCCGGATCGAGGTCAGCCTGGGCACGGAGGCGGACCAGGCGGTGCTCACGGTCACCGACACCGGGGCCGGCCTCCCCGCCGCCGACCGGGAACGCATCTTCGAGCGCTTCTACCGCACCGCGATCGCCAGGCGACAGGAAATCCAGGGCACCGGGCTTGGGCTGACCATCAGCCGGGCCATCGCGGACGCCCACCACGGCACGATCACCGTCGACAGCGAGGAGGGCCGCGGCAGCACGTTCACCGTCCGCCTGCCGCTCAGCCAGCACGATCGGACCAGCTGACCCGGAACTGAAGCGCCGGACCGTTCGGCCAGAAATTTATGGTCCGAACGAACCGTGGTTTCCCGGCCCGTTCCGCCCGCCCGCGAGCGGGGCGTTGGTAGCCTGCTCCAAAAAGCAACCCGGAGGTGACGCGATCGTGTCGCGGCGGACACCTGACCGGTGGTGGTCGCGGCCGGGGGGCGCCGTTCTCCTGCTCAGCGTCCTGGCCGCGGTGGCGTGTACCGGCGCGCCGCCACCCGCCCGCCACGCCGCCCCGCGGTCGCACCCCCCGGCCACCCGCACGGCGCCTGACCTCGCCGCGGCCGGGAACATCCGCGCGCAGAACGCGCTGCCCGGTGATCCGCACTGGCGGATCACCGACCCCGCTCACCTGTACCAGCTCGAGGGTTTCGCCGATCACACCGACGTGCTGCCCGGCGCGTCGTTCCGGCTGTTCGTGTCGACCACGGCGGCCAGCTTCCGGGTGCTGGCGTTCCGCATCGGCTGGTACGGCGGTGACCTGGCCCGGCTGGTGTGGACCTCGCCGGCGGCGCCGGGCCGCTACCAGGCGGCGGCGAAGATCGTCCAGCCGGGATCGATGGTGGTCGCGCCCTGGTCGCCGAGCCTGACCGTGCCGACCACGGGCTGGCCGCCCGGTTCCTACCTGCTGCGGCTTGATGCCTCCACCGGGGTGCAGAGCTACCTGCCGATCACGATCCGCTCGCCCTCGGTGGCCGGCCGGGTCGTGCTCGTCTCGGCGGTGACCTCCTACCAGGCCTACAACGGCTGGGGCGGGTACAGCCTGTACGGCGGCCCCGGCGGGACCTTCGCCAACCGCAGCCGCCTGGTCACCTTCGACCGGCCGCTGTCCTACAACCACGGCGCCGGGGCTTACTTTCAGCTCGAACTGCCGCTGGTCGCCTTCGCCGAACGGCTCGGCCTGCCGCTCGCCTACCTCACCAGCGTCGACCTTGACCTGTATCCCCAGGTCCTGGCCGGCGCGCGGGCGGTGATCAGCGAGGCGCACGACGAGTACTGGTCGACGGCGATGCGCGCCGTCCTGACCCGGGCCCGCGACCACGGCACCAACGTCGCCTTCTTCGGCGCGAACGCGATCTTCCGCAAGATCAGGTTCGAGTCATCGCCGCTGGGACCTGACCGGGTCGAGGTGAACTACAAGATCCCGCAGGAAGACCCGCTCTACGGTAAGGACAACGCGCTGGTCACCGGGAACTGGCCGACGCCGCCGGCCGCCGACCCGGAAAGCTCCCTGGTGGGGCAGTCCTACGTCTGCTCGTTCGGCCCGAACGTGCCGATGATCGTGACCGATCCTGGCAACTGGATCTGGGCCGGAAGCGGCGTGTACCGCGGCGAGTCCCTGCCTGGCCTCGAGGGGCCGGAAGTCGACCAGGTCAACCCGGCGGAGCCGACGCCGCGGCCGCTGGAGGTGCTGGCCCAGTCGCCCGTCAGCTGCGGCGCGCTGCCCAGCTACAGCGACGTCACCTACTACGTGGCCGGCCGCGGTGCCGGGGTGTTCGACGCGGGCACCGAGGACTGGATCTGCGCCCTGCCCGCTGCCTCTGACTGCCCGGCGTCCGGCGTCACCCAGCCCGCGGTCCGCCGCGCGATCCAGGCCGCCACCGCGAACATCCTGACCGCGTTCGCCGCCGGGCCGGCCGGCCGCGCCCATCCCGCGCACGAGCTGATCCCCGGCACCGACGGCCGGCCCCCGGTCCTGGGAATCTCCTGACCATCTTCGGAAAGATCAGCGGAAAGATCAGGCTCAGCTGTATCTCTGCCCTCGCCAGTTACGCAGACGGGAAAGCCGGTGCCGGTCCGGCCGCCGTCCTCGCCCGGCGCCGGGACCGGGGCCGCGATCCCGGCCAAGCCGCACGGGCTGCGTGCGGTCCAGCCGCTGACCGCCTGGACCGTGTCGCTGACGGCCAGCTCGAACTACCTGTGGCCGACCCAGTACTCGGCCCTGACCGCCACGGCCAACATGAACGTCGGCCCCACCCCGTACTACCTGCGCATCTACGACGAGACGGCGGGTGCTTACGTAGTCACCTGCGGGACGGGCACGACCTGCTCGAGCCCGGTCACCCAGCCGCTGCCGAGCACGCACTACTACGTGGCCGTGGTGTCGCACGCCTCCACGTATTACCCGCCCGCGGGCGGGTAATACGGTTACGGCACCGTCGGCGTGACCTGGCACGGCGTCAACCTGACGCTGACGGCCAGCCAGCCCACCGTCTCGGTCGGCGCCACCTCCACGTTGACCGCCACCACCAGCCAGGACATCGGCCCGTCGCCGTTCTGGACGGAGATCTTCGACATGACCACCGGTACCAGGGTCACGGACTGCTGGACCGGCACCACCTGCAGCGCCTCGGTCAGCCAGGCCGCGGCGACCACGCACGAGTACGTCGCCTACCTGTCGGACGACAGCACCGCCTACCCGCCGCCCGGGATCCAGGAGACCTCGACGTTCAGCTTCATCACCTGGTCAAACCTCGGCTGGCGGGTCTCGCTCAGCGCCCCCGCCACCACCTACGGCAGCGAGACCGTGACCGCCACCGCCAACGGCGACGTCGGCCCGACCCCGTACTACATCGAGATCTTCAACGAAACCGGCACCCGGCTGGGGGTGTGCGCTGTCGGCAGTATCTGCTCGGTGACGTTCACGCCCAGCTATGCGGGCAGTCACCTGGTGGCGTTCGTCTCCGCGGACAGCACCGCGCTGCCGCCGTACGGCACCGTGGCCTCGTCCAACGTGGTCACCAGCTATCAGGGGATCCTCACGTAACCAAACCTCAACCG
>JBEKGC010000102.1:0-18891 GCA_050013055.1 Streptosporangiaceae bacterium
GGGCCAGCGGGCCGGGGCGCGACGGGTCATGCTGACCCACCACAAGCCGGGCCGCACCGACGACGCGCTCGATCAGCTGGCCAGCCGCGTCGCCGCCGGACCGGCCGATGTCACCGTCGCCGAGCGCCGCTGGTGCCACACGCCGCCGACCACGCCGTCGACGAGCAGGACCGGGTAGTTTCCCGCCTGGCCCGCCGGCGTGAGCGCGCGGGCAGCGGCCGCGCCCGGGAACAGCCGTTCCCTGGGCTGGCCCGCGACGAGGTAGGCGTCGAAGTAGGGCAGCAGGCGGATCCCGCGGTGCGGCCGGGGCGGCGTCGCGGTGTCCCCGGCAACGGTCCATCCCGGCTCGCCGTCCAGCTCGACGCGCTCGAGTTCGCCTGCCAGCTCGCCGAACAGCCCGGCGGCGTACGGCACCGGGATGCTGAGCCACTTGGCGAAGTGCCGGGGCGTGGCCGGGCCGTACGCGTACAGGTAACGGGTGACAAGCGCGTGCAGGGCCGCGCCGCGGTCCGCCGGGCGGAAGCCGGGCAGCCAGCGGTGCGGGTTGGTATAGGTCACCTTGGGGCCCCGGTCCGGCCCGAAGCACAGCACCCCCCGGTGCGCGGCCGTGCTTGTGAGCTGACGCCAGCGCGGCCACCTGCCGCCGAACGCCTCCATCGTCAGCTCGACGGCCCACGGGCCGGCCAGGTCCGCGAGCGCCTCGGTCAGCTCGTCCACGGTTAGCTCGGCGTCGGCCAGCGCGTCACCGATCGCCGCGATGACCTCGTCCGCCTGCCCGGCCGGGAAGCGGATCCCCTCGGGCTGTGACAGCACAGACGGCAAAGCCGACAGCGCACCGCTCCACAGCGGCAGGTCGGCGGCGGGCAGCAGGTGAATGGTGCCGCGCGGGCCGAACGTCTTGACCAAGGTGCGCTCTCGCCACAGCGCGCGCCGCACGTCGGCGCGGGTCGCCCCGGCGATGCGCCGCCCGATCGACAGCTCGGCGGCGCTGAGCACCTGGGCATGCGCGCCGCACAGCAGGCCGGCGATGCCGGCCGGATCCAGATCGGCGGCCGGTTCGGCCAGCGCGTGCCTGGCCATCCGCCGGGCGGTGACGCCGCTCCACGACAGGGCGGCCGGGGGCGGTGCCTTCGCGGTCAACGACGCGTCATCTCCCTGCCGTCCCCGATGCCGGCAGATCGGGCGTTCCGGCGCGTGGGCGATCCGCGGTGCCGCCGGTGCTCATTTCCACGTCGATCTTCGTCGCGTCCGGTTCCATGAACGCTGCCGTCCGCCGCGCCTCCTCCTCAAGCGCGGGGTCGCCGTGATCGCGGCCGGGGCGAAGTTGCTGGAGCCTTACCACCACGCGGTCATGGTGACGATCGACTGTCCAGGTTCCCGCCACCAGGCCGTCGAGCAGGTAGGTCGCTGCCACGTCGCCGTTGGCAGGGCTGATCACACGAGCCCGCAGCCGCTCCGGCAGGATCCGGCGGCGGTCGGCGTGCGACAGCAGGGCCGAGTCCCACTTCGGCAGCAGCCGGGGCGGTGCGGGCCGCCCGGTGTCACGCGGCCGCGGCGCCCGCGGCAGGTCGACTAGCTCCCGCCCGTCCTCGCCGGCCAGCCGCGCCAGCGGCTCGAGAGCGGCGATGGCATCATCGAGTTGCGGTTTGCGCAACTGGGCGAACCGGCCGATGTCGGCGCGTGTCGCGGGGCCGTAACCGGCGAGGTAACTGCGTACCAGATGCCGGGCCGCCGTCTGGGCGGACGGCAGCGGCTTCGGCCAGGCAGTCAGCCCAGGCGCGCCATGCTCACGCCACAGCCCGGACGGCGGGACGTGGACGCTCGGCACGAGCAGCTTCGCGCTTGGCAGCAGGGCCCGGGCGGGCAGGGCGCCTCCGGTCAGCGCATCGGCATGGGCGCGGATCTCCTCGGCGGTGCGCGGCGTGACCAGGTAACCGGCCAGTCCGCGGGCCAGGGCGTGCGTGTCAACGCCGGGTTGGCCCCAGATTCGCTGCCAGTACCTGACCGACTCGGCCCGAACGACCGCGGCGATGTCCGGGTACTGAGATGCCGTCGTCAGGTGCAGCGTCCCGCGCATCAGGGTGGACTTGACGATCACGCCTGTTCGCAGACACCCCTCAAGATCAGCGATGGTAAACGGCTCAAGGCGGGCCGCCAGCGCCAGGTAGGGCGACGGTGAATACTGCGCCTGAACAGCGACCAACCTGCGCAGCGCCTGGACGGGCCCGATCGCAGCCCGGCGTAGCAGCAGCTGCCGGGCCAGGTACGCCAGGGAAAGCTCATGCTCCGACATCACGCGCGCAGGTGCCATGTCTCTCCCCGCAAGCACCAGCAGAACGGGAATTCTGGCAGGCGGAGCAGGACCCCGGCCGACATCGGTTCAGCCCCTCCGTCCAGGCCGTAGCCGGGCTGCGCCGATGGTTACCGGCTCGGCACGTGGACCCGTAACGGCAGCGTCTAGGCCCCTCGGTTTCTGTGATCCTAGCTGAGGCTTGTGAGGCTGTCGCACAGCTATCCGGCGGCCCGTCGCCGGTAATCCCGTTCACGCGTGCCCCGCCCGCCTCACCAGAGCCACCCGCCCCGGCACCGTCTGCCCCGCCAGCGATTGTGGATCGTTACCGTCGAAATAAGAAGCTAAATATCCACGTTCCCTGGCCTGGGCCTCCGCATGTTCCCCGGCCCTGGTCCGGGCGGCCCCGCATGCACGCGCGAAGACCGCCACGACTCCACTTCTGACCCAGGACGCCCAGGAGTCACGCGGCGGCGTCTGGGACCGCGCTGGCCTCGTCGGGCCCCGGCTCTTCCGTGGCGAGCATGGTGCAATCCATGCACGCGAAGGCGGGATTCCCCAACGGCTGGTATGACGGCCGCACGGTGAGGTTCTACTACAGCAAGAATTACTTCTGCCGGACGCCTCCGGCCTCGTCGGCCACGCTGACAGCCCGTGGCGGGACCCAGGCGGCCACCGATCCGAACAGCGGCCCGCTGCTGCCCGCCCTGATCGCGCTGGCGTTCTGGCCGGCCGGGGCCAGGCTCGCGCGGTCAGGCCGGGCTATCCGGCCGGTTCGTTCTCGGCTACCGCTTTCATCTTCTCCAGGGTGACGCGCATGCCGGTCAGGTTGGTGCGCATCCGGCCGCGCCCGGCCAGCGCCCAGTACAGCCGGAACGGCAGGCGGCCCGGCAGTTCGAACGACTCGGTGACGTCGGTGCCGCCGGCCGCCGGGTTCAGCTGGTATCGCCAGGTATTGACGACGGACTCGCCCGGGCCGTGGACCGCGAAGGCGAAGGCGCGGCCCGGGTCGCTGGCGACCACCGTGCAGGTCGTCCAGTACACAGGTCCCCGGCCGTTGCGCCGGACATGACCGCGGAAGCGCGCCCCAACCCCGGGACCGGCCGGGCCGGCCAGCCAGCGCGCCTCGAAGGTCTCCGGGCTGAACTCCCCGATCCGGGTGATGTCGCTGACCAGATCCCAGACCTGGGCGGGCGGGGCGGCGACATGGACGGTCACGAAGCCTTTCACCGGGCCATTCTAGGTTTTTTCCTGCCGGGCACTGGGGAGCATGGTGAAGATGGGTTACCTGGATGCGGCCGGCCAGCCGCGACTGCTCGCACTCAGCGATCTGCACGTGGCCTTCCCGGAAAACCGCAAGATCGTCGAGGATCTCCGCCCCGGATGCGATGAGGACTGGCTCTTGCTGGCCGGGGACGTCGGTGAGCTTTCCCCTGACATCGAATGGGCGCTGCGCGCCCTCAGCAATCGGTTTGCCACCGTGGTGTGGACGCCGGGCAACCATGACCTGTGGACGCACCGTGACGATCCGGTCAAGCTGCGCGGCGAGGAACGTTACCTGTTCCTGGTGGAGCTGTGCCGGGGCCTGGGCATCATCACCCCGGAAGATCCCTATCCGGTCTGGTCCGGGCCGGGCGGGCCGGCCACGATCGCGCCTTTGTTCCTGCTCTACGACTACAGCTTCCGGCCGGCCGGCGCGCAGACCAAGGAACAGGGCCTGGCCGTGGCCTATGAGAGCGGCGTCGTGTGCAGCGACGAGTCGCTGCTGCACCCCGATCCTTACCCCAGCCGGGAAGCGTGGTGCTGGGCCAGGGTGGAGGCCACCGAGCGCCGCCTCGCGGACCTGGACCCGGCCGTCCCGATCGTGTTGATGAATCATTATCCCCTGGTCAGGGACCCTACCCGGGTACTGCGGTACCCGCAGTTCGCCCAGTGGTGCGGGACCACCCGCACGCATGACTGGCACACCAGGTTCAACACCGCCTCGGTGGTCTACGGGCACCTGCATATTCCGCGGGTGACCTGGTACGACGGCGTCCGGTTCGAGGAGGTCTCCGTCGGCTACCCGCGGGAGTGGCGGCACCGCGCCAGCCAGGCCGGAGTCCCCAGGCAGATCCTTCCCGCGGCGGCCCGCGGGGACGGCCCGCGGCCGTGATCGAGGCCATCCTGCCGTCGGCGGTGGTGGCGGAAGAGGCCTTCGGGGACCTGCCAGGCGTCACGCTGTTTCCCGAGGAGGAAGCCGTCGTCGCCCGGGCCGTGGACAAGCGGCGGAACGAATTCACCACGGCCCGAGGCTGCGCCCGGGCCGCGCTGGCCCGTCTCGGCCTGCCGCCCGTGCCCATCGTGCCCGGATTGCGCGGCGCCCCGCAGTGGCCGTCCGGCGTGGTGGGCAGCATCACGCACTGCGCAGGCTACCGGGCCTGCGCCGTCGCCAGGGACCGCGACGTCGTCACGATCGGCCTGGACGCCGAGCCGCACGAAGCCTTGCCGGACGGCGTGCTCGGTGCCGTCGCCTCGGACACGGAGCAGGCCCGGCTGGCCGCGCTGGCGGCGGCCAAGCCGGGCCTGTGCTGGGACCGCATGCTGTTCTGCGTCAAGGAGTCCGTCTACAAGGCGTGGTTCCCGCTGACGCACCGCTGGCTTGGCTTCGAGGAAGCCTGCGTCGACATCGATCCGGCCGGGCCGAGCTTCACCGCCCGGCTGCTGGTGGAGGGGCCGGCGGTGAACGGGGCGGTGCTGACCGGTTTCGAGGGCCGCTGGCTGGTCCGCGACGGCCTGATCCTCACCGCGATCGTCATCCCCCGGCCGGACGGCGCCCGCTAACGCCCGGAAGGCGCGGTCAGGACCAGCCTTCCCACTCCACGACGGCCGACGTGGGCGAGGCGATGTAGGTCTGGGTGAGCGGGCCGGCGCTGCCCTGGATATTCGTGATCGTGCCCTCGGCGAGGTTGAAGGAGTGGTCCTGAGTTCCCGCGGCGCAGTCGCTAAACGTGACCGGGAGGAAGTCAGGCAGATCGGCGGAGATGCCCTCGACGATCCACTCGGCGGAGGCGCCTGCTGAGGTGATGCCGGGCCGGGCGTTGATGCCCACGCTCGTCACCTGGTTGGTCGCCAGGTTCTGCATCGAGACGAAGCCATGGTCGGGCTCGGGCGCGCACACCAGGAAGGACACGGTATTGCCGGTGGCGACGGGGAAATTCGTCACCTGCACGGCTGGATCCTGGTACTGCGTGGTGTACCACTCGGTCCACGCCCACCAGTTCACGGTGGCGAAGCCGGGAAGCCAGAAATCGGGTGTGAGCGTGGCCGCGATGCCCGCCTGCAGGACCTGGCCGTTGGTGAAGCCGTCCAGGCCCACCCACAGGCCGACGGTGATCGCCTCCGTGGGCGCGGGGTCCCACGGGATGATCTCGGGGACGACCCATTCGGCGAACACCGTCTTGGCCGGCTCGGGCGGCGAGTAGCCGAGCGACGACGTCACGACCGCGACGCCGCCCCAGCCGCTGGGCGCGAAGTCGGGACCTTGACCCCGCAGCGGATCGCGACGGCTCATGACCTCATCGATCGCGAGTTCCGCCTTGACGTGCCGGACGGGCCGGACGAAGGCGCGGTTGAACAGCCGGGCCAGCTCAGGCTCGGTGTCCGGGTCAGGCCGACGGGGCAGCCCGTGCCGCCTGAGCAGCTCGGGTGGCGCGGTGCGCGGATCGAAGTCCCCGGGCGGCGGGTCGTACGTGCGCATCAGCGTGAGCACATCGGTGTGGGTAACGTCGGTATCGGTCATCGGAACCCCCGGATCGTCGTGCTGCGCGGCCGAATCCACGGCCAGCCAGCGGCCGCCGCAGCCTGGATGCTGTCTGTCCTTACAGAGCGAGCGGGAGACGTTCCGATACACGCCGGGGGCGAGAAAACTGATGCGGAGCCCGGCGTCCGCGCGCGCCCAGGGTTGGTCCCGCGCCGCCGTTCATGATCTTTTTTCGTTACTCATAGTTTTGCCTTCGCGACACACAGCAATCTGGCAAGCTCTTCCCGTGCCGGTGCCCAAGGAACAGCGAATGAGAGGAAAATATGAGACGAACTCCTGTGGTCGCGGCCCTGGCCGCGGTCGCGCTCGCCGTGGTCGGCTGTAGCAGTAGCACCACCGCCAGCGGTTCACTGAGCAGCACGTCCGGTGGCACGGTCGACATCTACTCGAGCCTGCCGCTGCAGGGTGCCTCGACCGCCCAGACCGACCCGATGGTCAACGGCATGAAGCTCGCGCTCGCTCAGGCGAACGACAAGGCCGGGCGGTGGACGGTCGACTACACCTCGCTCGACGACTCGACCGCGGCGGCCGGCAAGTGGGACCCGGGTCAGACGGCGGCCAACGCGCGCAGGGCGGCGACCGATCCCAGGGCCGTGTACTACATCGGCGAGTTCAACTCGGGCGCCAGCGAGGTGTCCATCCCGATCCTCAACCAGGGGGGAATCCCCCAGGTGAGCCCGGCGAACACGTACGTCGGGCTGACCACGAGCCTGCCCGGCAGCGCCCCAGGCGAGCCGCGGAAGTACTACCCGACCGGTGTCAGGACCTATCTGCGGATCGTGCCCATCGACTCGATTCAGGCCGCCTCTGACCTGATCGCGATGAAGCAGGCCGGCTGCACGAAGGTGGCCGTGGCCAACGACAAGGAGGCCTACGGGGCGGGCCTGGCGACGCTGCTCGAGCTGGAGAAGAGCTATGACGGGGTCACGATCGTGAGCAACACAGGGATCGACCCGACCGCGCCCAACTTCCGGTCCTACGCCGCCACCATCGCAGGCCAGGGCGCCAACTGCTTCTTTTTCTCCGGCATCGTCTCCAACGGTGCCGTCCAGATCACCAAGGACGTCAACGCCGCGATTCCCCGGGCCAAGATCTTCGGCGGCGACGGTGTCTGCACGGATTCCTACACGGCCGCGTCGAAGGGCGGCGTCCCGGCCTCGATCGACCCGCTGATCGAGTGCACGGTGGCGACCCAGGACCTGGCCGCGTATCCGGGCGGCCGGGCGTTCCTCGCCGCTTACCAGGCCAAGTACGGCACGGCGAACCCCGACCCGTACGCGATCTACGGCTACGAGGCGATGAAACTCGGGCTCGACACGATCGCCGGCCTCGGCGCCCGGGGCAACAGCAAGTCGGCCGTGCTCAAGGCCCTGTTCGCGATCACCGCGCGTCACTCGGTGCTCGGCACCTACGGGTTCGACCAGGACGGCGACACGACGCTGAAGTCCTACGGCCTGTACAAGGTCGCGTCCAACGGCGAGCCGGTCTTCGACAAGACGATCACGCCCACCAAGACCGTCCAGGGCTAGGACAGCGCGGAGGGGGCGCCACCGTGCCACAGAAGTCACATAAGTCACAGATGACACAGGCACCACAGACGCCACAGGCGCCCCCTCCGCGCCGGACGGCCGCGGCGGCACGTCCGCTCGCGGCGGTCCGCCGCTACGCCGGCCGCTGGGGCCTGGTCGCGGCGCTCGCGGCGATGCCGGTGTACTACGGCATCAGCGACCTGACGCACGGCTACCAGGCCGGTTTCCTCGCGGGTCACGCGGTGATCCACCACGACCTGTCCAAGCTGGGCTTCAACTTCGCCGAAGGCCTGGCCAACGGCGCCATCTGGGCGCTGATCGCGATCGGGTACACCCTGGTGTACGGCATCATCGAGCTGATCAACTTCGCCCACGGCGACGTGTTCATGATCGGCTCCTTCACCGCCGTGGGCCTGTGGGCGACGCTCGGGCTCGGGCTCACCACCGGCGCCCTCGGGCTGACCGGCGGCCTGATCGTGACGCTGGTCATCACGATGATCGTGACGGGGTCGCTGAACGTCCTGATCGAGCGGGTCGCCTACCGGCCGCTGCGGCGCGCGCCCAAGCTCGCGTCGCTGATCACGGCGGTCGGCTTCTCGTTCATCCTGCAGAACGTCGGGCTGCTGTGGCGCGGCGGCTCACCGCAGAGCGTGACCGACCTGATCCGGGCGCAGCAACCGGTGTTCACCATCGGCGGCGTGCCCATCCTGCGCGGGTACATCCTGGCCTTCGCCGTGATGGTCCCGCTGGTCTTCGCGCTGACCTGGTTCATCAACGCCACCCGGGCGGGCCGGGCGATGCGCGCCACCGCCCAGGACCCCGAGGCGGCCCGGCTGATGGGCATCAACGTCAACGCCACGATCTCGCTCACCTTCGGCCTCGGCGGCATGCTGGCCGGCGCGGCGGGACTCATCTACGCGCTCTATGAGACGAACGTCTGGTACTTCCAGGGCTTCAAGGCCGGGCTGATCGCGTTCACGGCGGCGGTGATGGGCGGCATCGGCAACGTCCGCGGCGCCGTGCTCGGCGGCCTGATCATCGGCGTCATCCAGTCGCTGTCCGATTCGCGGCTTGGCCCGGAGTGGACCGAGGCCGTCGTGTTCGGCTACCTGATCGCCATCATGGTCCTGCGTCCGCGCGGCCTGCTCGGTGAACAGACCAGGGAGGCGGGATGAGCGGGTCGCGCGGGCGGCTGGCGGCGGGATTGGTCATCGTGGCCGGGATCGTGCTGCCGTTCGGTTTCGGCCCGGCCAGCGGGTTCATGAACGCGACGATCATCGCGGTGGCCTATGCGGTGATGTCGCTCGGCCTGAACATCGTGGTGGGGCTGGCCGGCCTGCTCGACCTCGGGTACGTCGCGTTCTACGCGCTCGGCGCGTACTCACTCGGGTGGTTCGGCTCCGGGTTCTTCTTCCGGGCTCACATCCACCTGCTCGTCTCGCCGGTGGCGGACACGCTGCCCGGCGTCCACCTCAACTTCCTCGTCATCCTGATCGGTGCCGCGATCATCTGCGCCGGGGCCGGAGCGCTGATCGGCCTGCCGACGCTGCGCCTGCGCGGTGACTACATCGCGATCGTCACGCTCGCGTTCGGCGAGATCATCGGCGACGTGGCGGTCAACGGCCAGAGCGTCCACGTCGGCGGCGGTATGACGCTGACCGCGGGCAACCTGGGCATCAGCGCGGTCGACGCCCCGTACTTCCCCGGCCTCGGGTCGTTCGGCCTGCTTGACCTGCGGCCGTGGTACTGGCTGATCTTCGCCATCTTGCTCGTCGTCGTCTTCGTCAACCTGCGGCTGCGCGACTCCCGGCTCGGCCGGGCCTGGGTCGCGCTGCGCGAGGACGAGGTGGCGGCGGTGTCGATGGGCATTCCGCTGGTGAGGACGAAGCTGCTCGCGTACTCGATCGGCGCCGCGTTCGGCGGCATGTCGGGCGCCTTCTTCGGCACCTACTACACCGAGGTCAACGCCGGGCAGTTCCAGTTCGGGTTCTCGATCTTCATCCTGGCCATGGTGATCATCGGCGGGCTCGGGTCGATCTGGGGCGCGGTCGTCGGCGGGATGGCGCTCGGCTACATCAACAACTACCTGATTCCCGACGTGCTGAACGGCATCCCGGCCAAGCTCGGGTTCAACTTCTCCCTCACCGAGGTGGAGTTCGGGATCTTCGGGTTCCTGCTGGTGATCATGATGGTGCTCCGCCCGCAGGGCCTGATCCCGGAGCGGCGGCGCAGGCTTGAGCTCACGGACGAGACCAGGGGCGGGCCGTGAGCCCGGCCGCGGCGCCCGCCGTCACCGTCCTGCGCGCGGAGCACGTGACCAAGACGTTCGGCGGGCTGGTGGCCGTCAACGACGTGTCGTTCGACGTTCCGCAGCACTCCATCGTGTCCTTGATCGGGCCGAACGGCGCGGGCAAGACCACCCTGTTCAACATGCTGACCGGGCTGTACCGGCCGACCGAGGGCAGGATCTGGCTCGGCGAGGCCGACATCACGCGCGCCAGGCCCGACGTGATCACCCAGCACGGCGTGGCCCGGACGTTTCAGAACATCCGCCTGTTCGGCGCCATGACCGCCGTGGAGAACGTGATGGTCGGGCACCACGCGCGGATGCGGGCCGGGCTCTTCGGATCGGTCGTCCGGCCGCCCTGGGTGCGCCGCGAGGAGCGCGAGACGCGCGAGCACGCCCGCGAGCTGCTGGCCTACGTCGGCCTGCGGGAGCCCGTCTTCGACCGGCTGGCCTCGCACCTGCCCTACGGAGACCAGCGGCGGGTGGAGATCGCCCGGGCGCTGGCCGCCCGGCCGAGGCTGCTGCTGCTCGACGAGCCGACGGCCGGCATGAACCCGCGGGAGTCCGGGGTGCTGACGGAGTTCATCCGGGCGATGCGGACGGAGAAGAAGCTGACCATCCTGCTGATCGAACACGACATGAAGGTGGTGATGGGCGTCTCCGAGCGGGTCACGGTGCTCGACGGCGGCCAGAAGATCGCCGAGGGGGAGCCGGCCGAGGTCCGGGCCGACCCCGCCGTGATCGAGGCCTATCTCGGCAGGCAGGAATCATGCTAGAGGTCTGCGACCTGCATACCCACTACGGTGCGATCGAGGCGCTGAAAGGCATCTCGCTGACCGTCGAGGCGGGCGAGGTGGTCACGCTGATCGGCTCGAACGGGGCCGGCAAGTCCACCACCTTGCGTTCCATCTCGGGACTCACCCCGGCGAGCGCGGGGACGATCATGTTCGCCGGGCAGGACATCACCCGCGTGCCCGCGCACGAGCTATCCGTCCGCGGGATCGCGCTCGCCCCCGAGGGCCGCCACTGCTTCCCGCGGATGACCGTACGCGAGAACCTGGACCTGGGCGCGTACCGGCGGCGCGGCCCCGAGGTCGCCGCCGACCTCGATCGCGTCTATGACCTGTTCCCCCGGCTCAAGGAGCGCGAGCGCCAGCGGGCCGGCACGATGTCAGGCGGCGAGCAGCAGATGCTCGCGATCGGCCGCGCCCTGATGGCCCGGCCGAAGCTGCTGCTGCTCGACGAGCCGTCGCTCGGGATCGCCCCGATCCTGGTGGACCGGATCTACCAGACCATCGGCGAGATCAACCGCTCCGGGGTCGCCATCTTGCTGGTCGAGCAGAACGCCAGCCGGGCGCTTGAGGCGGCCAGCCGCGGCTATGTGTTCGAGACCGGGCGAGTGGCCCTGGCCGGCGATTCCGCCAGCCTCCAGGGCCATCCCGACGTGCGGAAGGCGTACCTGGGGACATGAAGGGAGCGGGGGCATGAAGGGGACGGGGCGATGAGCGGCGCGATCGGCGCGCAGGCGCTGTACTTCCTGTTCGCGTGGCTGATCTCGGCGGCGGCCGCGTCCTGGCTGGCGGAGCGCAAGGGGTACGGCGAGCGGATCGGACTGACGTTCGGCCTTATTCTGTCGGTCCTCGGGCTGCTGATCGTCCTGCTGCTGCCCGGGCGGCCCGGCTCGACGTGGCGGGCCGACGGCTGGCGGCCGCGGTGGCGGCGCCGGGTGTAACGACACACGCTATATCGGCTTGCGGTATAGCGTGGTTCGCTATAAAGTGGCACGGCACACTCATTCACGGGCCCGAGCTACTGGAGACGATGTGACCGACAAGCTGGATCGATGGGCCGATCCGCCGCTGCTTGTGCTGGCCAGCCTGGCCGGCGAGCCCAAGCACGGGTACGCCATCACGCAGGACGTGGCGCAGACCATGGGCGTAAGGCTCAGCGCGGGCACCCTCTACGCGGTGATCGCGCGGCTGGAAGCCCGCGGCCTGATCGAGCCGCTTGAAGCGGAGGACCGCCGCCGGCCGTACCGGATCACGGCGGCGGGCGCCACCGTGCTGGCCCGGCAATCGGAGCGGATGAGCAAGGTCGCCTCGCTGGCCCAGGCGCGGCTGAGCACCAACCTGGGCTGGGCCGGAGCGTGAAGCCGCCGGCCCAGGTTCCCAGCGGCACGCCGCTGTGCCGCGCCGCGCTCGCCCTCTACCCGCCGTCGTGGCGGGCTCGCTACGCCGACGAGGTCCGGGCCCTGCTCGATGACTCGGGTGCTAGCCCGGCCGCTGCCGCCGCCAGCCTGGCCGCCCGCGCGCTGCCCGCGTGGGTCCGGCCTTCCCGGCACCTGTACGACGACGGGCCGGCCCGGATGCGGGCCAGCGTGGCCACGGTGCTCATGGCCGGGTCGATGCTCACCGGGCTCGGGCTGGTCTTCGTCCAGCTCACCCAGGCGCAAGGGCTCCGTCCCGGCCAGCATCCGGTGATCGGGTGGTGTTACGCGGTTTTCGACGTCGCGTTCGTGCTGTCCTTGCTCGTGGCCGCGGCCGGCGGCCTGCCCCTGTGGTTCCTGATGCTGCGCCGGGCCTGCCGTGAGGTCAGCCCGCGCGATGTGACCTACCTGCTGCTGCCGGTCATGGCGTCGGTCAGCTACCTCGCGGCCATGATCGCGACCATCAGGCGGGTCGGCGGCCCCGACGGCGTCGGACCGGGGTGGTTCGGTGTCATCATCCTGGCCGGGTTTGTCGCGGCGGCCGTCGCGGCGGCCGGACCTGGCGTGGCCCTGCGCCGGCTGCGGCCCCGCGGGCCCGCGCTCCGGCTGGCCACCACCGCGGCGGCCCTGGCCGCGAGGATCATGCTGGTCGCCGTCGCGGCCGTCATCGTCGCCGTCATCGGCCTGTGCGTGTGGACCCCGGACTTCGCCGGCCATCACCACGCCACGCTGCCCGGCGTCTACCTGGTCCTGATGGCCGCCGCCGCTGCCGTCACCGTGGTCAGCGCCAGCCGCGGTGCCCGCGCCGCCCGCGCCAGCTAGCTCCATGACCGTTACCGACGCTGCCCTGCTGGCCGCCTACGGCGAACCGGTCGACGGCGCGCAGCTGGCGGTCTGCGAGCAGCTCAGGCGGCTGCACCTGACCGTCTGGTACGCCCTGTACGCCGAACGCCTTCCCGGTCTGCGATCGCGCGCGGCCGAGCTGCTTGCCCTATGGCAGCCGGCCGGATAACCGATAGCCTCCACCGGGTGAGCGAACAAGAGCAGGGCCGCGCGGTGCGCCAGGCGGCGCTCGCGGCCGGGTGGTCGCACCGGCACCGTGACGTGTCGGGCGGGTGGCTGCGCCCGACCGTGTTCGGCGCGGTGGACGGGCTGGTGACCAACGCGTCGCTGATCGCCGGGCTGGGCGGCGGCGACGCGCCGCCGCACGCGATCATCCTGACCGGAGTGGCCGCGCTGGTGGCGGGCGCGTTCTCGATGGGCACGGGGGAGTACGTGTCGGTGACGAACCAGAACGAGCTCGTGCTCGCCGAGGTGGCGACCGAACGCACCATGCACGCCCGCTTCCCCGCCGCCGAGCAGGCCGAGCTCGCGGACACCTTCGCCGGGTACGGAGCGGACCCGGAGACGGCGGCGCGGATGGCCGCCGCGGTCTCCAGGGACCCGGACACCGCGCTGCGGGTGCATACCCGCGAGGAGCTCGGCGTTGACCCGTTCGAGCTGCCGTCGCCGGTTTTCGCCGGGGTCTCCTCGCTGGTGGCCTTCTCCACCGGAGCGCTGGTCCCGCTGCTGCCCTACCTGGCGGGCCTGTCCCTGCTTTCTGTGGCGCTCGCCGTGGCCGCGGTGGCGCTGCTGACCGGCGGCATGGTGGTCGGCAAGCTCACCGGGCGCCCGATCCTGCGGTCCGGCCTGCGTCAGCTCCTGCTCGGCGGGGTCGCCGTCCTGGTGACGTTCGCGGTGGGCAGCCTGATCGGCGGCGGCCACGTGACGTGAATACCTCCTGCTGCTGAACGAAAAGCCCTCACGGTACGTAACCCTTAGTGGGAATCACTTGCTCCGTCAAGGGGAGACATTCACATGATCAAGATATGGGCCGCCGCCGGACTGGCGGCCGCCGCCCTGGCCCTCACCGCCTGCGGCAGTTCGGCCACCTCGACCACCCCTCCGGCCGCTCCGGCCAGCAGCGCGGCTTCAAGCAGCGCCCCCGCCTCGGCCACCGGCGGCACCGCCCTGGGGACCGCCACCGTCGGCGGGACCCAGGTGCTGACCAACGCCAAGGGCTACGTCGTGTACTGGTTCGCGCCGGACACGTCGACCAGCTCGAAATGCAGCGGGTCCTGCGCGACCTACTGGCCGCCGGTGGCGGGCCCGGCCACCGCGGGCTCGGGCGTCACCGGCACGCTGGGCACCATCACCCGGTCGGACGGCACGAAACAGGCCACCTACGACGGGCATCCGCTGTACACCTACGCCGGGGACACCGCTCCCGGCCAGGCCAAGGGGAACGGGCTGAACGCCTCGGGCGGCCTGTGGTACGAGATGACGGCCTCCGGCGCCACTCCGGCCGCGAGTGCCTCGGCCAGTTCCGGCCACGGCAACGGCTACTGACCCCGGTCACCCGGGTCACCCCGGTCACCTGGGCCGCCCGGCCGGCCATCCGGCCGGCCGGGCGCTGTCGCGGCCATCCGGGTTCGCCCGCCGGAGAAATGCGGGAAATAAGCTCGCAGGTTGATGATTCCGCCGTCGATAAGGGACATGCTTCAGGTGTCCCGTCACCGATGCGAGGAACACATGGTAACCAAATCCGGGGGATCGGCCAGCAGCACCCAGACCGCGCCGGCCGCGAATTCCGTCGACCTGTGCAAGACCTACGGGACGGGGCAGGCCACGGTCCGCGCCCTGGCCGGTGTCACCGTCACCTTCGAACGCGGCCAGTTCACCGCCGTCATGGGCCCCTCGGGCTCGGGCAAGTCGACGCTCATGCACTGCATGGCGGGCCTGGACCGGCCGACGTCCGGGCAGGTGTTCGTGGGCGGCCAGGACATCGGGAGCCTGGATGATGCCGGGCTGACCACGTTGCGGCGCGACCGGATCGGCTTCGTCTTCCAGTCCTTCAACCTCATCCCGACCCTGACCGCGGCCGAGAACATCACCCTGCCCGCCGCCCTGGCCGGCACCAAGGTCGACCAGGAGTGGCTCGGCTACCTGGTGGGCCAGCTGGGCATCGCGGACCGGCTGACGCACCGTCCGAGCGAGCTGTCCGGCGGTCAGCAGCAGCGGGTGGCGTGCGCCCGGGCCCTGATCAGCCGGCCTGACCTCGTCTTCGCCGACGAGCCCACCGGCAACCTGGACTCCAACTCCTCCGCCGAGGTGCTCACGTTCCTGCGGCGCTCGGTGACCGAGCTCAAGCAGTCGATCGTCATGGTGACGCACGACCCGCGCGGGGCCGCGTACGCGGACCGGGTCGTCTTCCTGGCCGACGGGGCCGCGGTGAGCGAACTTGACTCACCGACCGCCGACTCGGTGCTTGAGCGGATGCGGACGCTGGGGGCCTGACGTGCGCAACGTGACCATCAAGGGCCTGCTGGCCCACAAGCTCCGGCTGGCGCTCACCGCGCTCGCCATCGTGCTCGGTGTCACCTTCATCTCCGGCACGTTCGTCCTCACCGACACCTTGAACAACACGTTCTCGACGCTGTTCGGCAGCATCTACTCCAAGGTCGACTTCCAGGTCCGCGGGGTCGCGCAGCTCGGCAGCGCCGGGGCGAACGCGACCCGCAACCCGATCCCTGAGTCGCTGCTGACCACCATCCGCCAGGTGCCTGGCGTCGCCACCGCCCAGGGCGCGATCGAGGGCTACGCCCAGTTCGTGGCCAAGGACGGCAAGCCGATCGTGACCGGCGGCGCGCCGACCCTCGGCGTGAACTTCGATCCTGATCAGCAGCTCTCCGTCCTGCGCGTGGTCACGGGCGGCCCGCCGGCCAGCCCGGATGACGTGGTCATGGACGCCGGGACGGCCAGCAAGTACCACTTCGCCGTGGGGCAGAGTGTCCGCATCTTGTTCGCCGGGTCCGCCCGGACGTTCACCATCTCAGGCATCGCCCGGTTCGGGACCGCGGATAACCTCGCCGGGGCGACCCTGGCCGCGTTCACGCTGCCGGTCACCCAGCAGGTCATGCAGGAGACGGGCAGCCTCGACGACATCAACGTGGTGGCCAGCCCCGGGGCCAGCAAGCCCGCGGTGCAGCGGGCCATCGCCGCGGCCCTCCCGGCCGGCGTGCAGGTGGTCACCGGGCAGACCGTGGTGACGGAGCAGACGACCGCGGTCAGCCAGGCCCTGTCGTTCTTCTCCACCGCGCTGCTTGTGTTCGCGTTCATCTCCTTGTTCGTCGGCGGGTTCACCATCTTCAACACGTTCTCGATCATCGTCGGGCAGCGGACGCGGGAGCTGGCGCTGCTGCGGATCGTCGGTGCGAGCCGCCGCCAGGTGTTCCGCTCGGTGCTGGCCGAGGCGGCCATCGTGGGACTGGCCTCCTCGGTGATCGGCCTCGGCCTGGGCGTGCTGGCCGCGATCGGGCTCGAGGCGCTGCTGCGCGGGTTCGGGATCACGCTGCCCACGGGATCGCCGGTGTTCGAGCTGCGGACGGTGCTGGTGGGGCTGGCGGTCGGTGTCGGCGTGACGGTCGTGGCCTCGATCGGCCCGGCCAGAAACGCGGTGCGCATCCCGCCGATCGCCGCGCTCAGCGACCAGTCGTCGGCCGGCGCCGTCTCGCTGCGGCGCCGGTTTATCTGGGGGTCCTGCGTGGCCCTGGCCGGGGTGGTGCTGCTCGCCGTGGGTCTGGCCAAGCCGGTCATCGCGCTGGTGGGCGTGGGCGCGGTCGGCATCTTCGTCGGTGTCGCCATGCTGTCCCCGGCGCTCGCCCGCCCGCTGTCCAGCGTGATCGGCCGTCCGCTGGCCCACTGGATGCCGGGCCGGCTCGGCCGGGAGAACTCCATGCGCAGTCCCCGCCGCACGGCCCAGACCGCCTCGGCCCTGATGGTCGGCCTCGCCCTGGTCGCCGCCATGTCGGTGTTCGGCGCCTCGCTGTCCAAGTCGGCCACGGCCAGCGTGGACGACGCCATCCGGGCCGACCTCATCGTGAGCCCAACCAACGGGGGCGGGAACTTCAGCGACGCGGTGGTGGCCACCGCGGCGGCCGTGCCCGGTGTCACGCAGACCAACGTCATCTACGGCGGGCAGTTCGAGATCCGCAGCACGCTGGCCTCGCTCATCGCGGTGTCGACGCAGGACCTGGCCGGCACCGTGATCCTGCGGATGGCGTCGGGCAGCCCGGCCGCCCTGGACGCCGGCGGCCTGCTCATCGACTCGACGACCGCGAAGTCTGACGACCTGTCGGTGGGCGACACGGTGCCGGTGACGTTCGCCAAGACGGGCTTGTCCAGCATGCGCGTCGGCGGGATCTTCGAGGCCAACGCCCTGGTCGGCAAGTACCTGGTCAGCGCCGCGTTCTACCAGTCCCACTTCAGCACCCCGCTGCCGGCCGCGCTGCTGCTGACCACCAACGGCGGCGGCGGCATCGATCAGGCCGTCACCCGCGCCCTGGCTCCCTACCCGAACGTGCAGGTCCAGACCAAGGCCCAGTTCGAGCAGGCCCAGGTGAACAGCGTCAACGAGCTGATCGGCCTGGTCTACGCCCTGCTCGCCCTGGCCGTGCTGATCGCGCTCATCGGGATCGTGAACACGCTCATGCTCTCGGTCTTCGAGCGCACCCGGGAGATCGGCCTGCTGCGCGCGGTCGGCATGAAGCGGCGCCAGGTCCGGGCGATGATCCGGTCAGAAGCGGTGATCCTGGCCATCTTCGGCGCCGTCATCGGGCTCGTCATCGGCACCGGCCTGGGTATCGCGCTGGTGTCGTCGCTGAGAGAGCAGGGCATCACCGACACCGTAGTGCCTGTCTCCAGACTGGTGATCTTCCTTCTGCTTGCCGCCCTGCTCGGCCTGGTCGCCGCCAGCTGGCCGGCCCGCCGGGCGGCCAAGCTCGACCTGCTGGCCGCCATCGCGACCGAGTAACGCGCGGGTCACTTCCGCTCCTGGCCGCGGACCACGAGGACGGGGCAGCGCGCGTGCTGCACGCAGTGCTGGCTGACCGAGCCGAGCAGCGCCTCGGTGAATCCGCCGTGCCCGCGGCTGCCCAGCGCGAGCAGGTCGGCGCCGTCGGAGGCATCGATCAGCACCTGGGCGGCGTTGCCCTCGACGACGTGGCTGCGCACGCGGACGTCACTGCCCGGTGCGAGGGTGCGGCTGATCGCGTCGGCGAGGACCTTCTCGGTGATCGCCTGGAAGTCGAAGTCCTCGGCGGTGCCCATCGGGAGGTAGCCGAAGCCGCCGCCCGCGGCCGGATAATGCCAGGCGGCGATGGCATCGACGACCGCGCCGGTCAGCCCGGCCTGCCGGATGGCCCAGCGCAGCGCGCTCAGGGACGACTCAGAACCGTCGACGCCCGCCACGATGCGGGGCTGGTCTCCGTATTCCTGCACTGACATTTGTTCCTCCTGTTCGCAGCAGGCCTGCGCTCGCGACCGTTGTGCCTAACGCGACACTAGCTGCCGTCGCCGAATCCGGCCGGGTCGATTCCGTTGGGTGCGTCGATCGCCTCGGCGGCGGTGATCCCGTTGACCGCGACCAGCGGGGGAAGTTGGCCGCGGTCGGCCGCGGGGGTCGCGGCGGCTTTTTCGCGGGCGATGAAGGAGCCGAGCTCGGCGATGGTGGTCATCAGCGGGGCGGGGAACACCACGGTGGTGTTCTTGTCCACGCCGATCTCGACCAGGCTCTGCAGGTTGCGCAGCTGCAGCGCGAGCGGGTGGGCCATCATCGTGTCGGAGGCCTCGCCCAGCGCGGCGGCGGCCAGCGACTCGCCCTCGGCGTTGATGATCTTGGCTCGCTTCTCCCGCTCGGCCTCGGCCTGCCTGGCCATCGCGCGCTTCATCGTGTCGGGC
>JBEKGC010000103.1:0-17335 GCA_050013055.1 Streptosporangiaceae bacterium
CCGGCGATAATCAGCACCGGGGTGGTGATCTCAGGAAGCAGGTCGCGCAGCACCGGGAGTTCGACCAGAGAGCTGCGCAGGTAGCGCATTGCCCCACCGAAGCGGTTGCCCTCGTAGGCGGAAAGGTAATCCTCACGGATAGCTTCGGGCAGCACGTACCGCTCGATGTCGGCGAGGGCACTGGCCACGAGCTGCCGCGGGTCAGCGCGGCGGAACTGGCCAGGATCAGGGGTTTCGATCCAGTCTTTCAGCACCCCGCCGAGCTGAGGCGGCACGGCCGCGGCGCCGCTGCCGACGACCAGGCTGCGCAGCCGGGCCGGATACCGGGCCGCGGCAAACAGCGCGGCCGCTGTGCCCACGCTAGGGCCGATGACATGCGGATGCGTAAGTCCGAAACTGTCAGCGGCACGGATGAGGAACTCGCCCATCGCCCGCGGGGAAAGCAACGTATCCCGGCGGGGAGTGACCAAACCCCGGCAGGTCGATGGCCACGAGGCCGGAGTGCCCGGCCAGCAGCGACCATGCTGGCTCGAAAGCCAGCAGGCTCTCTGGCCACGGGCTGAGCAGCAGGGCGTGGTCGTCGCGGTCGTGGCTTCGGGCGAACCGGACAGTGGTCTCGGCCATGACCCGGAACTGTATCTGGAACGGCATGTCCAGCCAGATGGTCACAGTGCCGCTCCTTCCGCCGCCGAGCGTCCGGTACGGCCGGCTGCATCTCCGTCATCGTCACGGTGGGAGGGGCGCGCTCGCGTCCGCCGGGTGCACAGTCCAAGTGGCCAGCCGCCGCGTTCCCGGCAGCGGCCATCCTGCCCACTCCCGGCCCGGCCACCTGGGTCGTCACCCCAGGCTCGAATGGCTCATTCATCTTCACCGACCAGGCCGCAACGGCTTCTACGCGCACAGCCTCGACTGGCTGCTCGGACCCTGGCGGGAGACCGGCGTCATCGCCACGCCAGCCGACGGACCCGTGTCCTGGACCGAACGCGCTGACGAGGCGGAGGCGGCCGCGGTGATCCTGGCCGGCGAGCGGCCCTTCGACGGCCCGGTCACGCTCACCGCGAGCGCGGCCGTGACGTTCGACGACATCGCGGGGATCGCCTCCGAACCCGGCCGCGACATCAGGCGCGTCGTCGTCGACGACGACACGTGGCTGGCCGGGCAGGTCGCGCGGGGCACGCCGGAGCTCATGGCCCGGTTCCTGCTCGGATTCTTCCAGGCGGCCCGGCAGGGACGCTTCGCTGGCGTCGACCCGCTCCTGCGCGACCTCCTCGGCCGTCAGCCGCGTACGGTGCGCGACCTGCTCACCGGGCGGCCGGCGGCCTAAGGGCACCGGCCTGCGTTACCGGCGGCCCACCCGGCGACCGAAAACGAACCTCTCGGTGGGCTGCGTCGGCAGCGTGGTGGTGCCGTCGTGCGCGGATCCTGCCTCGTTGGTCACCGCCGGGATCGCGAAGTACTGGAAGGTGATCGTGGTCTCCCCGGGGCGCTGGCCGGGGTCGACGTCGAAGATCGAGTAGCCGTAGGCGTCGGTCGGGTTGATGGCAGCGGACCAGGGCGCGTCCTCGACCGAGTCGGCGCCGTTCTTGGAGAACCCGGTCGCCTCGGTCCCGACGACGGCGTTCCGTGTCGTGATGACCTTGGCCCGCGGCGTGTCGTCCGCGGTGTCCGTGCCGTAGGTGTTGGTTGGCCCGTTGGTGCCGCCGCCGCCGAGCACCAGGTATACGGTGCCCTCGCTGGTGTTCCACGCCGGGATGCCGTTAAACGCCTGCGGCTCGGTGGTGACCACCGAGGGGCGCCGCGTGTCGACCGCCGCCCCCTTGACCTGGCCGGGGTTGGGCGCGGCGACGGTGCCGGGCTCCCCGGCGTCGTAGCCGCGGACCGGATAGGTGCGCTCGTAGTCGTGCTCGTGGCCGGAGAGCACCAGGTCGACCTCGTATTGATCGAACAGCGGCAGCCAGGCCTGGCGGATGCCGAGGTCGGAGCCGTTGCCCGGCACTGAGGTGGACATCGCGCACTGGTGCATGAAGACCACGATCATGTCGACGGAAGGGTCGCGGCGCGCCTGCGCCAGGGTCCCCTGGAGCCAGATGGTCTGCAGGTTGGGCTGGCCGCTCGCGTAGTCGGGGACCAGGGAGTCGTTCTTTGCATCGTGCTTCAGGCCGCCGGTGTAGAAGCGGGTGTAGGCCGTGGTGCCGTTCGGGATCTCGGCGCCGGTCGTGGTGGTCTCCGGCCCGGTGTTCGCCGTGTTGATCACGTAGTTGGCGGCGCCGTCCTGGTAGATGATGTCGTCGGCGTCGAGCGAGATGAACCTCACGGTGCCGACCTGAAAGGTGTAGAAGTTCCCGCGCAGCCGGTTGCCGTCCCAGTTGGTCACGCCGTTGTCCGGCAGCAGGAACCGGCTCAGGTAGTGGCCGAAGCCGTACGGGCCGTTCCAGCAGTTCCCCGCCGCGCCCTGCGCCGCCACCCCGCCGGCTGCGCTGCCCGGGTGACCGGACATCGTGTCGACGCCGAACTCGCACTCGTGGTTGCCGAGCGCCGGCATCCAGGGCCGGTGCGCCGAGCTGCGCGCGACGTTGTTGCCGAAGTCCCGCCACACGGCTGGCGCGTTGTCGACGTCCAGGTTGGCGTAGCACAGGTCGCCGTTGAGCAGGTGAAAGAGCGGGGCACCCTGCCCGTCACCCGGGTCCTCGATCGCGGTGACCGCGAACCAGGAGTTGTCGCAGGACTCGTGCCAGATATTGCCCGAGGTATTGAGGTCCCAGGACGGCGTGGCCAGGTCGCCGTAGCTGGAAAAGCGGAATTTCGCCCGGCCGTGCGGCGCGGTCTCAAACGATGCGCCCGCCGTGGACGGCTCGGCCGCGCCATCGCTGACCTGGTAGTAGTACCGCTTCCCCGGCTCGAGGTGGGTGAGCTGGACGTGGTAGAAGTACGTGGTTTGCCCGTTCAGCCCGTCGGTGAAGCTGACCGAGGCGGCGTCGGCGTACCGCTGCGTCACGTCGAGCGGCTTCGGGTCAGGCAGCTTGATCAGCCGGCCCGGGTTGCCTGCCGTGATCGGCTCGGTCGACACCGCCAGGGCCGGCGCGGGCTGAGGCACTGTGCCGGGAGCGCTCCACGACACCGTGACCTCCCGGGCCGGGTCCCTGCCCCAGGTCAGCAGCAGCTGTTCCGGCTCGGTGGTGGTAGGCAGCGGCAGCGTGGTGGTCGGCGGCCCGCTCGGTGCACCGGTGGCCACCGCCCGGGGCGCGCGGACGACCGTCCCTCCCAGCGCCGCCACCGCGCCAACCCCGGCGGTCCCGATGATGAACCTGCGCCGGGTAAAGCCGGCTTTGCCGTATGACCCACCGCTGCTCGATTCGCTCATGGCGCGAACGTAGAGAACTCAGGTGAACAGAACATGGCCGCAGGGGGCAGGCCCGGCTACCGTCGCGCCAAATTCGGAGCGCCCGGGGCGGTGATCCTCCTGGCTCGGCCAGACCGGGCCCCGGAGCTGGCAGGCCGCAAACCAGGGATTGTGGATCATTAGCTTCTGATTTCGATAGTAACTATCCACAATCGTGCGGGCCGGGACTGGAATCGGTCCTCGTTCCGGTACTGCTGCTGGCGCATGGGGCGGGAGCACATCAGTGAGGCGGGCGGTGCAGGCATGACCGGAGGCGTCGGGCCGGCCGGGCCGCCGGTTTCGCGCGGAAGATCGGGCTCCTGCGGATAGTTTGGTACCCGATATGGTACCAAAGTCTCCAGGTAAGCCGGATATTCCACGATCTTTTTCGATAGCTGTGACGGGTGGGGTGCGGGGAGCGGCGGGCTGGCGGCGGGAGTGGCGGGGGTGGCGGCTGGGGTGCGGCGGTTCGGGCCCTCAGAGCGTGACCGTCGCTTCGATCGACGGGGAGTGCGTCGTCATACCGTCCCGGCGGCGCGGAGCGCGGCCACCTCCGCGGCGGTGTACCCGAGCTCGGTCAAGATCTCGCCGGTGTGCTCGCCGACCGCTGGAATGGCCCCGAGCGCGGGCATGGCCCCGTCGGCCCCGCCGCCGGTGCTGACCGGCGGCGGCAGGGCCCGCAGCGGCCCGGCGGGGGAGTCCACCTCGGTCCAGCGGTGCTTGAGCTGAGCGTGCTCAAGCAGGTCGCCGACGGTGTTGAGCTTGCCGTTCGCGATCTGCGCGGCGTCGAGCATGGCCAGCACCTCCTCGGCCGGGAACCGGCTCAGCGTGGTCTCGATCTCGGCGTGCAGTTCGGACCGGGCGGCGACCCGGGCGGTGTTGGTGACGAATCGCGGGTCGCCGGCCAGGGCGGGACGCCCGAGCACCTGGTCGCAGAGCCGGTGCCATTCGCGGTCGTTCTGCACGGCCAGCTGCACCGAGCCGCCGCCGCCGGTCCGGAACGTTCCGTAGGGCGCGATCGTGGCATGGCTGGTCCCGGTCCGGGGCGGGGGCGTGCCGGTGTACATCGCGTAGTACATCGGCTGGGACATCCACTCGGTCAGTGCCTCGAACAGCGAGACCTGCAGCGCGGCGCCGGCCCCGGTGCGTTCCCTGGCGTACAGCGCCGCCAGCACCGAGCTATATGCGTACATGCCGCCGGCGATATCGGCGATCGAGATGCCGGCCTTGGCCGGGGCCTCCGGGGTGCCGGTGACCGACACCACCCCGGTCTCGCACTGGACCAGCAGGTCGTAGGCCCGCCGGTGACCCATCGGCCCGCCGGGTGCGTAGCCGGAGACGTCGCAGACGATCAGCCGCTCGTCCCGCTCGCGCAGGGCCGCCGCGGACAGGCCCATCCGGGCCGCGGCGCCGGGCGCCAGGTTCTGCACGAACACGTCGGCCCGCCCGATCAGGTGGGTCAGCACGGCCAGGCCCGCGCCGGCCTTCAGGTCCAGGCTCAGCGACTGCTTGCCGCGGTTGAGCCAGACGAAGTAGCTGGCCAGGCCCTTGACCGAGGTGTCGTAGTGCCGGGCGAAGTCGCCGGCCCCTGGCCGCTCGATCTTGATGACCCGGGCGCCGAGGTCGGCGAGCTGGCGGGTGGCGAAGGGCGCGGCGACCGCCTGCTCGACCGAGACCACCGTGATCCCGGCCAGCGGCAGGGACCCATCGGCTGACATCGGCTCAGCCGAGCACGAAGGGGTCGCGGGTGGCCCCGGTCATCTCGATCCACACCGCCTTGTCCCGCAGGTACTCGTGCAGTCCCTCGGTGCCGTTCTCGCGGCCGAAGCCGGATGCCTTGAACCCGCCGAACGGCATGGTGAAGTTCACCGTCCGGTACGCGTTGACCCACACGGTGCCCACCCGCAGTTTCTTGGTCATGCGGAACGCGCGCTGGATATCCCGCGTCCACAGGCCGGCCGCCAGCCCGTAGCGGGAGTCGTTGGCCAGCGCCAGCGCCTGGTCCTCGTCTTTGAACCTGAGCACGCTCAGCACCGGGCCGAAGATCTCCTCCTGGCAGACCGCCGCGTCGTTGCCGACGTCCGCGACGATCGTGGGGGCGAAGAACAGACCGCCCAGCCCCCGGTCGTCGCCGCCGGTGACGATCCGGGCGCCGGAGTCCCTGGCCTCGGCCACGAACTTCTGGATCTTCTGCAACTGCCCGGGGAAGCAGATCGGGCCCATCTCCGTCTCGGGCCGCCGCGGGTCACCCATCACGATCCGGGCGGCTCGCTCGGCCACGCGCTCGAGGATCTCGTCGTAGACGTCCTCGTGGACCAGGCCGCGCGAGCCTGCCATGCAGGTCTGCCCGGCGGCGGCGAAGATGCCGGCCACCAGGCCGTTCGCCGCCGCGGCCAGGTCCGCGTCGGGGAACACGATATTGGCGGACTTGCCGCCGAGCTCGAGGCTCACCGGGGCGAGGTGCCCGGCGGCGGCCTTGGCCACCGCGGCGCCGGTGGCCTCCGAGCCGGTGAACGAGACGTGGTCCACGCCGGGGTGACTGACCAGCCACTCACCGACCTGCCGGGAGGCTCCGCTGACGGTGTTGAAGACGCCGGGCGGGAAGCCCGCCTGCTCGAAGAGCTCGGCGAGCAGCAGGATCGACACCGGCGCCTGCTCGGACGGCTTGGCGATCATCGTGCAGCCGGCCGCCAGCGCCGGGGCGAGCTTCCAGGTGAGCAGCAGCAGCGGTGAGTTCCACGGCAGGACCGAGGCGACCACGCCCACCGGCTCGCGCGATACGTACCCGAAGAAGTCGCCCCGCCCGGTGTCCACCACCCGGCCGTCGATCTTGTCGGCCAGCCCGGCGTAGTAGTCGAACCAGGCGGGCAGGCCGCGGACCTGGCCGTCCATCTCGCGCAGCAGCTTGCCGTTGTCGCGGGTCTCGGCGACGGCGAGATCGTCAGCATGCTCGGCGATCAGCGCGCCCAGCCGGCGCAGGCACCGCCCGCGCGCGGTGCCGGTCAGCGCCCCCCACTCACCCTCGAACGCGGTCCGTGCGGCCGCGACCGCGTCATCGACATCGGCCCTGGTCGCCTCGGGCAGCACGGCCCACGGCTCACCGGTGTACGGGTCAATCGATTCGAACGTGCCCGTACCCAGCCGCCGTTCGGCTCCGATCTGCATGCCCACCTGTCGCATCACGCAAGGCTCCCTGCTCGTTGGTCAGTCTCATTCGGCCGGTGCCTGGATTCTAGGAGATGGCGCGGGCGCCAGCCGTAGCCCGGCCTGAGCTGAGCATCAGGCGGCCAGCGGGGCGATCGCGGGCCGGTCATAGCGGGTGAGTTCGGCCTCCCGGGCGAGCTCGTGGCCGTGGGGTGTCTTGTCCCACGACGACCGCTGCGACCGGATGAGAAGCTTCCGCAGCGCCCGGTACGCGGATACGGAGGTGAAGGCCCACCACAAGGGGGTGCAGAGCAGCCGGCCCGTCAGGCCGTATTCCTGCTGGTGCAGGTACGTCGCCAGCGGAAGCCCGGTCCGGCCCGAGGCGGTCTCGGACTGCTGTTGCCGCCGCAGCGGCGTCATGAGCTTCTGACCGAACAGGACAGCATTCCCGGCCACGGCCACGAAGGCGCCCGCGTAGAACACGGGCGTGGGGAAGAGCCCGTCGATGAAAGTGGAGACCGCAGTGAGCGCGTCCAGGCGTGAGACGACGTACAGGATCGTCGCCGCCCACATCAGCGGGTTCAGCAGAAGCGAAACGGGCGTCCCCAGCATGAACAAGATGAAGGCCAGGTAGCGCAGCGGACCGACGGATCGCATCGACTGGACCGGATGGCGGGTGTGCACCAGGCCGGTCTGCGCGAACCCCTGCAGCCACCTGCTTCTCTGGTTCTTGGCCACGGTGGCCACATCGGGTGCTTCTTCGTAGGTGACCGAGCTGAGCATCTCGATCTGGTATCCCGCCATCGCCAGCCGGAACGCCAGGTCGGCATCCTCGGTGACGTTGTACGGGTCCCAGGGGCCGCGCATGGTGACCGGGTCACCCGCACCGTCGGTGAATTCCCACCGGCCATTTGCCCGCGAGACGGCTTCGAGCGCACCGCGGCTGAAATGATTGCTCGTGCCCCCCAGCGGAGGGATGAGCCCAAGCCGGGCCAGGCCGGCCAGCACCCACTGAAAGTGGGTCACGTACTCGGCCCAGTAGAAGGAGCTGATCCAGCTTCCGCGCGGGTTCCAGAAGACGAGCTTCGCCTGGAGGCATCCGACCCGCTGGCGCGCCGAGACGGCGCGGAAACCGGCTACCGCCTTGAGCAGCTGATCTGGTTCTGGGCGATCCTCGGCGTCGAAGATGGTCACGATCGAGCCGGTGGCGTGGCTGTACCCGAAGTTACATGCCTTCGGTTTGGTGCGCGGTCCCGCGTCGGGGGCGGTGAGGACCTGGAAGTAACCCGGCAGGTCCGCGGCCGCCGCGGCGGCCTGAGTTTCGTCGTCGTCCTTTTCGAGCAGGAGCAGGATCTGCAGCTTCCCGGCCGGGTAACGCAGGCATGACAGCGCCTTGACCAGCTCGCCCAGGATGTTGGCTTCGCGGAACAGCGGCACCAAGATGGTGTACCTGGGCAGATCAGGGTCGTCCTCGGCCGGGAGGCGGTGGCGGGGCTCGGCTGACTTCGCCGCGGCGCACCAGAGGATGAACTTGAAACCCACGAAGACGATGTAGAACGCGATCGCGAGAGCGACGGCCGCCTTGAGGAGAACGACCGGCCCGAACACCGCCGCTACCGCGATGGCCAGCAGGAACAAGGCGGCGGAGAACATCACCTGGCCGGTGCTCAGAAGCCGGGCGGCCGTCTCCGGCTGGGTGGGAGCGGGCACGGTCCCCTACTTCCTGAGCCGGTAGACCCGGTAGTCGTGATCGGCGGTCGTGAACACGAGCGTGTAGTGGCTGAGCTGCGCCTGGCCGAGCGCCAGGCAGACCTTGTCCGGATAAGGAGAGTCACCGCACCTGGCGATTATCCAGTCAATATGATGACCCGACGGATTCTGCAGCGAAGGCAGCCATTGCCGGTAGCTGCCCTCATACACCAGCTGATCAGACGGAAGCTGAAAGACGATATTTTCATTGCCGAACGATTCCATCAGCACCAGACCGCCGGTGTAGTGCGTCTTGAGGAAGGCGACGACCGGCTCCTGCTTGACCACCGTGGCTGACGTCAGGGTTTCTCGTGCCGCCGTGTAGGTAATCACGTTGTCGTGCCGCAGGAGGCTGGCGCCAAGTCCGGCCGCCAGCACGAGCACCAAGCTGCCCGCGACGTACATCGCCAGCCTGAACCGCTGCAACGTCCCCACCAGGTAGCCGATTCCGATGGCGGTGGGCACGAGCATGATCAGCCCGAACCTCACGTTGTAGAGGTCGTTGCTGACCTGCAGGACGTGCAGCGGCCGCTGGCCGGCGTACAGGGACACGATGAAAAATGGCACGATGACGAGCAGCGACAGCACCGGCAGCGAGCGGGCCGCGGTGCGCTTGGTGCGCCATTCCCGCGCGATGAGGCACACCAGCCCGGCCGCCGCGAGCAGCAGCAGCGGGCCTGTCTCGTTGTCCAGCATCGCGTACCAGTACGTCTTGGCCGCGATCAGCCAGTTGCCGATGAACGGTTCCCCGCTTGATACCCAGTTGGACGGCTTGGCGAAGGCGCCGGACTGGAAGTTCAGCGGGTTGCCGAAGATGGCCCAATTCCAGATCAGCCAGGCCGCGATCCCCGCGAAGGCCACGACAGAGAAGGCGATGAGGCGGTCCTGCGTGCTGGCCAAGCGGATCGCCGGCGTCTGGCCGGCGGGCTTGCGCTGCCAGGCGATAACCGCCACCGCGATCACCAGGCAGGCCAGGACCGGCCAGCTCTCGTACCGGGTCAAGGTGGCGCACAGGGCCGCGACGGCCCCGGCCATGAGGTACTGGTACTTGTCCGTGTCGGCCCACTGCTGGACGCAGTACACCATGGCGGCCAGCATGCAGAACAGCAGTGCTTCGGTCATCGGCGTGCTCTGCATGTAGAGCATGTTGACATTCACCGCGAACACGCCCGCGGCGACGACACCGGCGAACTTCCTGCGGGTGAGCCTGAAGGTGATCTTGTACATCAGCACCGCCGTGGCCACGTAGGCGGCCATGGAGACGATGCTGCCCGCGAAGCCGTTCCGGTAAAGCGGGCTGATCCAGATGAGGGGCAGCATGAGCAGGTGCGGCAGTGGCAGCCAGACGTAGCCGAGCTGCGCGAGGCCGGGGCTTGTGCTGCTGACGACGCGGCGCGCGATCTCCAGATGTGAGATGGAGTCCACGTAGAGCAGGACGCCGTGCAGGCGGACGGTCGTGACGTAGGCGACCAGCGACATGACGGTCGCGGCGAGCGCGACACCCCAGGCCGCATGGTCATGCTGAGCTCGTACCGCCGTGCGCTGATCATCGACCGGCAGCGGCCGGCGTGCCAGGACGCTGGATTCCATCTCACCTTTCCGTTCTGAGCGTCAGGCGGAGCTGGAACAGGCAGGTGAGGGAAAGAATGACGACCTTGAGATCGGAGCCCGTCTGCCGTCCGAGGTGACGGGACTTGTGCGTAACGCCGGCTTCGACCATCGTGTAGCCAGCCGATATGGCCCGGGCAAGAATCTCAGGTGACACCGCGGCATACCGGCCGCTAATCCGCGGCTCGACATCTGCCAGGACAGCCCGGGTGAAGAGCTTGAAACCGCAGTCGACGTCGCGGGCGGCCTTGGAGCCGAGTGCGAGGCTGGAAAGCCAGTGCCAGGCGCGCCCCATAACGCGCCGCTTCAGCGAGTCGGCCCGGGCGATGCGGTAACCGGCCGCGAGGTCCGCGCCGCGGTTCTGCAGCGCCGCGAGCAGCGTTCCGAAGCTCGCGATCTCGAACTGGTCGTCGGCGTCGCAAAAACCAATCAGGCCATGCCCGGTGCCCAGAGCGGCGCGGAAGCCGGTCTGAAGAGCGGCGCCGTAGCCTTTATTCCTGCTGTGATGCACGACCAGGACATGTCCGGGGAAGTGCCGGGCTAGTTGCTCGGCCGCCTCGAAAGTGTCGTCCTCGGTGCTGCCGTCATCCACGATGATGATCGTGAAAGGGCAGCCGAGCCGAAGGAAGTAATCGACGATCCCGGGCACGATAGTCCGCAGGTTGGCGGCCTCGTTAAAGGCGGGCAGGAAGAAGGCGACCCCGTCCTGCTGCGCGCGCCCGCTGATTTCTTCCCGGCCGGGGCGGCATTCCCGCTGGGCGCTGACGCTTTTCCTCATGGTCTCGCGCCTGCTGGGAGCCTGCTGCTGCGAGCCGATCATGAAACGCCCCCTGGGGTTCGTGACCGGGAGCAGTTGAACGCGCTCCCGATGTCCTGACCTCAAGGTCCGCCCGGGACGTTCTTACCGCCGGTGCGCCAGCGGTGCAGTCAGGTAGCAGCGCGACGCTCTGCGTGACGGCCAGGTCGGCCGCTGGCGGCTGTCCGCGGCCACGAGAAGTGCCCAGGGGGTTGGTAAAGGTCACTTGACATTCGCGATGCGGACGAGACCGTCAGGCGGCGTCTGCAGTCGCGCGCGGCAAGTCACGGCCGGTCAATGGAGGCTGAGGTACGGGCCATTCTTACGGATGCCGTACGGGAGCCCGCTGAGCCCCGCCCGCCCCATCCTGCACGCCCATGCTGCCCTGCTCCTGCTCGCGAGGCACCACGATGTGCCATCGTGGTTGTCCCAGCAACACCTATGGTCCATCGTCGTGGTCGTGGTCGTGGTCGTGGTCGTGGTCGTGGCCGGGCCCGGGGCTATCTCCACGGTCCCGGCCGCAGAATGGGAATGTGGAGCTTTCGGCGGACTCGCCTGAGGCGCAGCGGTTCAGGCTGGCGCTTGAGATGGCGGACTTCGGGATTCACCTTTACCGGCAGCGGATGCGGCGTGAGCACCCTGGCGCGGGTGACGAGGAGATCGAGGCCAGGGTCCAGGGGTGGCTCATGCGCAGGGCGGGGGATTACTCGGCGCACTAGTACGGTAGGGCGCTATGACGGGCCTCGAAGAGGTACTCAGGGTAAATAATTAGCTTCTTATTTCGACGGCAACGATCCACAATCCCTGGCGGGACAGGCGTTTTCAGGACGGGAGGTTCTGGTGAGGCGGGCGGGGCGGGGGTTCAGAGATGAAACGCCATGGGCGGAAGTGACGGCGAGGGCATAAGAGAGATCCGCTCAAGGGCGGCGGGTGAAGTCGGTCCGGTCGACCGACTCGCCCCGGCCGACGAGGACCGTGGCCACCA
The DNA here is from genome assembly GCA_050013055.1 of Streptosporangiaceae bacterium. GTDB lineage: Bacteria > Actinomycetota > Actinomycetes > Streptosporangiales > Streptosporangiaceae > Palsa-504. The sequence continues at coordinate 11,662 of JBEKGC010000103.1, forward strand.
TCTGCGGCGGGAACAGGCCATGCTCGACCACCCCAGGCGTCGATGACAACCGGACGGCCAGCGCCGCCGGGTCCTCGACCGGCCCGTGGTAGTCGGCGATCACGCCGCCGTCCGGGCTCAGCGGGATGTCGCGAAGCGAGGCCGGGTTGACCCGGCGCAGGGTGGCGTGCAGCCCGAAGGACAGCAGTTCGAGGGGAACCGGGGCGTGCAGGGCCGGGACCGGCTTGGAGGAGTCGGCGATAACGACGAACCGGTCCGCGGCCCCGGCCACGATCTTCTCCCGGGTATGCGCGCCGCCGCCCCCCTTGACCAGCCAGCCGTCCGGGGCGATCTGGTCCGCGCCGTCGATCGTGATGTCGAACCTGTCGATGTTCGTGACGTGCTCGATCCTCAGGCCTAGTTCGCGCGCGGCCTGCTCGGTGCGCGGTGACGTGGCGGCGCAGACGATGTTGAGGGATCGCTTGGCCAGGGCCGGGAGCAGGTACGCCACGGTCGAGCCGGTGCCGAGCCCGACGGACATGCCGTTCTCGACAAGCTCCGCGGCCGCTTCCGCGGCGACCTGCTTCTCTCGCTCCAGGCTCATGGTTCCCTGCGCAGGAAGTCGAGCACCACGTCGTTGACGACGTGGTCGGCCGCGGCCGACCGGATCATGGCCCTGATCCCGCGGGCCAGGGTCATCGTGCTGACCGGCTGATCGAGTTCCACGCTGGCCTTGGCCAGCCAGCGGTTCAGGAGCTGATAGTCGTCCGGGGCTAGGTCGACCGTGATCCGGACGCGCTTCGTGCGGGGCTCCCGAGAATGGGACTCACTAGGAGGTGGACCGTATGGCATTAACCCAGTTTACTGCATGTACTGCATTCACGGTCAGCGTGGATGATCGCGATGATGAGGAGCGGGTAGCACCAGGTGAGGTAGCTGTAGAACCAGTAGCCCAGGAGTAGCTGCGCGCCGATGAGGAGCGCGGCGGCGAGAGCGGCCTGCCGCCGTATGTCCTGTCCGTCAGGACGCACCATCGGCGCGAGCGCGAGCAGCACGAGAACGGCGGCGAACACGGGCCTGGCCACGATCGCCACCTGCGGCGGCAGGTAGGTCCAGATGCTGTACTGGACGCCGCCGCCGCGCTGCAAGAGCTGGTAGCCCAGCGTCGAGTCAAAAAGCTGAGCCGGCCCGGAGGTGATGAGCGGCCAGGCCAGCATCGCGGCGAGCGAGGCGACCAGCGTCAGCGCGTAGCGCCAACGTCCCCGCCTGGTGCCCAGGAAGGCCACGGCGAGCAGCGCGGGGAGGAATTTGGTCAGGGCCGCGGCTGCCATCAGCAGCCCGCGGGCGACAGGACGCTCCGCGGCGACGATCGTCCACACGCACAGGGCGGCGATCAGCGCGTCGTTGGTCTGCGCCGTCAGGGAGAGGTCGGGAAACGGGTACAGCAGGTACGCGAACGCGAACGCCTGCGCGAGCGGCCGTCCGCCGAGCCGCTGGCCGAGCTTGTACAGTCCGGCCAGCGTCAGCGCGTCGAAGCAGATCGCCGGCAGCAGCGTCGCGATCTGGGCTGGCGCCGGCGGGAAGACAGCCGCGAAGGGGATGTAGGCGTAGTAGGCGAACGGGCCGTAGGAGTCCGGATGGTAGATTCGCAGCCCGCCGGGGCCCGGCCAGTACACCGCCCCGTAAAGGTGCAGTCCGTGCAGAACGCGCCAGGCGCCGAGCGAGCTCGCCCGCCCGACATCAGAAATGTTGCCTTCCGCGACACTTCCGATCCGGAGGAGCAGCAGTATCAGGAGTACTAAGCCCAGCCATCGGGAGCTGATCGACGGGCGCAGTTCCGGCATCGGCCACATCCCGAAGGTCACTCCCACCATGCGGGTGAACAGCCAGCTGAGACAGACCGCGGCCAGCCACAGGCCGGCCGCGGAGATATCGTCGCTGAGCAGCATCGCCACGGGCAAGAAGCCAGCGAGCGCCAGCAGGTCCAGATGCTCGACTCGCCAGGGGCGACGCCAGTCGAACAGCCCGAGGACAAAGCAGGCCGCCGACGGTACGGCGATGAGCAGCGGATGCAACGTGAACGCGCCGCCGACGACCGCCGGGGTGAACCAGCCACCGCCTTTCGGGGTGAACCCATGACCAACTGGCACGAGCGCGGCCAGCACTCCCAGCCCGCAGATGAACGCACACACGAGCAGTGCTGCGACCGCCAGTTCGCGCGGCCCGGCCGGCCGGCCACTGGTGCGCGGGGCACGGCCGGACGGCCGCTCAGTTGTGTGCCGCCGCATGTGTCCCCAGTCCCCTTCCGCCCGTGCGTCCTACGAGCCTGCCAGTGATGGCGGCCCGGTGCGTGGATAATCCTGTCATGGACGTCACCTTCACCCCCGCCACGCAAGGCGCGATCACCCGGGTCCGTCGGCACTCCTACGGCGACCTGCTCCACCGGGCCGCCCGCCGGGACCCGGATAAGCTCGCCGTGGTCGCGGGCGACCTGCGGGTGAGCTTCGCCGAGTTCGACGTGGCGGTGAACCGGTGCGCCCGCGCCCTGGCCGACCACGGCCTGGTCAAGGGGGACCGGCTGGCGCTGCTGTCACACAACTGCTGGGAGTATGTGGTGCTGGCCTTCGCCACCGCCCGGCTCGGCGTGGTGCTGGTCCCTGTCAACTTTATGCTCGGCGCCGAAGAGGTCGCCTTCATTCTCAGGCACTCTGGCGCCAGGGGGATCATCGCCGAGGACGCCTTGGCCGACACGGCCGGCCAGGCCGTGCGGGCGGCCGGCGTCCCCGATCCGCTCCAGGGCTGGATCGGATCCTCCGGTGCCTCCCCGGCGGTCGGCTGGCAGGACATCGGACCGTGGTGGCGCGAGGGGCCCGGGCACGCCCCGCAGGCCGAGGTCGGTGACGACGACCCGCTGCGGCTGATGTACACCTCGGGCACCGAGTCCCAGCCCAAGGGTGTGATGATCTCCTCCCGGTCACTGATCGCGCAGTACGTTTCCTGCATCATCGACGGCGGCATGTCCCGCGAGGACGTCGAGCTCCACTCGTTGCCGATGTACCACTGCGCGCAGCTGGACTGCTTCTTCTCCACCGACGTCTATCTCGGCGCCACCTCGGTCATCTTGCCGGGCCCAGATCCGGCCGCCATCCTCGCCACCATCGAGCGGGAGAAGGTGACCAAGCTCTTCAGCCCGCCCACGGTCTGGATCTCGCTGCTGCGTCACCCCGACTTCGACTCCACCGACCTGTCCAGCCTGCGCAAGGGTTACTACGGCGCCTCGCCGATGCCGGTGGAGGTGCTGCGGGAACTGCAGCGGCGGCTGCCGGACGTACAGTTGTGGAATTTCTACGGCCAGACCGAGATGGCGCCGCTGGCCACCATCTTGCGCCCGGACGAGCAGCTTGAGCGGGCTGGCTCGGCCGGTAAGGCCGGCCTGAACGTGGAGACGATGCTCGTCGACGACGACGGCAACCCGGTCCCGCCGGGGGAGATCGGAGAGATCGTGCACCGGTCCCCGCACGCCGCCATGGGCTACTACAACGACGAGGCGAAGACCGCCGACGCCTACCGCGGCGGCTGGTTCCACTCCGGGGACCTGGGGGTCATGACCGAGGACGGGTACCTGTCCGTGGTCGACAGGAAAAAGGACATGATCAAGACCGGGGGAGAGAACGTCGCCTCCCGGGAGGTCGAGGAGACGATCTACGAACTGGACGGGGTCGCCGAGGTCGCGGTGTTCGGGATCTCCCATCCGCACTGGATCGAGGCCGTCACCGCCGTCATCGTGCCCAGGGCCGGCGCTGCGCTGACGGAGGACGACGTGCATGCCCACACCAAGGCGCGGCTGGCGGGCTTCAAGCGTCCCAAGTACGTGGTGTTCGCCGACGCGCTGCCGAAGAACCCGAGCGGCAAGATCCTCAAGCGCGATCTGCGCCAGCAGCATGCCCAGCTAGCCGACGCCGCATCCTGACCGGGCCGCCGCCCAGCGACATGCGGCTCAGCGGTTAACCCCATGCCGCCCGCTCCGCCGCGAGCGGATCTTCGTGCACGGCCGACGGCTCGGCGAAGACCATGACCGGCCTGCGAGCTGTCTGGTAAGCCTCCCAGCCGGGATCGCCGTCGGTGACGAAGCGGACCCAGGCTCGGTGCATCTGGGTGGCCAGCGACGCGGGCGGGGCTGGCCCGGTCGCCTCCCGCACGCCGGGCGCACCGAGCGTGTCGAAGGCGAAGGGCACGTCGAGACAGTGAAAGGCCAGGCCTGCCAGGGGGGCCACCGTCGTGGGCCAGCGGAAGTCGTACGTGTAGGCGCGGCCGCCGGCCTCCGCCTTCGCCGCGGCCAGCTGTTGCGCTGGCACACGGAAGGTACGGTCGGTGATGGCCTGCCCGACGGCGACGCATGGCCGGCCGGCCCGGCCGAGGTAAGAAGCGGCCAGCGGCGCCGGGACGCCCGCCTGGGCCAGCCCTTCTGTGACCATGCCGGCGGTGATCCAGCCCGCCGTCATCCAGCGCATGGTGAACTCGTTGGCCGTGGCGCCCGCCAGCACGGAGATGCCGCGGTGCTGCGGCGAGGCCGCCGCCTGCAAGGGCTCCTCGGTGATGACCTCGCCGTCGGTCCACGGCGCCCAGGGCAGCCGGATGCCGCTGCTGAGCAGGCCTATGATCGCGTCGCTGCCCTCCCGCCCGTCCCTCGCGCCCGCCACCGCTTGCTGGGCCGCCAGGATCGTCTCGACGGGTAGTTCCGCCAGCGCCGCCTGGTTCAGAGCCGGGACACCCAGGCATCCGGCCATCTGCGCGGCTACGGCGCGGACGCCGTCGGCGCTCTGCCTGAGCGCCGCGCCGCCGCTCATGCACACCGCGCGGCGGAACAGGCCCCGGGCCGCGGGGACGCCGAGCAGCGCGGCGCAGGCGCTGCCGCCCGCCGACTGGCCCGCGATCGTGACCTGGCCCGGATCTCCGCCGAACGCGGCGATGTTGTCCTGTACCCATTCCAGGGCCCGCACCCAGTCACGCACGGCCCGGTTGGCCGGCGCGCCGGGCACCTCGAGGAATCCCTGGGCGCCGAGCCGGTAGTTGATGCTGACCAGGATCACACCGTCGCGCGCGAACGAGCCGCCGTGATACCAGGGCGAGGCGTTGCCGCCGCCGAAGAATCCGCCGCCGTGGATCCAGAGGAGTACCGGCAGGCCGGCCGCGCCCAGATCGGGTGTGAAGACGTTCAGGTTGAGCTCGTTGTCTCCGGCGATGACCGGCTCCGGGATCATCGTGATGCCACGGTCTGGCTGCGGTGATGTGGCCCCGTAGGCGAGCGCGTCCCTGATCCCGTCCCAGCGGCGGGGCGGCACCGGGGCGGCGAAGCGCCCGGCCTCGGCCGGTGACTGAGCGTAAGGGATACCGAGAAACCGCAGCGCATGGCCGTCCCTCGCGCCGCGCACGCGGCCGTCCGCCGCCTGCGCGATGACATCGTCCGTCATGCCCTGTCCTCCTCAGCCTTCGCTGCGGAAAAGGCGGACGTCCCACGGGCGGAGTGTAACCGGCTCACCCGGCATGTGGCGCCCCCCGCCGAGCAGATCGGTGACCGTCGAAGACGGGGAAGCCGTCGCGGGGTCCCAGCTCCAGTTGTGCAGGACGTGCAGCCGGCGGCTCGTCGTGTCGGTGCTGGTGCAGACGGTCACCGAGTCGCCGGTGGTCCACCCGT
>JBEKGC010000104.1:0-16316 GCA_050013055.1 Streptosporangiaceae bacterium
CGGACGGGCCGACCAGGACCATGAACTCGCCGTCGGCGATGTCCACGGACAGGTCCTTGACCGCGTGAAAGCCGTTCTCGTAGACCTTGTTGATGCCCTCAAGGCTTACCGTGGCCATGATGACTCCTTACCGGGCACATGCCCGAGATCGCGGGGCCTGCTCATCCCTTCACCGCACCCGAGGTCAGGCCGGAGATGACGAACTTGCGGAAGACGAAGACCAGGATGCCGATGGGCACCACCGCCACGACGCTGGCCGCGAAGATGGTCCCGTAGGGAACATTGAAGTTCGCGCCGAAGTTGGAGATGCCCACCGGGATGGTCCGGAAGTTGTTTGAATCGTCGAACGTCAACGCCATCAGGAACTCGGTCCAGCAGGCGGTGAAGCAGAAAATGCCCGCCGTGAACAGGCCAGGCAGGGCCTGGGGCAAGACGATGCTCCAGACGGTGCGCAGGGCCGAGGCGCCGTCGATGCGGCCGGTCTCCTCCATCTCCTTGGGGATGCCGAGCATGTAGTTCCGCAGGATCCAGATGGCAAACGGCAGGTTGAACGCCGTGTAGGGCAGGATCAGCGCCTGGTAGCTGTTCAGCCAGCCGATTTGCTTCATCAGCAGGAACAGCGGCGCGAGCACCGCGACTTCAGGGAACACCGAGATCATCAGCAGGATCACCAGCGTGGTGAACTTGCCCCGCATCGGCAGCCGGCCGAGCGCGTAGCCGGCCAGGGTGCCAAGGACCAGCACCAGCGCGGTGGCCACGATGGTGACGATCAGCGAATTCCGGAAGTAGATCCCGAAGTCGTAGCCGACGAACGCGTTGCTGAAGTTCGCCCCGCTGATCGGGCTGGGGAAGAGCTTAGGCGAGCCGACGTCGAGCGGCCGCTTCAAGCTCGAGGCGATCAGCCAGTACAGCGGGAGAAGGATGAACAACGCGGTGACGATCGTGGAAAGAACGACGCCGTTGATGTACCTATGCCATCCGACGCGCTTGCGGTTTCGCATCAGTTAACCCTCCTGTCCGACCTGGGCCCGGAACACCCGCAGCGTGGCCAGGCAGCCGAGCAGCACAAGCAGCGCGGTGCTGGTAGCCACGGCGGCGCCGGGCCCGAAGGCGAGGTTCTTGAACAGCGCGTCGTAGGCGAGGATCGACAGCGACTGGGTCGCCGTGCCCGGACCACCGCCGGTCATGACGAACGGCAGGTCGAACAGGCCGAACGCCTGCAGCACGCGGAACATGACCGCGAGCGCGATCGTCGGCCGCAGCAACGGCAGGGTGACGTGCCAGAACGTGTACCAGCCCGACGCCCCGTCCATCTCCGCCGCCTCGTACACATCGCCGGGCAGCATGACCAGGCCGGCCAGCACGATGATGGCCACGAACGGCGTCGTCTTCCAGATGTCGGCGATCATCATCCCGATGATGGCCGGGGTCGGGGTGCCGAGGATCACCGGGTGGCCGAAGCCGAGGCCGCCCAGGATGTAATCGGCCACGCCGTAGGTCCCGTTGTAGATGTAGGCCCACAGCTCGGCGTTGATGACGGTGATCATCGACCAGGGGATGAGCAGCAGCGCCATCATCAGGCCGCGCCCGGCGGCGAGACGTTCGAGGACGAGCGCGATGCAGGTCCCGAGCACCAGCTCGACGATGACGGTGACCACCGTGTAGTAGACGGTGAAGAACAGCGCGTCCCGCCACAGGGACGAATGAACCAGCAGGTTGTAGTTGCTGAAGGTAAAGCCGTCCAGGCTGAAGCCGTTGCCCGTCACGGTCACGTTGTTCAGGCTCATGACCACCGAGTACACGATCGGGAAGATCGTGACCGCGGCGATGACGAGCAGCGCGGGAGCCGAGAAGCCCCAGCCCATCCGGGCCAGTCTTTTCCTGTTGATATCGGGACGAGGCGCCGGCGGGGCGGCGGTCGTCACCAAGTCAGAAGTACTTGATACGGCGGTCATAGGTAACTCCTCGCGGCCGCGGCCGGGATAAGTAGATATGTACTCCTAGTAAGCGGGCGGAGCGGGCGCCCGGGCCGGGAAGCGGCTCGCTCCCCGGCCCGGGCGATCAAGCGGCTAGGTCACAATCCGCCGCTGGATGACGTGCCCAGCGCGGTGGTGGCCGCGGACTCCATCGCCGCCACGGCCGCCGAGGGACTGACCGAGCCGGCCAGAGCCCCGTTCACGTTCTGGTAGATCGCGGTGGACAGCGCCGGGTAGTTGGGCGTGCCCGCGGGCCGGGGGACGAGCTTGGTGTTGGGCACGACGGCAAACACCGGGTTGGAGGCAATGGTCGCGGGCGCGCTGCGGACTGCGGTGACGGTGGAGATGAACCCGTACTTCTGGGACAGGATGTCCTGCGCCGCGGTGCCGGACAGCCACTGGATGAACGTCAGGTCCGCACCCAGGTGCTTGCTGTGCGGGTTGATGTACATGTTCCAGCCGCCGATGTTGGAGTAGCCGGGGGTCGACTGACCCGCGAAGGTCGGCAGCGGCTCCACGCCGACCTGGCTCGCGGTGAGCTTGCCGCCGTCGGCCGCGGTGATGGCGCTGGTGTAGGCGTAGTCCCAGTTGCGCAGGAACACGGCGTTGCCGCCGCCGAAGGTGTTCATCGCCTGCGGCTCCTGGAACGTGGTCGTCGCGGCCGGGCTGACGCCGGAGGTGATCAGGCTGCGCATGAACGTGACGGCCTTCAGCGCCGCGGCCGAGTTAAGCGTGGCCTTGGTGTAGCCGCTGTTGGTCGCCGTCCCGCCCGCGTCCGTCAGATACTCCATGAAGTTGCAGGTCAGACCCTCGTACGAGTCGCCTTCCCAGACGAACCCGTACTTGGCCTGGCCCTTGGCCAGGACGGCCTTGGCGTCGGTCTCCAGCTGCTCCCAGGTCGTCGGGACTGGCAGCCCGTCCTTGCTGAGCAGGTCCTTGCGGTAGTACAGGAAGCCCTGGTCCTCGAACAGCGGAGAGCCGTAGACCGCGCCCTTGTAGGTGGCGCCCGAGACCAGCCCGGTAGCGAACTTGCTGAAGTAGCTCGCCGGGAGGTACTGCGACAGCGGGACCGCGAGCTGGTGCGCGCCGAACTGGGCAGGCCAGATCACGTCGCCCATGAACACGTCGGGGCCGGCCCCGCCCGCGATCTGGGTGGCCAGGGTGGACCGGTTGGTGTCGGTGTCGGAGGACGCCGACACCAGGCTCACCTTGATGCCCGGGTACTGCTTCTCGAACGCGTTGATCAGCACGGTCCTGGCGTCGTTGGCGCCGGTGCCGGACAGCGGGCTGGCCGACCACACGATGCTGCCCGACGTGGTGGAGCCCACGCTGCTCGTGCTCGTGCTCCCGGTGCCGGGACTGCTGCTGCTCGAGCTGCTGCCGCCGCAGGCGGCCAGGGTCAGCACCGTGACGCTCGCCAGGGCGGTCAGCCCGAACCCCCCCTTCAGCCGGGCAGGTGACCTTCTGCGGACACTTCTTCGTGACATTTGTGCTCCTCCTGGGCTGTGCCCTTGGCGTGCGGGCCGTACCTGCTGCCCGTGGATTATTTGTTGTACCTGCACCGGCCCGATGAGGCGCCGGTCGCTCATGCGACACCCGCGACCGCGTACATGGCGGAACTTGACCTGACCACCACGGACAACGGCAATTCCTCTCGCAGCGGCCGCACCAGCTGCCCGCGGATCAGCGCGCACAGCCTGCTGGCCCCGCGGGCACCGCTTTCTGCCAGCGGCTGGTGAACCGTCGAAAGCCCGAGCTGAACCGCGGACTCGATATCGTCGTAGCCGATCACCGACAGGTCGCCGGGAACCGAATGACCGGATTTCTCCGCCGCCGCCAGTACCCCGAGCGCCTGGGTGTCCGAGGCCGCGAAGATCGCCGTCGGCGGCGAAGGCACGTCAAGCAGTTCCAGCGCCAGGGCGGCGGCGACCGAGGCGGAGTGCCTGCCGAGCCGGACGATCGCCGGGTCGTAGTCGAGCCGGTGCCGGGACAGGGTCCGCCGGTAGCCGAGCAGGCGCCGCCGGGTCGAGATGAACCCGAGCTCGTCGGCGGGGGAGTCGCCGACGAAGCCGATCCTGCGGTGCCCCAGGCTGATCAGGTGCTCGGTCGCCAGCGTCCCGCCGCGGATGTCGTCCACGACCGTGCAGGGGACGCCGGGCGCCTCGGTGTCCACCATGGCCAGCGGCACGTTGCTGCTGCGCAGGGCGGCCAGGTGCGCGCTGCTCAGCCGCAGGGACACCACGACCGCGCCGTCGGCTTCGTGCCGCGTCGTCAGCGCGGCCAGATGCCGGTCTCGCTGCCCGGCCGTCTCCACGTTGCGGACCACGGTGTCGAAGCCCGCGTTGTCGAGCACGCCGATGGCCCCGGCCAGCCGGGCGGTCACCGAGGGGCGGGTAAGAAACGGGACGATGATCACGATGGTGCGGGTCTGCCCCCGTGACAGGCTTTCGGCCAGGCGGCTGGGCCGGTAGTTGAGGCGCTTCATGACCTCGACGACCCGGCTGCGGGTGTGCTCCCTGACGTTGGGGCTCTCGTTCAGGACCCGGGAGACGGTGCCGACGCTCACGCCGGCGGTCGCGGCGACCTCGGTGATGTTCACCCGACGGGCTTGTTCCAGCTGACTCACCTCCTCCGGCTCCATTGCCAGATCGGTTCCCCGCATGGAACCGCTTCCATTACAGGTACTCCTCGCTCCAGCAGTGAGTCAAGCAGCACGCTTGACTCGATTTGGTCACGTAATTACCTCATCAGCAGCACTTTCTCATCAGCAGCACTTTCCGGCTCGCGGCAGCCAGCCGCGCGAAGTGTCCTGGCCGCCGTCGCGACGGCGGCCAGCGGCTGACGGTGCGCCCGCCGGGACTACCGCGTGATCGTTTACGTGACATTCATGATCTCACCTTAAGTATTTACTTAACTCTGAGTAATGACAGTTGCGGTCAAGCCTCCGGTTGTCGGCCGGCCGGGCGACGGCAGCGGGGCTACCCGGTCCGCCGGGCCTTCGGGCTGGCCAGGGCTGACCGACCCCCGTACGGTCAGCCCTGGCCAGCTCAGCCGTCGCGGATGATCTGGGTCAGCTGCCCGGCCATTTCGGTCAAGGCCTGCTGCGGTTTCTTCTGGTGCGTCAAGGCCTCGTACACCGTGCTGGAGATGGCCAGGCTGGCCTGGTCATAGTTGGTGATCGCCGGGCGTGGCTGGGCCGAATCGATGGCCTGTTCGAGCACCGGCAGGTAAGGGTAGCTGCGGATCAGGCTCCTATTGGTGTAAAGCTGCTTCCATACCGGGGGGAAGGACCCCTGCTCCAGCATCTGCTTCTCGTTGGCCAGGTCGGTCATGTACTTGATGAAATTCAGCGCCGTCCGCTGGTGCTGGGAGTAAGCGCTGATCGCGAGGTTGGCCCCGCCCAGCGAACTGGAACCCGTGCCGTCCGGGCCCGGCAGGGCCGCGACCCCGAACTTCCCGTACACCTGGTTGTCCGGGCCGGGTACCGATAGCGCGCCGTAGACATCAGGCCAGTTATCAAGGAACAGGAACTTGCCGGCCTCGAACGCGTGCTGAGCCGACTCCTCCTCGTAGGTGAGCGTGACCTTGGGGATCCAGCCCTGCTGGAACCCGTTCACCAGGAACTCGAGCCCCGCCAGGGCCCGGGCCGAGTTCACGGTGACCTTGGTGCCTTCCGGGGAGAGGATAGACCCCCCGGCCGACTGGACGGCCTCGGCGAAGTTCACGGTCAGCCCCTCGTACGGGGCGAACGTGCCCGCGTACCCGTCGAGCCCGTATGTGAGCGCCACGGTCTCGGCGAGCTGTTGCAGCTGACCCCAGGTCTTGGGAGGCTGCTTGCCCGCCTTGGCGAGGATGTCCTTGCGGTAGTAGAGGAGATCCGCGTTGCTGTAATCGGGCACCGCGTACAGCCGGCCCTGGTACATGGCGGTGTCGACGGCCGGCTTGAGAAAATTGCCTAGCGGGAACTGGCTCTCGGGCAACGGGATGATCCAGCCGTTCGAAGCGAACTCCGCCGTCCAGATGACGTCCATGTCGATGACGTCATACTCGTCGCTCTTGGCCTGCAGGTTCGCAACCAGCTGGGCCAGCTGGTCGTTGGACGCTTCAGGCAGCAGGAGCAGGGTGACCTTCTGGCTGGGATTCTGCTTGTTCCAGCCGGTGATCACGCCCTGCAGCCAGCCAGGGTTGTCCTTGCCGATAGCGAGGGTAATCGGGCCGATCCCGTTGGTCGACGGGGCCGACTCGCCCGACGAGGTGCCGCCCGGCGAGGTGCACCCGGCGGTGAGGAGGAGACCCGCAGCGACGACTGCGATACCAGGCATCGCACGCCACATACAGGCCTCCACCGATGTCATATAAAATTCATAGATGCATGTTATGCACGGCTGTTAGGTATATGTCAACAGGATCACATAACGAGTCGGACATGTTTCCCGCGCACCCTCGCGAGGCGGCCCACGTGCCTAGGAGGAACACTGCCACCTGCGCAGTTTCGCCTGATGCTAGGCCTTACCTAGATGTCATGCACAGCGATAATCTAAGCGCGGGCCCTCACGGGCCGATGGAGGTGACGGGATCGTGCGGCAGCCCTTGCTGGCCCTGCTCGCTAAAGAACCGGCTCATGGTTACGAGCTGAAGCTCGCCCTTGAACAGATCTTCGGCCAGGCGTACCCGTCCCCGAACATCGGGCAGATCTACGTCACGCTGAAGCGCCTCGAGCAGGACGGCCTGGTCCGCAGCCAGGACGTGGAGCAGACCACCCGGCCGAACAAGCGGGTCTACGAGCTGACGTCTGCGGGCCGGGAAGCCCTGCGGTCGTGGGCGGACGAGCCGAGCGAAGGACCGCGCGTCCGCGACGAGTTCTTCATCAAGTTGGTCCTGGCACCGATGTCGGGGCTGGCGGACCGGATGGAACTCATGAACAAGCAGCGCAGGCACTATCTCGGCATCATGCGTAACCTGACCCAGATGCAGGCCGATAGCGACCTTGGGGACACCCCAGCCCGGCTCCTGATCGAAGGCGCCATCTTGCACCTGCAGGCGGACCTCGACTGGCTGGAGAGATGCCAGGAGGAACTCGTGTGAGTAGGAGGAGGAGGTACTGGCCCGGGGGGGGCGACCCCCTCCAAACCCCCCCATACCCCCCTGGCCTGGGGGACCCGGGAGATGTGCCGTGCCTGCTCAGGACGCGCGGGCTGGTGAAGGTTTACCGGGCCGACGGGGTCGCGGTGGAGGCCCTGCGGGGGGTGGACTTCGAGCTGGCTGTGGGCGAGTTCGTTGCGATCATGGGGCCGTCCGGCTCAGGTAAGTCCACCCTGCTCCATGTCCTCGGCGGCCTTGAGCCGGCCACGAGCGGCGAGATCTGGCTGCGGGGGCAGCGCGTGGACCGCTTGTCCACGGCCGGCTGGGCGGTCCTGCGCCGCCGGCACGTGGGGTTTGTGTTCCAGTTCTTCAACCTGCTCTCGAACATGACGGTGGCGGACAACGTGGAGTTGCCCGCGCTGCTGGCTGGGGCGACGCCGCGGCAGGCCAGGAAACGCCGGGAGGAACTGCTGGCCGAGCTCGGCATCGCGGACAAGGCGGGCGTGGCGCCCGCCCGGCTGTCCGGCGGGGAGCAGCAGCGTGTCGCGCTGGCGCGCGCCCTGGCCAACGAGCCGAGCCTGCTGCTGGCCGATGAGCCGACCGGCAACCTGGACAGCTCCAACACCAGGGACGTGCTCCGGCTGCTCCGCCGGGCGCACGCTGGGGGCCAGGCGATCCTGATGGTCACCCACGATGCCCGCGTGGCGAGCCTGGCCGACCGCGTGATCAACTTGTTCGACGGGATGGTGGCCGACGACGCCAAGATCGTGTCCATCCCGCGCAGTGCGAACGGCGTCGCCGACGTCCTGGAGCTGAGAGGCTGATGCGAGGCACGCTCCGGTGGGCGCGTGCTGACCTGCGTGCCCGCCGAGGCCAGGCCCTGATCACGATTGCCGTCGTCGCCGGGGTGGTGGCCGCGCTCTTCCTCGCCACGATGCTGCTCCAGGGGGCGGTCAACCCCTGGCAGCAGCTGTTCGCCAGGACCCGCGGCGCGGACGTGCTCGTCTATTTCCAGAACGGTACCAACACGGCCGAGCTGCGCTCGGTGCCGGGAATCCGGGCGGTCGCCCAGCCCTACCAGGCCGCGTCGGCCACCCTGGAGCAGGGCGCGGTGAAGTCCCAGGTCGAGCTCCAGGCCATGACGCCGGTGCTGCCCGCGATGTCCGCCCCGTTCATCGTGGCCGGCAGCTGGCTGCGGTCCTCCGCGCCGGACGGTGCGGTCCTCGAGGCGTCATTCGCCCAGGCAATGCACGCTGGGGTAGGGATGCGGATCGTGGTGGACGGCATCGACGGGACCAGCGTGCCGATGACGGTGATCGGCATCGGCGACACCGCCGACCAGGGCTTCTACCCGCAGTGGACGCCCGGCCTGATCTGGGTGCAGCACAAGCTGCTGACCCGGGTCGAGCCGATCGCGAGCGAGACCCAGAAAGTCGTCGGACTGCGCCTCTACGACAACTCCGCCGTCGCCACCGGCCAGGTCGTGCAGACCATCTGGAATCTCTACAACGGCCCGAGCGAGAACTCCGCCGTCGAGCGCTACTCCACCTGGCAGCAGGTGCAGGAGTCGATGGCCAGCAACGACCGGTTGCTCGGGCTGCTGCTCGCCCTGTTCGGGATCATCGCCCTGGTGGCCGCGCCGTGCGCCATCGCCAACGTCACCGCGGGCCGTGTCCTGGTGCAGCGCCAGGATCTTGCCATGCTGAAGGCGCTCGGGTTCACCCCCGGTCAGGTGGTCCGGATGCTGCTCGCCGAGCAGACTCTGCTCGGGGCCGTGGGCGCCGGGCTGGGGCTGGTCGCGGCGCGGATCATGACCTCACCGGAGTTCGTCAGGCCGCCGGACGGCACGCCGGTGGGCCTCGCACCGCTGTCCGTCGCCTGGATCGCGCTGATCGGGGTCGGCACCGTGCTCACCGTCGCGATCGCCACGGTCATCCCGGCCTGGTGGGCGGGCCGGACCTCACCCGTGGCCGCCGTCCAGCCGAGCCCGCCCCGCGGGCACCTGTCTCTGATCGCCCGGCTTGGCCTGCTTTTTCACCTGCCCGCCGCGCTGGTGCTCGGAGCCAGGGATTCGCTGACCCGGCGGCTGTCTGCGGCGTTGACCGTGTTCGGCCTGGCCATTCCGATGGTGATGATCACCATCGTGCTGACCTGCTGGTCGACCATCGACGGGTTCAGCAGCCAGCCGGGCAAGATCGGCCTGGCCGCGGCGGTCACGGTCAGCCAGGGAGGCCTGGACAACAATCAGATGCTGGCCCTGATCAGCCGCGACGGCCAGGTCCTCGCGCACTATCCCGGGGCTCAGTTCGATACCCTGCTGCCCGGCGACAACGGCACCTTCATCGCCCGGGCCATGGGCTCCTCGAGCAGGCCCTACCCGTTCCAGGTGGTCCAGGGGCAGATGTTCCACGCGGCCAACGAGGCGGTCGCGGGTCAGGGCTTCCTCGACCTGATGCACATCCAGGTGGGCGCGTGGATCTCGCCGACGATCGACGGCGTGCCGGTGATCCTGCATATCGTCGGCCGGACCATCGAACCTGACAACAACGGAGACGTCCTCGACTTCGGGCTTGACGCGCTGAACGACGCGGGCAGCGCGCCTCCCCAGCTGCTTAACTACCTGGTCCTGAAGCCAGGTGTGCCGGCGGCCGCGGCCCGGGCCAGGCTGCTCGAGGCCTCGCACGATCAGCTCGACGTGCAGGTGGTGGCCAACCCGGTCGGCGGGCTCAGCGTGATGAAGGTGGTGATCGCGGTTTCCGTGGTGATCCTGGCGGTGATCGGACTGGCGAACCTGCTCACCGCGACCGTCGTCGGGATGCGGGATCACCGGCACGAGGTGGGCGTGCTGGCGGCCATCGGGCTCACGCCGCGCCAGGTGACGGCCACCCTGGTGGTCAACACGATGATCCTCACCGCGCTCGGGGTGACCTGCGGGACTGTCGCCGGCCTGGTGATCGCGCCGCGGTTGATCAACATGCAGGGCCAGACAAGCGGCATCGGTTCTGGCATCGCCGCCAGCCTGGGGATAGCGGCGATCGCGGAGATCCTGGCCGTGGCCCTGGCCATCGCCGCGGCCGCGGCGCTGTTCCTGGCCCGGCAGATGACGAGGAGTTCGGGCTCCGCGCACCTGCACAGCCCGGCGCGCCCGTCCCGGCCCGGGCCCGCACCATCGGCTCATCAGGGCCGGGGGTAACCACCCAGGGCTAGCTCATGGAAGCGGCGGTCCCGCCCCTCCATGATGACCGCACCGGACTATCTTCACCATCTTTTGACATTCTGCTTAAGAAGATACGGTGTACGGATATCGCAACAGGAAATTTTACTGAGGGCAGGAAAGGAAGCGCGCGCATGACCAGGAAGGCGGGTCCATCGTCACCCGGACGGCCTCCCACGGCGGGATCGTCGCTCGGATTGCACCGGGTGATCGATCCACCCGGCGTCCTCCCGCAAGCAGCCTGGCAGCTGGACCCCAGCTCGGCCATCGGCCCCGACGAAGTCAGGGTCCGGGTGGACCGGCTGAACCTGGACGCCGCCTCTTACCGCCAGATCCGCGAAACCTACGCCGGCCACCCGGACAAGATCAGGGCGGCCGTGCTCGACATCATCGCCACTCGCGGCAAGATGCAGAACCCTGTCACCGGATCGGGCGGCATGCTGACCGGCACCGTCGAACAGGTCGGCCCCGATTCCCCCCTCGGCCTGCGCCCGGGCCAGCGGATAGCCACCCTGGTCTCGCTTACCCTCACCCCGCTGACCATCACCGACTCCCTGACCCGCTGGGACACCCGCTCCGAGCAAGTCCCCTGCCAAGGCCACGCCATCCTCTTCGCCCGCTCCATAGCCGCCCCCCTCCCCGCCGACCTCCCCATCCCGCTAGCCCTGGCAGTCCTAGACGTCTGCGGCGCCCCGGCGCTCACCCGCCGAGTAATCCAGCAAGCTAAAACCACCCCGAGCGCCCCCAAAGATCTCACCGTCCTGATCATCGGTGCCGCAGGCAAGAGCGGCTCGCTCTCTGCGGCCGCCGCCCGCCAGTCCGGCGCGTCAAGGATCATCGGCGTAGTCCCCACCGAATCCGAAGCCGCCCTGCTGCGTGACCTAGCGCCGCAGGAATCGTCCCCCCTCCTCGACGAAATAGTCATCGCCGACGCGAGAGACCCAGTCGGAATGTCCGCCAAGGTAGAGGCCGCCGGAGGCCCCGCCGACGTCACCGTCGTGTGCGTCGATGTCCCCGGCTGCGAGGGCGGTGCCATCTTGTCCACCGCCCAGGGCGGCACGGTGATCTTCTTCTCCATGGCCACGTCCTTCAGCGCCGCCGCCCTTGGTGCGGAGGGGCTCGCCGCTGACGTGACGATGCTGGTGGGAAACGGGTATGTACCTGGTCATGCCGAGCTTGCGCTCGACCTGGTCCGCACCACGCCGGGCCTGCGCACGCTGTTCGAGCGGCGCACCTCAGAGCCGGGCGCCCCACGCGAAGGGAGCCAGCCGTGACCAGCAAGCTCAACCTGGACCCGGGGATGGTGCAGCAGGCCCGCGAGCTGGCCCGGCGGGCCGGGCAGCCGGTGACCGAGCTGGCGCGCACCCACACCACCGTGTCGGTGGAACGCGCCGTGCTGCGGCTGGCCGGGCTGGCCGGGTCGGACGATGACGGCATGCCGTGGGTGAACCGGCTCACCGACGGCATCCGCGACTCGGTCGGGCTTGAGCACGGGGTGGCCCTCCCGGCCTGGGACGCGCTGCTGACCGGGGGCTACCCCGACCTGCGCACGCTGGCCGTGGACGCGGCGGCGGGACTGGTCAAGTTCCGGCTCCCCAGCGGCGATGACGGGCAGGCGGCGCGTCAAGCCGCGGACCGTTCGGTCAGAAAAGGAATGTCCCTGATCGACGCCCGGCGGGCCGAACGAGAGCAGATGCTGGCTGCCACCTCGGATCCGCCGATGCCGTGGATCTACCTGATCGTCGCGACCGGGGACATCTACGAGGACATCCCGCAGGCGCAGGCCGCGGCGCGGGAGGGCGCGGACATCATCGCCGTGATCAGGTCGACCGGGCAGTCGCTGCTCGACTACGTGCCCGAGGGAGCCACCAGGGAAGGGTACGCGGGCACGTACGCGACGCAGGAGAACTTCGCCCTGATGCGCGCCGCGCTGGATGACGTGTCGCGCGAGCTGGGCCGTTACGTCCGGCTGACCAACTACGCCTCCGGGCTGTGCATGCCGGAGATCGCCGTCCTGGCCGGTCTCGAGCGGCTGGACATGATGCTGAACGACTGCATGTACGGCATCATCTTCCGCGACATCAACCCGGTCAGGACGTTCATCGACCAGCGGTTCTCCCGGCAGGTGCACGCGCGGGCAGGCATCATCATCAACACCGGCGAGGACAACTACCTGACCACCGCCGACGCGGTGGACGCGGCTCACACGGTGGTGGTGTCCCAGCTGCTGAACGAGTACTTCGGCCGTGAGGCGGGGCTGGCCGATGCCCAGCTCGGGCTGGGGCACGCGTTCGAGATCAACCCCGAGGTGCCCGACTCGTTCCTGCTCGAGCTGGCGCACGCCCAGCTGATCAGGGAGCTGTTCCCGGACGCGCCGCTGAAGTACATGCCGCCGACCAAGCACATGACAGGCAACGTGTTCGCCGGCTACCTGCTCGACGCGTTCTTCAACCTGGCCGGGGTGATGACCGACCAGTCCATCCTGCTCATCGGGATGATGACAGAAGGCATCCACACGCCGTTCCTGTCCGACCGCGACCTGGCCCTGGAAAACGTCCGTTACGTGCGGCGCGCGGCCGGCCAGCTCGGCGCCTCGTTCGCACCCGAGCCCGACGGCTTCGTCGCCCGGCGCGCCCGGCAGGTGCTCGCCGAGGCCGTCGACCTGCTCCGGACCATCGGCTCGCAGGGCCTGCTGACCGCGATCGCCGAGGGAACGTTCGGGGTGACCAAGCGCCCGCCGGACGGGGGCCGCGGCCTGGACGGGGTGGTGCAGCGGGCGGAGGACTACTTCAACCCCGCGGCGTCGATGCTCGAGGCGGCGGAGCTGAACTCGTGAGCGGGACCGGGAACATGGGCATCGTGCGGCCGTACGGCGATACCACAGGGGACGGGCGGGTACAGCTGTCGTTCACGCTGCCCGTGCCGTTCGGCGATGAGACGAAGCGGGCCCGGGCCGAGGGCGCCGCGTTGCAGCTCGCGGCCAAGATGGGCCTGGACCAGGCGATGGTCGTGCACGCCAAGGGGATGGGGCCCGACTTCACCTTCTTCATCGTCTACGGCCGGGTCAGCCACATGGTCGACCTGTCGGCCGTGACCGTGGCCGAGCGGGAGTTCCCTGTGCTCCCGGCGGCGGAAGTGAACCGGCGGATCCGCATCGCGCTCGGCCGCAAGCTCGTCGTGGTGGGTGCCTGCATCGGCACCGACGCGCACACCGTGGGCATCGACGCCATCCTGAACGTCAAGGGGCATGCGGGGGAGAAGGGGCTGGAGTACTACCGGGAGATCCGGGTGGTGAACATGGGCTCCCAGGTCGGCGTGGCCGACCTGGTGGCCAGGGCCGAAGCCGAGCATGCCGACGCCGTGCTGGTCAGCCAGGTGGTCACCCAGCGCGACGCGCACCTGTCGAACACCCGCGAGATGGCCGAGGCGTTCCGCCGCGAGCTCGGCGAGCAGCGGCCGCTGCTCGTGGCGGGGGGACCGCGGTTCGATCCGGCCGCCGCGCGCGACCTCGGCGTGGACAAGATCTTCAGCCGCGGCACCACGCCGGGTGAGGTGGCGAGCTACCTGGTGCACGCCCTCGCCTCCTCCGATCTCGTCGCGCCAGACCTCGTCCCGCAGGAGCCGGATCTCGTCCCGCAGGAGGGAGCCTTGTGAGCAGTGATCAGCACGTGGGCCTGTCCGTGACGCACCGAAGGTACGTGACCTACGGGGAAGCCCATTACGGCGGGAACCTGGTCGACGGCGCCTACGTACTCGGTCTGTTCGGTGACGTGGCGACCGAGATGTGCATCAGGACCGACGGTGACGAGGGGCTGTTCGCGTCCTACTCCGACGTTCAGTTCCGCGCCCCGGTGCTGGCCGGCGACGTTATCGAGGCGACGGCCACGGTCACCGCGGCCGGCCGGCGCAGCAGGCAGCTCGCCTTCGAGGCGAGGGTGGTCTGCCGCGCCGACCGGGCGCGAGGCGAGTCGGCGGCCTCGGTACTGCGCGAACACATCGTCGTCGTCACCGCCACCGGGACCGTGGTGGTCCCGGCGGGATAACGGGCCCGGGTCGTCAGCGTTAAGGTTCAACGGTGATCGCAGCTTCCTTTTCAGATGACCCGGCCGACAAGCTGATGCCCGCCACGTCCCGGGCGCTCCTGCACCGGGTAGCCGTCGGCCAGGCCCACGGCCGGGCGCCATCGCTGGTCGGGGCGGTGGTGCGGGACGGGCGCCAGGTGTGGTGCGGGGCGCGCAGCATGCTGGCGGGACACGAGCCCGACGCCAACACCCAGTACCGCATCGGCTCCTTGACCAAGACGTTCGTGGCGGTGCTGGTCATGCGGCTACGCGACGAGGGCCAGCTGGACCTGGCCGATCCGCTCGGCACCTACCTGGATGCGGGCCCGGCGAAAGACGCGACGATCGCCCAGCTGCTCTCGCACACGGCCGGCCTGGCGTCGGAGACCCACGGCCCTTGGTGGGAACGCACCCCAGGTGACCTGCGGCCCGAGCTTGCCGATGTGCTCGGGCCCGAGCCCGCGCGGCATCCGGCGGGACGGGTGTTCCACTACTCCAATCCCGGCTACGCGCTGCTTGGCGCGCTCGTGGGCCAGCTCCGCGGGCGGGACTGGACCGAGGTGCTCCGCCAGGAGATCCTGGCACCGCTGGGCATGGCCCGTACCACCACGTCCCCGCAGTCACCGCACGCGCGCGGTTTCGCGGTGCACCCATGGGCCGACGTCATGCAGCTCGAACCGGCCGACGGCACCGGGTTGATGGCGCCGGCCGGGGAGCTGTGGTCGACCGCGGAAGACCTGAGCCGTTTCGCGGCGTTCCTGCTCGACGGCGATGACCGGGTGCTGGCCGCGAGCACCATCGCCGAGATGCGGGTTCCGGCCTCCCCGCCCGGGGACGATGCCTGGACCAGCGGCTACGGGCTCGGCCTGCAGCTGTTCCGCCGGGACGGGCGCGTGCTCTACGGTCATTCCGGTTCGATGCCCGGCTTCGTCGCCACCTTGTGCGTCAGCCCGGACGATGGCATCGGCGGGATGGCCATGGCCAACGCCACCTCGGGGCCCGACATCGGCTCGGTCGCCTTGGACCTGGTGCGGATCGTGGCGGAGCACGAGCCGCGCCTCCCGGCGCGCTGGAAGCCGTTGCCCGACGTTGATCATGACCTGCTCACGCTGACTGGGCTGTGGTACTGGGGTCCCCGCCCCTACGCGCTGCGGCTGCACGCCGATCGTGCCCTCGAACTCTCGCCGGTGGCCGCAAGCGGCCGCGCTTCCCGCTTCCTGGCCGAGTCCGACGGTACCTGGACCGGCCTCGACGGCTACTACGCCGGCGAGTCCCTGCGCGTCATGCGCGGCCCGGATGGCGCGATCGACCACCTCGACCTGGGCACGTTCGTGTTCACGCGGGAACCCTACGAGCCTGATGCCCCGCTGGCCGCGCGCCCGGATCCCGAGGGCTGGCAAGCAGGCTAGTGCCCCGCCGAGCAAGCGACGGTCATGCTCTGGGGGCCCGAAGCGCCGGTCATGCTCTGACGGCCCGAAGCGCCGCACCCCAGCCGGCACCCCCGCCGCTCCCCGCACCCGGAACCCACCCGTCACAACCATCGAAAAAGATCGTGGAATATTCGGCTTACCTGGAGACTTTGGTGCCCTATGATTGCCCCCATTCTCCGTAAAGGCCATATTTTCCACGCGAACCGGACGGCCCGGCCCAAATGACGCCCGGCCGGACCAGGCACGGCATACACCCCGCATCACCACCCCCAGCAGCCACCGCGCCACCAGCTAACGGCCACACCGACGACCCGGAGATCCCCAGGGTCTGCTCCGTGGTCGCCTACATTGCGCGCCGCCTGGCCATCGACTGGCTGCCGTACCCCGATCGCGCCGCGCTCGGCGTGTACTCGCTCACCGGGCGCGTTCAGCAGGCCAGTGCCTGGATCGCGCCAGCAGCCCGGCGGTCATGACCTGGAGCACCTCGCCGAGGGTGGCGGTAAAGTCCAGGCGCATGGCGGCCAGCTCCGGTTCGGCGGCATACGCCGCGAGC
>JBEKGC010000105.1:0-20849 GCA_050013055.1 Streptosporangiaceae bacterium
ACATCGAGCGGCGTATCGCCGAGGAGGATGGTCGCCGAACCGGCGAAGTCCGTTCCGTAGACCCGGCTAGCCGCCGCTCTTGCCACCCCCACCAGCTCCGCTCGGACCTCATGCGCGTCCCCGTATGCGCCGGCGTCCAGGTCGAGGTGATCGCCGAGCCCAGCCGCGGCCAGCTTCAGTACCGCCAGCGGGCGTATGTTGCCGGTGAGAACAGACTGGCGGATTCGACGTTCCGGGATAGACGCCGCGACCAGCGCCGCGATGGCCGATGCCGCGCCGTCCAGGGAGCGCACCTGCGCGTTCATGGTGCCGTCGACCGCGGCCACCTGGCGGGCCAGAGCGGCGAGGAAGCGGTCCACCTGCGTCTGGGCCGCGGGTATCCCGGCGAGCGTGAGCGTGTCCGAGATGATGGCCCGGTCGGTCCGCCCGGCCTTGGGCGCGACCGCGGGCAGACCTCGGCGTACCAGGTTAGGACGCGCACCCCTCCTACCTCCGCACGCTGCGAATTGTCGGCGGGCGGGACTAGACTCTGCTCGCGACGGGTGACGAGCGGCGGAGGTAGATGGTGCCAGGGCGGATCCGCGACGAGGACATCGCGGCGGTTCGCGAGCGGTCGCCCATCTTCAACGTGACCCCGGCCCGCGGACTGTTCTACTGCTTCAGTTGCGCCGAGGGCGGCGACGCAATCAAGTTCGTGCAGAAGATCGACGGGCTGTCCTTCGTGGAGGCGGTCGAGCGGCTGGCCGGCCGGGTCGGCATCGACCTGCGGTACGAGCAGGGCGGTTACGTCCCTGGTCAGGAGCAGAGCCAGCGCCGCAGGCTGATCGACGCGCACCGCGCCGCCGCCGAGTTCTACGCCGAACGACTGGGCGGACCCGACGCCGATCACGCCCGTAAGTTCCTGTCCGAGCGCGGCTTCGAGCTCGCGGACGTGGCGAAGTTCGGCGTCGGCTATGCGCCGAAAGCCTGGGAAGAGCTGACCAGGCACCTGCGCGGCCGCGGCTTCACCGACACCGACCTGATCACGGCCGGCCTGGCCCGGGAGGGGCGCCGGGGTCCGCTCGACCGGTTCCGCGGCCGGCTGATGTGGCCCATCCGCGACCTGTCGGGCGACGTGATCGCGTTCGGCGCGCGCAAGCTCGACGCCGACGACGAGGGGCCCAAGTACCTGAACACGCCGGAGACCCCGCTGTTCCGCAAGAGCACCGTGCTGTACGCGGCGGACCTGGCCAAGCGGGAGATCGCGCAGCGCAGGCAGGCGGTCATCGTCGAGGGCTACACCGACGTGATGGCCTGCCACC
Source organism: Streptosporangiaceae bacterium (assembly GCA_050013055.1). Classification (GTDB taxonomy): domain Bacteria; phylum Actinomycetota; class Actinomycetes; order Streptosporangiales; family Streptosporangiaceae; genus Palsa-504. The sequence continues at coordinate 1,302 of JBEKGC010000105.1, forward strand.
TGGCCGGGGTGCCGACCGCGGTGGCAACCTGCGGTACCTCGTTCGGCGAGGATCACATCAAGGTGCTGCGCAGGCTGATCATGGACGCCACCGGGTCGGCCGGCGAGGTGATCTTCACCTTCGACGGCGACGCGGCCGGGCAGCGGGCGGCGCAGCGCGCGTTCGGCCTGGAGGGGAGGTTCGTCACCCAGACCTTCGTGGCCGTGCAGCCCGATGGCCTCGACCCCTGCGACGTCCGGTTGGCGCACGGCGACCAGGCGGTGCGCGACCTGATCGCGCGCCGGGTCCCGCTGTTCGAGTTCGCGATCAAGGGCGTGCTCGGACACCACGACCTGAACACCACCGAGGGGCAGCTCGCGGCGCTTGATGAGGCCGCGCCGATCGTGGCCAAGATCAAGGACACCGGGCTGCGCACTAGGTACGCGGTCAACCTGGACCGCTGGCTGGGCATGATGGACGAGCGGTTCGTGCTGAGCCGGATCAAGGCGCACGCGGGCGACAGCCGGGATCCGCGCCGGACCGCCAGGGACCGGCCGTCCGGCTCGAGAACCCAGGGAACCCAGGGGCCCCAGCGGATCCCGGGGCAGGACTGGAACGAGCACCAGGGCGGCGGCGGGCCGGGAGCCGCCAGGCCCTACGACCTGAGTGATCCTGTGGTGCAGGTGGAGCGCGAGGCGCTGAAGCTCGCGGTCCAGCGGCCGGCCCTGTGCGGGCCCGAGTTCGACGCGCTCGGCGCGGACGCGTTCACCGCGCCCGTGCACGGGGCCGTGTTCACGCTGATCGCCGCGTGCGGCGGCACCACGGCCGGCGGCGGCAGCTCGCGGGAATGGGCCGCCCGGCTGCGGGACGAGGCACCGAACGAGCGGGCCCAGACGTTCGTGACCGCGCTGGCCGTAGAACGGCTGATGATCGACGGCGAGCCGGACGTCAAGTACGCCGACCGGGTCCTGGCCCGGGTAGGCGAGCTGGCGGTCAGCCGCGAGATCTCTTCGGTCAAGGCCCGGCTGCAGCGGATGAATCCGATCGAGGACCAGGCCGGCTACAACCGGATGTTCGGAGACCTGGTGGGGCTGGAGAAACGCAGGAAGGCCCTGCTGGACCGCGCTGCCGGCGGCTGAGAAGGCTCGCTCATTATGAATGCCGGACTTGATTCGGTTAAGTAGCGGGAAGGTGACAAAATTAGGTCCCCCGTAACCGGGTGTTTGTGACGCAGACTGGTCACTGTGACCCCCACCGTGCTAAAAAACGGACCATCACCAGCAGAGCAGCTGACGGATCTCGTGGCGCGAGGACGGGAGCGAGGCTCCCTCACGATTGCCGACGTCATGGTGGCCCTGGACCGCGCTGACCTTCCCCCCGAAGCTATCGATGCGGCGGTGCGCGCCCTCACCGAGGAGGGCGTCGACGTGCTCGACGTTCCGCGCGAGGACGAAGCTGAGGTGGCGCCGCCCGAGACCGATGGTGGCAGGCGCGCCGCGACTAGCGATCTGGTCCGGATCTACCTGCGGGAAATCGGCCGCGTGCCGCTGCTGACCGCCGAAGATGAGGTAGATCTGGCCAAGTCCATCGAGGCAGGCCTGTTCGCCGAGGAGACGCTCGGCGGCAGCTTCGTCATGCCCGGGGCCGTCCACGGCGACCTGGAGCTTCTCGTCGGCGAAGGGGTCAGCGCCAAGCAACGCCTGATCGAGGCGAACCTCCGGCTCGTGGTGTCGATCGCCAAGCGTTACATCGGCCGCGGGCTGGTGTTCCTCGATCTGATCCAGGAAGGGAACCTCGGCCTCATCCGCGCGGTGGAGAAGTTCGACTACACCCGCGGCTACAAGTTCTCCACCTACGCGACCTGGTGGATCAGGCAGGCGATCACCCGGGCCATCGCGGATCAGGCGCGGACCATCCGGGTGCCTGTGCACATGGTCGAGACAATCAACAAGCTGGCGCGCGTGCAGCGGCAGCTCCATCAGGAGCTTGGCCGGGAAGCCAGCACCGAGGAGATCGCCGCGGAGATGGACCTGGAGCCCGACCGGGTCGCGGAGATCCAGCGGATCGCCCAGGAGCCGGTATCCCTGCAGTCCCCGATCGGCGAGGAAGAGTCCGACCTGGGGGACTTCATCGAAGACGCCGACGCCGTCGTGCCCATCGAGGCCGCGGCGTTCATCATGTTGCAGGACCAGCTCGAGCGGGTCCTTGACGAGCTGGCCGACCGGGAGCAGCGGATCCTCCAGCTGCGGTTCGGCCTCACCGACGGGCATCCGCGGACGCTGGAGGAAGTCGGCCGGGAGTTCGGCGTGACCAGGGAACGAATCAGGCAGATCGAGTCCAAGACCCTGGCCAAGCTGCGCCATCCCAGCCGCGCCCAGATGCTCCGCGAGTTCCTGGACTGACTGAGCGTTCAGGTAGGAGAGCTGGACCAGCTGACGTGTAGTGGCTGGACCTAATCCACCGGCGTCCCCCTTCGCCGCCCCCAAGTCCCGCCCCGCTGCACCAGTCCGCCCGCTGCGCCAGGATCATAATTCGATCACCGGTTCGGTAAACAGAAACCTTCTGGTGAAAGATTCGTCCTTAATGGAAAAGGGTGCCCTATCGAGGCTATCGCGTGACTCCTGGGTGTCCTGGGTCAAAAGTGGAGCCGTGGCGGGCTTCCCGCGTGCATGCCGGGCCGCCCGGACCAGGGCCGGGGGGCATACGGAGGCCGCGGGCCAGGGATCGTGGATAATTAGCTCCTTATTTCGACGGTAACGATCCACAATCGCTGGCGGAGCAGGCGGTGCCGAGGTGGGCGGTTCTGGTGAGGCGGGCGGGGCCACGCGTGAACGGGCCACCGGTGGCCGGCCGCCGGATACAGTAGAGGCCGCCGCGAGCCTGAAGTAGGTGCTAATTACTCACTACGGCTCAGGGCCTAGTCGACCGGGCGGCTGCCGTTCACGTCGGCGGGCTCGGGTGAGTGCCGGCCGGGTATCCGGTCGAGCTGCCCGCGCACCTTGCCTGCCCCGCTCTTGGCCGTCTCGGTGAGCCTCGGCATCCGTTCGGCCGCCTTGTGGCTGGCGACCTTGCCGAGCTCGGCCGCCTTCTCGCCCGCGGCGTGGGTAGCCCGTTGGACGGCTGGGCTCTCCGCCACCTTACGGGTGGCCTTCATGATCTGCTCGTAGCGTTCGCGGCCGGCTCGCGTGCCAGCCACGTAGCCGGCGGCAAACCCCCCAAGAAACGTGACGCGGTATCGCATCGGGCACCCCTTTCACTGGCTGTACGTCATGTGCCACCATGACCTTCCCCTGACGCGAGGGTATATCGGGTGAGGGCGGTGAAAAAACACCGGGTCCGCGCGGTCACGTCCCCGCCCCGGGTGCGCTACCCTTATCCGGGTCGATCCCGCGTAGCTCAATTGGCAGAGCAGCCGGCTGTTAACCGGCAGGTTCTGCGACAACGCAGGAAGAGAGAAAAGCGTCATGACGCAGGAAGCGCCTCCGCGGAGCAAGATCCCCACAAAAATCCCACAACTGGGCCGCAGCCGGGCCGCCAAGCAGGCGAAACACGGCCGCACGGCACCCGCCCGGATGCTCGCGAGCGGGACCGGACGCGCGGCCACCCGGGGCGGCGCCCCGGTGATCGAGCTGGAATGCGGACCACGGTGTACCCGACCCGCGAAGAACAGGGCCGCTGGAGAGCGGTCTGGCACGAGAACGGCGAGCGGCAGCAGTGCGAGGCGGCGTCCGGGGACAAGCTGGCCGCCAAGCTGGCCAAGGTCACCGAGCGGCTGGAAGCCGACGCGCCCAGCATGACGCTCCGCGGCGCGGACCTGATCGCGTTCTACCTGTCCCCGGACCGTCTCCCGGTCCAGCGGCAGTGGTCCCGCATGCACGCGCATACGCAGCTCCGGCTGTGCGAGCGGTTCGCCGCCCCGGTCATCGACGCGACCAATCTGCCAGGACGTCAAGACCGAACATATGCAGAAGATCGTCAACGCCGCCCCCGCGCCGGGGGAGGGGCGGCCGGGTCCGGGGCATGATCTCGGCGCTGTTCACCGCGGGCCTGGAGGGCGGGTACCTGACCAGCGCACGGCTGGCCAAGGTGCACTGGCAGGCCGAGGACCGCGCGCTGCCCCGCCGAGGGGTCACCGTCGCGGGCGAGTCGGTGTTCTGGGTGGACCCCTCGCCGACGTGGCCGCGCTCGGCCAGGCTCTGGCCGCCAGGTTGCACGGGGACCGCGATGAGCTGATGGCCGTCACCGCGGGCTGCGGTGGGGCGAGCTGGCCGCCCTGACCATCGGCCAGGTGGACCCGGCCGCGCGGGTGATCTCGGTGGACCGGGAGGTGGTCGAAGTCGGCGGGCACCTGTACGTCGAGCCGCCGAAGAACCGCAAGTACCGCAGGACGATCTACCCTCGCCTCACATCCGCCGGGTACCCGTTGGCCGAGCGGCTCGCCGCCCGCCTTGAGCAGGGCCGCCCGCCAGTTCCTGCAGCCCGGTTACCGAACGGCCGGGTGGCGCGACGCCGCCCGCAACGGCAGGTGGACCTGGCACAGCCTGCGGCACGTGTTCTGCACCACTGCCTTGTTCACCTGGAAGCTCGAAGCCACCGACGTTTCCCGGATGGCCGGTCATTCTAACTACCGCATCACCCTGGACATGTACGTCGGCACCACCGCCGCTGTCCTGGACCGTGCCCGTATCGCCACCGAGTAACCGCGTCCGACCACGACGAGGAGGTCAGGCAGAGGTTCATGCAGACCGTAACTCTCCTGGCCTCTTTCGGCTGGTCGTGGAGCAACACCCATGTCTTCTACGGATCTACGTCGCCTAATCTCGGTCCGCTGGGGGCAGCAGCTGGGGCGCGGAACTCGGGCAGGCGGATCAGCCAGCCCACCACGGTGGTGAGCGCGCTCGCTGGCCGAGCTGGCGCGACGCCAGGACGATTGTCGACGGCGCGAATTTCATGTGTCGCCGAAAGGCCTCGACCCCTCGATGCGAACGAGATCCCCAGCATCGCCTGATATGGCTGGCCGTAGCTTCATCGCTGCTCGGATTCAAGAATCGAACTCTTCAGTCTGCCGATGTAGCCGGACGTTGGCCGATGATGGGCTCCTCGGCTGGCTCCCAAGCGATGCGGGCTGCCGCTACCAGCGCGGTTGGTCTAGGATGACCGTTCAGCCCCATGCCGCCGGAGGCTTTCTCCTGGATCGGATAGACGCCTTGGCCATGGACAGGGTTCGCGCCCGTGCCCGGGACGGGCGGCCGCCACGCTGTTTTTTACGGAACCGGCCGGATGGCCGTTCTCCTTTTGCGAGGCGAAACTGACTACCAGCAGGAGCAGCGGCAGGAGGGCGATGCGCCGCCCGATCATACTCAGCATGACATGGGCCGGTACGGGGGCGCCGTCGCGCGCACCGCCAGGTTGTCAGATCCGTGCACGGATTCCTCCGTCGATGACGATGTCGGTGGCCACGACCTGGAATCGTGAGCTGACAGGCGCCTGGCATGCTCTGCTCCCTGGCCGCCCGCGGCGCCGGTCACGATGGCGACGCGGGCGGCGTGTTCACGTGGAACTGTCATGACGAGACGGTAGCTCCGCGAGCCTCCACCACGAGCGGGTCGTGGACGGTCACGCCGTTGACGTTCTTAGCGGTCGCGAATTGCAGGTTCTGATTAAGCGTGACGACGTTGAACGCACTGGTCTGGTATTCCGCGGATACCTTCTGGTAAGCAGCGGGCCGCGCGGCGGGATTGGTCACGGCGTTGGCCTGGGACAAGAGCTGCGTCAATTGCGGGACGCTGTAGTTACCCGGGTCGTAGGCGGAACTTAGGTCCGTTTCCAGCGGGATCGCCGGGTCGGCTCCGCCGGTGTCCGGACCGTAGTAGGCCTGAACGTTCCCTGAGTCGAGCGCGGGAAACAGCTGCGGAATGGGCAGCGCCCTGATCGTCATGTGGATTCCCGCCTGGGCCAGCATCGACTGAATCGCCGTCAGCTGGGTCTCGCCCTCGCCGTAGGTCGATGCGACCGTGGCCGTGAAGGAAATCCCGTTGAGATGCCCGGCCTGCTTCAGCAACGTGCGCGCCTCCGCGATGTTCTGGGTAGGGGCCGCCAGCGAGTGGTCGTATGCCCATGAGGAGGGGGCAACCGGCTGGCCCGTCGGCGTGCACGCGGAGCTGCCGGCGAACAGGGCAGTACAGAGCTCCTGCCGGTTGATCGCCAAGGAGACTGCCTGGCGAACCAGAGGGCTGGCAAAGATGCCGGTCTTGTTGAAGTACATGATCTGCAGGAACGTCACGTTCGAGGACTTGACCGGGAACCCGTCGTCGCCCAGCGTCTTGCCGTCGGTCGCCGCACCGGTGAGCAGCGCGGTGTTGGCGCTGCCGCTGGTCATCGACGGGACGAACGTGGACTCGGCGCTGACGACGATGTGGATCGCGGAGACCTTTTGCACCGCGGGATTCCAGTAGCCCTTGTACGCGGTGTAAATCATGTCGCTGCCCGGGACCGACGCAGACGAGACCTCCCAGGGGCCGGCGCCAACCGGATGCGTCTCGTCATTCTTGTTCGCCCAGGAAGCCGGGCTGGCCATCATGCCCGCCGATCCCGAAAAATAGCCGAGCAACGCCCCGCCCGGGCTCTTGAGGTGAAGAACGACGGTCGTGGGATTCACCGCGTCGACCGAGCTAACCGAGGTCAGCTGGTTAGCGATGACCGACTCCTTATCGGTCTGCCCCCGGAGGATGTTGGCCTTGACGGCGGCGGCGTTCAAAGGGGTGCCGTCCTGGAACTTGACCCCCGGGCGCAGCGTCAAGGTCAGAGTCAGCCCGTTACCCGAGAACTTCCACGCAGTCGCCAGTCCCGGAGAGATCAATCCCTGGGTGTTCTCGTTCAGCAGCGTGTCGAACACCGGCGACATGTATCCGGTGGCCGACGGCAGGGCATTCAACTGCGGGTCGTAGTCAAGGCCTCCGTTCCCGGCGACCACGATGGTCAAGGTGCCGGCCGAGCCTTTCGATCCGGACGAATTGGCCGCGGTCGTGGCCGCGGTTGTGCTGGAGCAGGCCGCGCAGCAGAGCGCGAGCGCCGCGGCTGCACCGACCAGAAGAATCTTCATGAATGCTCTCCTTCGGGATGGCCACGCCTCCGCAGGTCCGGCCGTCGTTGGCTTCGGGGTCGAGCTGGCCCCTTGAGAATGTGGAAGACGGGCTCGATCAGCCGATGGGCCGAGCAGTGACGCCCGGCATCGCCTGGATTGCGGCCAGGCAGGCCGGCTGCGGTCCGGCTCAGCCATGCGGCGTGGTCCGGCCTGCGGCCTCTGGCTTTCGGTCCAGCAACGCTGATCTTTCTATCTGCATCCTTGCTGTCACGCTGCGGCACACCCGGTGATCACTGGGAACTGCCTGCCTGAGGCGAAAATTTAGCATGTCTAATATACTGAACACAAGAGGCATGTCTAATATGCTGAACACAGGGAGGATGGCCAGCTAGTGCGGCAGTAGCACCCGGCCGGGATCGCGGGAGCTGACGCCACGCTCTGGTACTGGGAGCCCCCCACGACCGATGGGAGCAGCAATGAGTTCAAGCCACGTCGACCTTCCGCCGCTCGGCGCGCCCCGGGTCGAAGAGGTGAGCGACGGTGTCTATGCCTACGTCCAGCCCGACGGAACCTGGTGGATCAACAACACGGGATTTCTCGTCGGCGGTCGAGGCGTCACGAGCATTGATGCCTGCTCCACCGAGCGGCGTACCCGTGCTTACCTCGACGCCATCAGGAGCGTTACCGGTCAGCCGGTCCGGACGCTGGTCAACACCCACCACCACGGAGACCACACCTACGGGAACTACCTGTTCGGCGAAGCGACGATCGTCGCCCACGAGCGCTGCCGGGAGGAGGTGATCGTCGGAGGCCTTCCTGACTTCGGTGCCATCTGGGATGAAGTGAACTGGGGCTGCCTGGAGCTGGCGCCCCCGTTCCTGACTTACCGCGACGCGGTAACGGTGTGGGTGGACGGCCTGGCCTGCGAGATCCGCCATGTCGGCTCGGCCGCCCATACCACCAACGACTCCGTGGTCTGGCTGCCGGAACGGTCGGTACTGTTTTGCGGCGATCTGCTGTTCAACCAGGGAACACCGTTCGTGCTCATGGGTTCCGCTGACGGGGCCATCGACGTCCTCGAAACGGTCGTGCGACCCTTCGCAGCCCAGAAGATAGTGCCGGGCCACGGGCCCGTCGGTGGCCCGGAGCTTATCGAGAACGCGGTGGCTTACCTTCGTTTCGTGATGGACACCGCCCGCCAGGGGATCGCCGCCGGGCTCGACCCGCTCGAGACGGCGAAGCAGGCGGACCTGGGGGAGTTCGCCGGGATGAGCGACCCTGAGCGCATCGTCGGCAATCTCCACCGTGCCTTCGCCGAGTTGTCAGGTACGCCTCGCGGCGGCGCGATCGACGTCGGCTCGGCCCTGGCCGACATGGTCACCTACAACGGCGGCCGGCCGTTGAGCTGCCGCGCCTAGGCCGCGGTTCCGAACACCCGAAAGGTAGGACTCATGCGCTGGTCCACTTACATCTCACCTCGCGACGACATAGACCACGTTGCCCTCGTCCACGATGGCGTGCTGTTTGGCCTGGCTTCTCCGGCACACCTGATCGACCTACTCGGGGACGACGGGACGCGACTTTCCGAGGCCGCCCGGCTGGCTCGCTCGGATCCGTGGGAGACGGTCGCCGTCGACGACGCCACCCTGCGAGCGCCGATTCCGGTACCGCCATCGATTCGCGACTTCATGGCCTTCGAGGAGCACGTCGTGACAAGTACCGAGGCCCTCGGGCACAGCGTTGACCCCGTCTGGTACAAGATGCCCCTGTTCTACTTCAGTAACCCGGCAGCGGTGCTCGGGCCACGCGACAATGTCGCCATCTCGCCCGGATCCCAGCAGTGGGACTACGAGCTGGAGATCGCAGCGGTCGTCGGCCGAGGCGGCCGCGACCTCGATCCGGCGACAGCCGAGAGCCACATCGCCGGTTACCTCATCCTCTGCGACTGGAGCGCACGGGACATCCAAGCAGCGGAAATGCTAGGCATGCTCGGGCCTGCCAAGGGCAAGGACAGCGCCACAAGCCTCGGACCCTGGCTCGTCACGCCCGATGAGCTCGGACCCCGCCGAGCCGGCCATGCTTATGACCTGGAGATGACCGCCTCGGTAAACGGCCGCCGCTGGAGCACAGGCAACATGTCTACCATCTACTGGAGTTTCGGGCAGTTGCTGGCCTACGCCTCCCGCGGCACCGAGTTGCGTCCCGGCGACATCATCGGCAGCGGCACGGTCGGCACCGGCTGCATCCTCGAACTGTCCCGCGTCCACGGCTCCGATGCCTACCCATGGCTCACCCCCGGGGACAAGGTCAATCTCGAGGTCACCGGCCTCGGCACTATCGATGCCTCCATGACCCGCGGAGTATCGGTCGTCCCCCTACGTTAGAAAGGGGGACACCGAATATGCCGGGCTGCGGCTTCAGCGCAAGCATCTTCCTGTGCAGGCAGTATTGAATATGTCTGATATGCTTTTCTCGCTGGATAGCAGGAGATAGAGCGGCCTCAGGCAGGCTAAAGCGATTGGGGTGACATGGTTCGGCGAGCGGACGCCATCGAGCCCGCGGACGAGCTCGATGAGAGCACCGTTGTCTCGCCGTTTGACATGCCCAAGCGCTCCTCGCTCGCGGAATCGGCGGCCCAGGCTGTCGAGCGCCGCATCACCGACGACGGGATGGCGCCAGGCACCCGGATCGGCACCCGACGCGAGCTCGGTGACCTGCTCGCTGTCGCGCCGTCGACCGTGAGCCAGACCATCAGGCTCCTGGAAGACCGCGGTCTAGTCGTAACGCGGACCGGACCCAACGGCGGGGTGTTCGTGGCCGAGCCCGGCGTGGGCTTGCGGCTGGCGCGCAGCATAATGCAGGTCTCGGGTTCCGAAGTTGAAGTCGCGGAGGCCCTGGAGGTCCGGGACATCCTCGAATCCGCGGTGATCTGCAGTGCGGCCGAGGCAGCGCACGTACCGTCCGCGCTGGACGGCATGCACCACGCGATGCGTGAACTGCGGGCGGCGACCGACACAGCGGACTTCTATCGCCGCAATCTGGAGTTCCACGCCGAGATCGCCGCTTTGTGCCGTAACACGGTGCTGCGGACGATCTACCGGAGCCTGCTCGATGTCGTCCAAGCGCGTGATCCTAAGCTGGCCGTGCTTCCGGGACAGAACGCGCGCAAACTGCATGAGCGGCGGGCCCGGGTGCATCAGGACCTCGCTGACGCGATCGCGAACGGTGACGTCGCGGCGGCGCTGGTGGCTGCCAGGGCGCACGCCAAACATGGGCGCGCTGTCCGGGCGTCGAGCCGCGGCTGACCGCCGTCGTCTCCGGAGGGCTAAGGCGTCCGCACGTTCACCGAGCGGCACCGCTGCCCGCAAAGACCGGATCGGTGAGCACGCCGCGGGGCATGCCCTGTCCTGGGCGGTCAACGCCCTCGGCCCCGTCCCTGCGGACCCGGCGGACCGGCGGGACTGGCAGCAGCGGGCCAGTTCGATCGGCGCGTACCGGGAACTGTCCGGCCATGACCATCCCGCTGACCCCATCGGACCCGAACCCCGCCACCGCCGCCCCCGACACTCGCGCGGCCTGGCGTGAGGCCCTGGCCGCCCTCGGCCCAAGGGATGGCGCGTTACTTGATATACAATTGGATTGTTAGAAGACATCACTGTCTGGGAGGTTCTGATGTCGAGAACGATGGTGGACCTTGACGATGAAGCCTTGTCGCTGGCAAGCGAGGAGCTGGGCACCAAGAGCAAGGTGGCGACCGTGAACGCCGCCCTGCGCCGGGTGGCGAACCAGCGGGCAGCGGCTCACATGCTTGAGCTCCTCGACGAGAGCGGCGCCGACCTTTCCGATGAGGGGCTGCGCGGCGCGTGGCGGGACGGCGGCCGCGGTTGAGCGTGCTGCTCGCGGACAAGTCCGCCCTGGAGTGGGCCAGGCGAGACAAACGCGCCCGGGCCGCGTTCCTAAGCCTGCGCACCGCGCACGTCATCGCCGCGTGCCATATGACCGCCCTGGAGATCTGCTACTCCGCGCGGAACCAGGCAGATCTGGAAGCGCTGCTGGCCGGCCAGCGGGCACTGGAATGGCTGCCCGTCAACGAGGCAGTGATGGACCGGGCCCTGGAGGTCCAGCGGATACTCGCCGCGCACAGCGGCAACGGGCACCGGCACCCGATCCCGGACCTGATCATCGCCGCGACCGCCGAACTGCACGGAGCCGAGGTACTGCACGTCGACAGCGACTATGACATGATCGCCCAGGTCACCGACCAGCCGATGCGGCGCCTGTTCGACCCGGGCCCAGTATGACCACACGCACGAGCAGCAAGGCGCTGCTCCCGCTGCGGTTTGCTTACGTCGGCAGCCCCGTCCCGGCCTGCTCCGCCACCATGTACCGGGCGTACCAGTCGGGCCAGTTCGCGTCGGCCTCGCCGATGCGCTTCTCGTGTTCGCCGTGGGCGGCCGAAGCGCGCCGCATCGCGTCGGCCAGGTCGCTGGCCGACCCGAACGAAGTCACGGCCGGGTCGACACGCCCGGGAAGCCGCGTCGTGACTTCCTGGAACAGCCAGCCGTTGCCGTCGGGGTCGCTGAACGAGGCGAACGAGCCGTAGCTAGCATGCTCGGGCGCGGGGCCGCTGACGCGACCGTTCGTGCCGTCGTGATGGAACCGGGCGCCGGGCGTCCCTTCATGGAACACCTCGCTGACCTCGACACCGCGGGCGACGAGCCCGGCGCGCGCAGCCCCGATGTCGGAGACGATAAGGTATAGGTCCTGGACCGAGCCGGGCGCGGCCGACGTCATGCCCGTACCGAATTGGATCGAGCACTCAGAGCCCGGAGGCGTGAGCTGGACGATGCGGAAGTTCGCACCAGCAGCCCGGTCGGCGTCGAGTCTCCAGCCGAGGCTTCCGTAGAACTCCTTCGCACGGTCGACATCCGAGACGGGGATGACAATCACCTCGAGCTTCTCGTCCACGATGTCGCCTCCTCTCTCCCTTGTTGCCAGCGGCCTGTATCGACTCCTCCGGAGCCGGTCCTAATATCCACCCTCGCGCCACACTTCGCCGAAGTCCACAAGTCTCACCAGATGGCCCGGGAAGGCACGTGTAGGGCAGTGACAGTTCAGGCTGAGGAATAGCCCCGCTGTGATCCGGGCGATGCTATGACTGTGCTCGGCGGAGCGGAGAATCATGTCGGCTGGGGGATCCCCGGTCCGAACTGCACGGAGCCGAGGTGCTGCACGTCGACAGCGACTATGACCTGATCGCCCAGGTCACCGACCAGCCGATGCGGCGTCTATTCGATCCCGGCCCCATCTGACCACAGGCACGAGCCGAGGACGTCCACGTCGAGTAATGAGAAATTTACCGAACGGACGGTGGTGACTGCGCATGCTCAGCTGCCATACCCGTCCGTCTCGCTGACGTGGACGCGAGTCTCAGGCCGCTTGTCCGGTCCGCGCTTGCCCGTCAGGGCCGCGTGTTCCGGTTCTGGTCAAGGATGAGACCATGGGAGACACGGTAAACTGACTTCATGGTGCAGTGCCACACGCCCGACGGCCTTGGCTTAGAAGCAATTACCTGGCGTCTTGGATCGGTGCAGCGACTGCAGTTGTGGTCACGGCACGCGGCGCACCCACGCGGTGCTGATCGACATCATGGTGCTCAGCATCTCGTGGAAACCGTTGCCCGGACGGTCGCGGCCAGCAACTCTGCGCGGGAAGGTGTTTCTTGAAGCGGTCCAGGCGACCGCGGGTGTCGCGGGCGGCATGGCCTGGCCAACGCGAGCGCGAGCGAGCGGCTCAAGACCAGGTCAGATCCCCTCGGTGGCTGCGATGAACGGCTTTGAGCTCAGATACGAAAGCTTCGATCCGGCCGAGGAGGGGCTTCGGGAAGCGCTGACCTCAACCGGCAACGGCTACCTCTGCAGCCGCGGCACCGCAGAGTGGGAGAACACCGACGGCGTGCACTACCCCGGCACTTACGTGCACGCGGTCTACAACCGCGAGACGACGATCCTGGGCGGGCTGCCCGTGCTCAACGAGGATCTGGTCAATCTTCCCAACTGGCTGGTGCTCAAGCTGCGGATCGAGGGCACAGATGCGATCCGGCTGGCGGATGTTGAGCTGCTTGAATACCGTCACGAGCTCGACATTCACCGGGCGGTGGTGACCCGCGAGCTTCGCTTCAGGGACGCCGCCGGGCGTGAGACTGCACTGCTTAGCAGGCGGTTCGTGAGCATGGCTTATCCGCACCGGGCCGCTATCGAGTGGACGCTGACGCCGCAGAACTGGTCGGGCCGGGTAGAGGTGATCTCGGCGATCGACGGACGCGTGACTAATCAGGGCGTGGCGCGCTATCTGGAGCTCGAGGGCCGGCATCTCAATCCCGTCTCGCCGCGGACGTTCGGCGCGGAGGTCATCGCGCTGAAGGTCCAGACGCGGCAGTCGAACATCTACATCAGCCAGGCGGCGCGCACCCGCGTCTTCCAGGGCAGCGAGCCGCTCGCCGTCGAACGCAGCCTGTACCAGATGGAGGACTACATCCAGCAGGTGCTAGCGTTCGACGTCCGGCAGGGCGCGCCGACCAGGGTCGAAAAGATGCTGACGTTCTCGACCTCCCGCGACGCTGCGACCAGCGACACGCTCGTAAAGGCCGGGAACGCGGCGATTTGGCGGCATGACTTCGAGGGCGCGCTCAAGCGCCATGTCTCTGCCTGGGAGGAGTTGTGGCGGGTATGCGACGTGCGCGTGCGCGGAGACAAGCGGGTCCAGATGCTGTTGCGGCTTCACGTCTCCCACATCCTTCAGGTGTGCTCCCGGCACACGGCCGACCTGGACGCCGGAGTGCCCGCGCGCGGTCTCAACGGTGAGGCATACCGCGGGCACGTTTTCTGGGACGAGCTTTATGTGTTTCCTTTCCTGAGCTTCCGTCTGCCCGAGGTCACGCGTGAGCTGCTGATGTACCGTTACCGGCGACTCGACGAGGCGCGTGCGGCGGCCCGTGAGGCGGGCTTCCGCGGGGCGATGTTCCCATGGCAAAGCGGCAGCGAAGGCAAGGAGGAGACCCAGCGGGTGCACCTCAACCCGCTGTCCGGGCGCTGGGAACCGGACCTTAGCCGCAACCAGCGCCATGTGAACGCGGCAATCTTCTACAACATCTGGCATTACTTCCAGGCCACGCGGGATCTGGTTTTCCTGCGGGATTACGGCGCGGAGATGATGGTGGAGATCGCACGCTTCTGGGCGTCTATCGCCCAGTTCAACCCTGATCGCGACCGCTACGAGATCCACGGGGTGATGGGCCCGGACGAGTTCCACGAGAAGTATCCAGGCGCGGAGGAGGGCGGCCTGCGCAATAACGCCTATACGAACGTGATGGTGGCGTGGCTGTGCGAGCTCGCGGGCCAGGTGCTTTCGCTGCTGCCAGCCAGCAGGGCCGATGCGCTCCGCGCCAGGCTCGAGATCTCCGAGCATGAGCTGCGGCTATGGCAGGACATGAGCCGGCGCATGTACGTTCCCTTCCACGGCGACGGCATCATCAGCCAGTTCGAGGGCTACGAGGCGCTCGGGGAACTCGACTGGGACGGCTACCGCGCGAAGTACGGAAACATCCAGCGGCTCGACCGGATCCTGCGCGCCGAGGGAGATGACCCGAACCGCTACAAGATCGCCAAGCAGGCCGACACGGTGATGCTGTTCTTCCTGTTCTCCCCGAGCGCGGTCCGGCGGCTGTTCGAGCGATTGGGTTATGGGTATCGCGCGGACACCGCGGCCCGGAACATCGCCTACTACGACCAGCGCACGTCGCACGGCTCCACGCTGAGCCTCATCACGCATGCGGGTGTACTCGCCGTGCTCGATCCGGAGAGTTCCTGGGAGCGCTTCCTGGCGGCGCTGAACAGCGACGTAGAGGACGTCCAGGAGGGGACGACCAGAGAGGGCATTCACATGGGTGTCATGGCCGGGACGCTGGACCTCATGCAGCGCGCCTACCTCGGCACGGAGATTCGCGACGAGGTCCTTCAGTTCGAGCCGCGGCTTCCCGGTCCGCTCGAGGAGCTGTCATTGACGATGCAGTTCCGGCGGACGCCGCTCCTGGTGACGCTCGACAAGGACAGGCTCACACTCGTGCTCCATCCGGAGGGCGCGAGCGGGCCGATAAAGGTCGGGGTCGGCGGCGAAATCCGCGAGCTGCGCCCCGGAGACCGGCAAATGTTCCAGCTGCCCCCCGCCATTCCGGCCGAAGAGCGCCGGAACAACGACTGAGGAGGAGGACACGCGTGCCGACGTTCCGGGGAGCGATTTTCGACGTCGACGGAGTGCTCGTCGACTCGCCGCACGAGAAAGCATGGCGTGAGTCGCTGCGTCAGCTGATGGAGTCGGACTGGAGCGACATCCGCGACCGGACGAGCTGGTCGCCGGAGGTGTTCACGTCCCGCGTCTACGAGGAGCAGATGTCCGGCAAGCCTCGTATGAGCGGCGCGCGGGCGGCGCTGGCGTATTTTCATGTCCCCGATGACGACGGCAAGCGTCTGGCCGAGTTCGCCGACCGGAAGCAAGCGATGGTGGTCCGGCTGATCGAAGCCGGCGACTTCACCGCATACCCCGACGCGCTGCGCTTCATCATCGCCGTCAAAGACGCCGGGATCAGGGTGGCGGCCGCTTCCTCCTCCAAGAACGCCGGGCTGTTCCTGCGGCAGATAAGGCTAGACAGCTTCGCGCGGGAGCACGGGATCGTGTCCGCGTCGCTGCGACCCGGGCTGACGCTGCTTGAGTTCTTCGACGCCGACGTGTCGGGCCGGGACTTCGCGCACGGAAAGCCACACCCGGAGATGTTCCTCACCGCAGCGCATGAGCTCGGGACCGCACCCGGGGACTCGATCGTGATAGAGGACGCTTCGGTGGGCGTCCAGGCCGCCAAGGCCGGCGGCATGGCAGCGATCGGAATCGCGCGCGCCAACGACACCGAGCTCCTGGCCGCGGCGCACGCCGACATCGTGGTCACCACGCTCGACGACATCGACCTGAGCGAGCTGGCCAACGGCCGCTTGGCCACCGAGCGCAAATAGCCGGCATCCGCGCTCCCTGCCATCCTCAGCGGCCCCGGCACGTACGAAACGCGTTGCGCACCTCGTTGACGAAAATATCGGGTTGTTCCATTGCGGCGAAGTGCCCACCATGATCGACCTCGTTCCAGTACACGATGTTGGGCCACAGCCGATCCGCCCATGACCTGAGAGCTTTGAAGATCTCCCGGGGAAAGATGGTCGCCGCGATCGGAAAGTCGATCCGGCCAGCGTTGAACGGGCCTGGTCCAGCCGGGCCGCACTCCATGTACAGCCGCATCGACGACGTGATTGTCTCGGTGAACCAGTACAGCGATATGTTGTCGAGCATTCGGTCGTTGCTGAGGGCGTCCTGTGGCTCCCCGCTGTTGTCCGTCCATGCTTGGAATTTCTCGAGGATCCACGTGGCCAATCCGATCGGCGAGTCCGTGAGCGCATATCCGAGGGTTTGCGGGCGGGTCGCCTGTTCGCGCCAGTAACCGTTGTTGATGGTCTGGAACTCGTCGACCTGCGCCCATGCCTTCTGCTCTTCCGGTGTCATATGATCCGGCTTCCGCATCGGTACGACCTGCGGCCAATTGGTGTGCATCGCTCGCAGCCCGGCCGGCTTCAACAGGGCGAGCACGTGAACGACTGCCGAGCCCCAGTCGCCCCCCTGGGCTACCCATCGTTCCTCGTACCCTAGCCGGTTCATCAGCTCCACCCAGGCACGAGCGATGCGGGTGTGGTTCCAGCCCCGCTCGCCTGGCCGGTCGGAGAAGCCGAATCCTGGCAGCGAAGGAATGATCACGTGAAAAGCATCCCTGGCCGATCCACCGTATCGGACTGGGTCTACAAGGGGTCCGATGCAATCCAGGAATTCCACAATCGAGCCTGGCCAGCCGTGAGTAAGGATCAGTGGAAGGGCGTCGGCGTGCGGGGACTCAGCGTGGATGAAATGGATACCGACGCCGTCCAACTGCATCCGATAGTTGCCGAACGAGTTGATCTCCGCTTCCAGGCGATGCCAGTCGTAGCGGCTCGCCCAGTATTCGACGAAGTCCCGGGCGTCAGACAACGGCACCCCTTGGCTCCAATCCGGCGCGAGCTCCTTTTCTGGCCATCTGGCATTGCGAATCCGGCTGTGCAGGTCCCTCACCGCCTGTTCCGGCACCTGCACCCGGAATGAGGTGACGTCGCTGGTGGCCGGCGGTGTCCATGAACGCGACATGCAGCGCGGTTCGATGGTCAACGTTCTCTCTCCAGCTCATGACCTACGGTGTGATGACGACGCGGCCGAAAGCTTTGCGGCTTTCGGCGTATGCGTGCGCGGCCGCGGCTTCGGCGAGCGGGAAGCTCCGGTCGATCTCGACCCGCAACTCGCCGGCCGCGACGCGCGCGATCAGGTCGGTGATCATCTGGTGGACCCGGGGCTACTCGGCTACCAGCGCCCCGGCGAGGTAGACCCCGCGCAGAGCGTTGTTGTTCTGCCGCAGATCCGTCGCTGCGACGTCGGAGCCGGCCCGGCCGGCCACTCCGACACTTATGAGGGTTCCTCTGTAGGCAAGAGCCCGGATGCTTTTGACCAGGTTCTCGCCGCCGATGGAATCGAGGATCACGTCCACGCCGCGCCCGTCGGTCAGCTCGCGAACGCGCGAGACGAAGTCCTCGCGCGCGTAGTTGATCCCATGGTCAAGCCCGAGTTCGGTAAGGCGTTCGAGTTTATTCTGGCTGGACGCGGTCGAGATGACGGTTGCGCCGGCCTGTTTCGCGAGCTGGATCGCGGCCATGCCGACGCCTCCTGCGCCAGCGTGAATCAATGCCGTCTGCCCTGCGTTCAGGTTGCCGGCGGTGAAGAGGCACTCCTGGGCCGTCCCGAAGGCGACCGGAACACATGCCGCAGCCGCTGCGTCCAACCCACCGGGGATGGGCCAGCTGGATGTCGCTGGAACCGCCCGTTTTGAGGCGTGCGAACCCGCCGGGTTGAGGGTCACGACGCGATCGCCGACGGCGCGATCCTCGACACCATCGCCGACCTCGATGACCGTACCCGCGGCGAGGTACCCCCCGCCCTTCAGCCGTTCGCGCCCCTGGCCTTCGGACTGCTGCTCACCCACCTGCACCAGCGCACCATGTACGTGATCGCGGCGCTGACCGTCCTCATCACCCTCTACGTGTGGCGTACGGCCGGCTTCGCCCACCGCGCCGCCGGCCGCCTCTCGAGCCTGGCCGATGACCACGACCAGGACTGACCGGCCGGCTCCGCAACGGCCTCCGCCCGGCAACAGACCCGGCCCGCGCCGCAGCATGCCGATCCCCGCGATCCGCACCGCCTACCACCACGACGAGCGCTGTCCGGATCCGCGGGCTTCCGGTACCAAGGCGCGAAAGCCTGCGGCTGGATGGCGAGGCGAGTGGGAACCGCGTGATCGCGCCGCTGCCTGAACCGGGGGCGGGGGAGAAGCGGTGCAGGGTCTGGGAGCCGAGCAGCGAGCATGGCTTCCACGTCTCCTCCGCGACTGCCGGCTCAATGGCGACGGCGTCCACCAAGCCATGCTCGGCATCGCCCGCCCGCACAACCTCCTGCAGGTCGGGTAGCCGGGCTGTCGGCCGGACGCCGGGTTCGCACGTCGGTACACCCGAAGATCAATGACGGGCAGCGCTCAGTTCAGGATGCACTGTTTCAATGCGGCGGCGGCGTGGGTCAGTATCTGTTCGGACAGCTCGGGGTCGTCGACGGCCCGGGCCATGGAAATCGCGCCGACGAGGACGCTGAGGGTGAGGACCGCTTCGCGCTCGCCGATCTGGCGGTCGGGGTTGCCGGTGAGGTCAGCTATCACGGCGAGGCATTCCTTCACCTGGCGGGTGTAGCTGTCCCGGGCCGGCCCGCCGGCGCGGGCGGCGTCCGCGGCGACGCCGGCCACGCCGCAGCCGGACTGGGGATGATCCCGGTGCCACGCGCTGAGGTAACCATCAACGAGCTTGGTAAATCCCCGCTGCCCGCCGAGCTCGCCAGACGCGATCGTCCACTTGCTGCCCTGGCTTAGGGCCCGCTGCACGGCCTCGGCGACGAGCTGCTCCCGAGAGTCGAAATGCCGGTAGAAACCGCCGTGGGTCAGCCCGGCTTCCTTCATGAGCTCGGCGACGGCGAGGCGGTCGATACCGTCACGGCGGATCCGCGCTGCGGCGATGTCGAGGATGCGGTCATGGCTGACCGCCTTGGCCGCTTGTGACGTGCCCACGATGGATCCTCCAGACCGGCCGACTGCAATCAGCGCATACCCCCAAGCTCGCGGTAATTTTACAGATACCAGGCATATCCCCAGGATGTCGTCGCTATCTGGTTATCATATTGATGCTGCACCAACAGAGGTGACACTCTAAAATGTGCTGCAATTGCCTCTAGTGCAGCATCATCGTGTTTTCCTAGAACCTCCAAGGCGGCCT
>JBEKGC010000106.1:0-16221 GCA_050013055.1 Streptosporangiaceae bacterium
TCGATCGGGTTGTCGGTCAATCCTCAGGACTCTCAGTGGCTGGAACTGGCGCGCGAGGCCGAACGGCTCGGGGTGGACTCGATCTGGGTACCCGAGTTCTGGGCGTACGACGCGTTCACGCCGCTGGCGGCGATCGCCGCTGTGACGGAAAGGATTCGCCTCGCCACCGGCATCGCGCAGCTGGGCGCGCGCACTCCGGCGATGCTGGCGATGTCGGCGATGAGCGTGCAGGCGATCTCGAACGGCCGGTTCATCCTGGGTGTCGGGACGAGCGGCCCGCAGGTGATGGAGGGATGGCACGGCGTCGAGTTCTCCCGGCCGGTGCGCAGGACCAGGGAGACGATCGAGATCATCCGTATGATCACCGCCGGTGAGCGCCTCAGGTATTCCGGCGAGGTGTACCAGCTGCCGCTTCCCGGCGGTGAAGGGACGGCGATCCGGTCGCGCGCCGGAACCTGCTTCGTCCCGGTCTACGTCGCCGCGCTCGGGCCGGCCAACCTCGCGCTCACCGGCGAGCTTGCCGACGGCTGGATCGGCAACTCGTTCTTCACCGAGTCGTCGGAGGTGTTCTTCGGCCCGATCGGGGCGGCGGCCCAGCGCGCCGGGCGCTCACTGTCGGACCTGGACCTGGTGGTCGCGGTGAGCGTGGAGTTCACCGATGAGATCGAGACGGCCGGACGCCGCCACGCCGACGGGTACGCGTTCACCTTCGGGGCGATGGGATCGGCGGCAAGCAATTTTTACAACAACGCCTTCGCCAAGCAGGGCTTCGCCCAAGACGTCGCCGAGGTGCAGCGGCTGTGGGCTGAAGGCGACCGGGCGGCGGCCGCGGCCCGGGTACCGATAGAGATCGGCCTGGGCACCAACCTGATCGGGCCGCCCGACGTGGTCCGTGACCGGCTGCGCGCCTACCGCGACTGCGGCGTCACGACCCTGCGGGTGAATCCGATCGGCAGCGGCCTGCGGGAATGCGCCGCGGGGCTGGAGATCCTGCTCGGCCTGGTGAGCGACGTGAACGACGAGGCGAAGCGGTCCTGACCATCGAGTCGTCCAGGTAGACGCGCCACGCCTGTCCCGGCGTCGGCGGGCGCCGTGAACAATCTCGCCGTTGGCCCCGTGTTGCCAGGCATGAGAATCCATCGCCAGAATGACCTGCCCGAGCCGCCCGCCGGGCGCGCGGACCACACCACGGACCCCCGGGCCCGACGCCTCCGCTGGCGGGCACGCCGCCGGGATCGCGGTAACCCTCGGCGGGCGCCAGCATCAGACACCCGCGCTGACCAGACCGCGCAGGTACAGGCCGCGCAGACCGGACAGGTGCAGGCCGCGCAGGTGCAGGCCGCGCAGGTGCAGGCCGCGCCCGGTGAGACCATGGCCGCTGCCATGCAGCTGGCCATCGCGCTGCTCACCGCGGGCCTGGACTCACCCGATCTGGAAGCGTGGGCGGCGGACACGCTCACTCCGGCCGACACGGACGGCCTGGCCGACTTCATGGCCGGCCTGCACGTGATCTCCGTGGTGCTACTGCACGAGCTGCATGAGGCCACGGGAGAGCCGTCGGCCGCCATCTTGCAACGGCTGGCGATCATGGCGGAGCGCCGGCGGGGGACGCCGCTCGCCGACTAGGGCACGGCCGTCGGCGGCGACGGTGATGTGGTGTTCCTCGGCGCGGTCCGCAGCCCGGAACCGTTCGTGCTTCGGCTGCGCGTGGCCGCGAAAGCTCTTTGAACTATCAACTACTAATATACGTAGTACTAGGTAGAAGCGTGGTTGCGGACCACACGTCGGCCCGCAACGACTTGTCCTCTACACACGGGAGTATCCAGTGATTCGTCTACGACTGCGGCTACTGGCGTTCGGCACGCTGACCGCGGCAACCGCGCTCACCGGCTCGGCGCTCGCCCGGCCGGCGCACGCGGCGACAACCACCCCGCAGTACAAGCTGACGATCATCGGCGGCGCGGGCACGCAAGTCTTCGGGATCAACAAGAACGGCGCCGTCTTCGGCATCGCCGACGAGAGCGGCGCCGTCACGCAAGAGGGCTTCCTCCTGCAGCCTGGGTCGACGACAATGCAGTTCCTTGGCGCGCCGGGCGATCCGGCGAACGCTACCTCGCTCGTCAGCCCGGGCGGAATCAACAGCTCCGCCGACGTTGTCGGCTTCACCGAGTCGGACAGGACGGGCACCATCACGGCGGCCGAGTGGCCGGACAGCATTACCCCGACCAACCTGGGAACCCTGGCCGGGGTCCAGAACCTCGTCACCGCGCCCGAAGCAACCGCGATCAACGACAACGGCCTGATCACCGGATTCGGCTCCGACGGGCATGGCGAGGCCGGGTTCACGATTCAGGGCAGCACGGTCACCAGGCTGCCGGCGCTGCCCAACGGCGGCGTCGACGTCATACCGCTCGCGGTCAACAACTCGGGCCTGGTCGTCGGCAAGGCCGACAACTCGACCACCGGCACGCAAGCCGCCGAGTGGAGCAACGGCGCGATCAAGGCGCTGGGCGGCCTGCCGGGCAGCACCGATTCGCAGGCGACCGCGGTCAACTCCTCCGGCGAGGTCGTCGGCACCTCCGTTGACCCCTCCGATTCCGATGGACACGCTGTCCTCTTCGCCAACGGCACGGTCACCGACCTCCAGGCCCCGGGCACCGGGCTGCCCGGCGCCGACGCAGAGGCGAACGCGATCAACGACAGCGGAGTGATCGTCGGCCAGGGCGGCAACGGCGACGCGTTCGTCTACGCCAATGGGCAAGCGACCGACCTGAACAGCCTGATCGCCTCCGGCTCTGGCTTCACGCTCGTGAACGCCGACGGGATCAACGACAGCGGAGTGATCGTCGGCACCGCCTCATCTGCCGGGAAGACGTTCGGCTTCGAGCTCACCCCGATCAGCTAGCGGCCGCGCGCCGCCGGGGTCATGGCCTCGGCCATGACCCCGACGACGACATCGCCACATCCTGCCATCGGCCGCTCAGGGGGCGCCGTCTGCGACGGGCCGGATTCGCGTGGGCGGAAAGCCACTGCCGTTCGGTGGAAATGAGGGCCGCCTGCCCTGGCGATGTGGAGACGAGGTGCTGGCTGAACCGCCGGCTTACCCTATGCATCATAGTAGGTAACGGCGGGCCTACCGTCGGCGTAGCTATGTCCTGGAGTGAGGATGCGGCGTTTCGGCGAACTGGAAGCCGTGATTATGGACCGGTTGTGGGAGTGGGGCCGGCCGGCGCTGGTCCGCGAGGTGGTCGACGATCTCCATGACGACCGGGGGCTGGCTTACACCACCGTGATGACAGTGATGGAGAACCTGTACCGCAAGGGGTGGCTACGGCGGGAGCGGGACGGCCGGGCCTGGCGCTATGAGCCGGTCGGCTCCCGGTCCGGTTACACCGCCGCGCTCATGAACGACGCGCTGGCCACCAGCACGGACCGGCGCACGGCGCTCGCCCATTTCGCGCTCCAGATGAGCCCGCACGACGCCGCGCTGCTGCGCGAAGCGCTTGACCAGGCGCTCGGCGCGCCTAAAGATGGTGAACCCAGATGACCGTCGCCGTGGTGCTGGTGGCGTACGCGGCTTGCGCCGCCGTGCTGGGCGCCAGGCTGCTGGCCCGGGCCAGGTAGACGGCCCCGGGCACCGCAGCTGGCCATCGTTACTTACCTGGCCGCCGAGAGGCCAGCGTGATGCACGTCGCACCCGCCGCTTCCGTCTGGCTGAACAGACCAAGACTCCTATGCGTGTTAGTAATTGAAACTATAACTACTTCCACCGCCCGTCGAGGTACCAGGCCCGCTCTGCCGCCTGGCCAGTTTCTGGCTGGTCGCATTGGCCGGCTGACTGGTCCTGTCCTGGCTCCGGCGCCCCCGATGGACCCGCCCCGCCCCAGAGCAGGACCCGCGAAAGGACACCGTCATGACCGACCGGCCGGGATACGGCTCCAGACGGCGGCCGGCCGGCGGGTTCGCCGCGAACGCTCGCGCCGTGCTCGATGACCTGGACTCGCGCGGCATCGTGCGCGCGGTGCTGGTAGGGCACTCCTACGGCGGCCCCAGGGACACCCTGGTTCCCGTCGGAACCGCCCGCCACCTCGCCCGCGCCCTGCCGGATGCTCGCCAGCAGCTCGTCCACGACACGGGTCATCACCTGCCCAGGCGAGCCCCGGATGCCGTCGCCGACGCGATCGCGGCGTTCCTGGCCGCGACGGAGGAACCAGCCCGCCGTGCGGAGATGCGAAACCTCGCCGCCCGCGGCGGCGTGAACATCCCATGAGTCCTATCCGTGATAGTAGGCGAGGCCCGGCGCGGACCTCTACTCAGGCCAAGATGCGGGCCCGTGAGCGGCTCGCGG
The DNA here is from genome assembly GCA_050013055.1 of Streptosporangiaceae bacterium. Lineage (GTDB taxonomy): Bacteria > Actinomycetota > Actinomycetes > Streptosporangiales > Streptosporangiaceae > Palsa-504. Next base: position 4,349 of record JBEKGC010000106.1, read on the forward strand.
CCGAACGAGCCGCCCGCAAGCGCGCCGAGGCACGACGGCGGCGGCTGGTGCCGATCGCGGCGGTCACCGCCGTGCTGGCCATCGTGGTGGCCCTGCTCACAGTCAAGCTCACGGCCGCTCCTGCGCACCTGGTCGCCAGCGAGGCGCCCGCCCCAGCCGCCGTCGTCAGGCAAGTCAGCACCGTTCCAGCCGCCGTGCTGGCCAGCATGGACCCGGGCCAGGTCGTTACCTCGCTGGAACCGGTCAAGACGTCCGGGCCGCCGCTGACCATCGGCGGCAAGCCGGCCATCGTCTTCGTCAGCGAGGAATCCTGCCCGTTCTGTGCGGCCGAACGCTGGTCGGTGGCCGTGGCCCTGTCGCACTTCGGCTCCCTGAGTGACCTCGGTACCACCAGCTCATCGGCCACTGACGTATACCCGAACACCGCCACGCTGTCGTTCCGCACGGTTCGCTACCAGAGCACAGAACTGACGCTGCGGACGACCGAACTGGCCGACAACGCCGGCCACCCGCTGCAGCCCCAGACCGCACTGGACACCAGGCTCATCGACACCTACGACGTGCCCCCCTACGTCAACAGCGCCGACCAGTCCGGTGCGGTCCCCTTCCTCGACATCGCCAACAAGTACGTCCTGGCCGGCGCGCAGTACAACCCGCAGGTCCTGGCGGGGCTGTCCGCGGTCCAGATCGCCAGCCAGCTCACCAACCCGGCCAGCCAGGTAGCCCAGGCCATCGACGGGTCAGCCCAGGTCATCATCACGGCCATCGACCAGGTCCTGCACGGCCAGCCGACCCCGCGGGCAGCCGGGGCCGGGGCGTGATGCCCCGGTCCTGGCCGGCCGCCTACGCGGCGACTCGCTCGAAAATCGCCGCCAGGCCCTGGCCGCCGCCGATGCACATCGTCTCCAGCCCGTACCGCACCTGCCGCCGCTGCATCTCCCGGGCGAGCGTGGTCAGGATGCGGGTGCCGGTGGCGCCGACCGGATGCCCGAGCGAGATCCCCGAGCCGTGCACGTTGAGGCGCTCGAAGTCGGCCCGGCCGAACCCGAATTCCCGGCTGCACGCCAGCACCTGGGCCGCGAAGGCCTCGTTGAGCTCGATCAGGTCCATGTCGGACAGCTTCAGCCCGGCGCGCTCAAGCGCGGCCCGGCTCGCGGGAACGGGACCGATGCCCATGGTCCCGGGCGGCACGCCCGCCACCGCCCACGACACCAGGCGGACCAGCGGCCGCAGCCCGAGGGCCTGCGCCCGTTCGGCATGCGTGACGACGCACATGGCGGCCGCGTCGTTCTGGCCGCTGGCGTTGCCCGCGGTCACGGTGGCCTCAGGATCTTGCCGGCCAAGCACCGGCCGCAGGCCGGCCAGCATCTCGAGCGAGGCGTCGGCGCGCGGGTGCTCGTCGGTGTCGACGACTTTCTCGCCGCTGCGGGTTCGGATGGTCACTGGGACGATCTCCTCGGCGAAGACCCCGGACCGCTGCGCCGCCACCGCCCGCTGGTGCGAGACCAGGGCGAGCTGGTCCTGCTCATCCCGGGAGATGCCGTACTCGCGGCGCAGGTTCTCGGCCGTCTCCAGCATGCCGCCAGGGACCGGGTAGTCCCGTCCGCCCGCGGTGACGCGCCCGCGCGCCAGCCCGTCGTGCAGGGTTACGCCCGGGCCCTTGATGCCCCAGCGCATCTCGGCGGAGTAGAACGGGACGTTGCTCATGCTCTCGGCGCCGCCCGCCGCCACGAGCTCCTGGCCTCCGCTGCCCACACCCAGAGCAGCGATGAGCACCGACTGCAGCCCGGAGCCGCAGCGCCGGTCGACCTGCATGCCGGGCACCGTCACCGGCAGGCCCGCGTTGAGCGCGACCACCCGGCCGATCGCGGGCGCTTCGCTGTTGGGGTAACAGTGCCCGAGCACGACGTCGTCGACGGCAGCCGGGTCGAGCCCGGTCCGGTCGATCAGGCCGCGTAGCGCTATCTCGCCGAGTTCGGCGGCGCTGAGTGATTTGAGGGCGCCGCCGTACCGGCCGATCGGGGTCCGGACTGGTTCGCAGATCACGACCTCACGCATGAGTTCCACCTTGCCAGATGCTCCGGTTGGCCGCCGGACCGGGACGCCCTCTCCTGGTACCTTGCATATACTTAATATATAATGTTGAAGAGTCATCAGCCAAGACCGGCCTAGCGGATCCGGGTCGCCGAGGACCCTGGCCTCCCGAGGACCGGCCTCCCACTGTGAGCACCGCCCCGCATCGGCCGTTAGGCCCATACGTTGGAGGCCGAGATCACCGTCGGGGCGCAGCGCGCGGCGCCCTCACTGACCGCCACCGCACGTTTGGAGAGGAAGGGCCGCCCATCATGCTGAGCACCGAGGAACAGTCGGTCGTCGAGACCGTGGCGGACTGGGTGGACCGCGAGGTCCGGCCTGTGGTCAGGGACATGGAACATGCCAACACCTACCCGGAGGAGCTCATCGAGCAGATGAAGGAGATGGGCATCTACGGGCTGGCCATTCCCGAGCCCTGGGGCGAGGCGCCGGTGTCGATGCCCTGCTACGCGCTGGTCACCGCCGAGCTGTCCCGCGGCTGGATGAGCCTGGCCGGCGCGATGGGCGGTCACACCGTGGTGGCCAAGCTCCTGCTGGCCTTTGGCACCAGGGAACAGCAGGACCGCTATCTGCCCAAGATGGCCACCGGCGAGCTCCGCGCCACGATGGCGCTGACCGAGCCCGGCGGCGGCTCTGACCTGCAGGCCATGAAGACCACCGCCCGCCGTGACGGGGACTCCTACCTGGTTAACGGGTCCAAGACCTGGATTTCCAACGCCCGCCGCTCGGGGCTGATCGCGCTGCTGGCCAAGACCGATCCGGAGGCGCGGCCCCGGCACAAGGGGGTCTCGGTCCTGCTGGTCGAGCACGGCCCGGGGCTGACCGTGTCCAAGGACCTGCCGAAGCTGGGCTATAAGGGCGTGGAGGCCTGTGAGCTGATCTTCGAGGACTACCGGGCGCCCGCCGGCGCGGTGCTTGGCGGGGTGGAGGGACAGGGCTTCGCGCAGATGATGAAGGGCCTGGAAACCGGGCGGATCCAGGTCGCCGCCCGCGCGCTCGGCGTGGCCCGGGCCGCGTTCGACGACGCGCTGGCTTACTCTCAGCAGCGCGAAAGCTTCGGGCAGCCGATCTGGAAGCACCAGTCGATCGGCCACTACCTGGCCGACATGGCGACCAAGGTCACCGCGGCCCGGCAGCTGATCCTGCACGCCGCCGAACGCTTCGACGCCGGGCAGCGCTGCGACCTGGAGGCCGGCATGGCCAAGCTGTTCGCCTCGGAGATCGCCATGCAGGTGGCGCTGGACGCGGTCCGCATCCACGGCGGCTACGGCTACTCCACCGAGTACGACGTCGAGCGCTACTTCCGCGACGCCCCGCTGATGATCGTCGGCGAGGGCACCAACGAGATCCAGCGCAACGTCATCGCCGCCCAGCTCATCAAGCGCGGCGGCCTGGACCGGATCTGAACGAAGGAGGCCCATGAACATCGTCGTCCTGATCAAGCAGGTACCAGACACTTATTCCGAACGGACGCTGCGATCCGCGGACGGGATCCTGGATCGCGCCGCCACCGACCCGGTCCTGGACGAGATCAACGAGCGCGCGGTCGAGGCCGCCCTGCGGTTGAAGGAGGCCCACGGCGGCGAGGTCACGATGCTGTGCATGGGTCCTGCCCCGGCCGCGGACGCGATCCGCAAGGCGCTGTCCATGGGCGCGGACCAGGCCGTGCACCTGTCCGACGACGCGCTGGCCGGTTCGTGCGCGGTGCAGACCGCCCGGGCGCTCGCCCAGGTGATCAAGACGTTGCCCGGCGTGGACCTGATCCTGGCCGGCAACGGCGCCTCCGACGGCCGCGTCGCTGCGGTCCCGGCCATGGTGGCCGACGTCCTGGACCTGCCGGCCCTGACGCACGCCCGGCAGATCACCGTGGACGGGACCACGGTCACCGTGCGGCGGGAGACCGACCGCGGCGCGGTCGGCCTGACCGCGGAACTGCCCGCGGTGATCTCGGTCAGCGAGAAGATCAACGAGCCCAGGTACCCGTCGTTCAAGGGAATCATGGCCGCGAAGAAGAAGCCGGTCGCCGCGTTGTCCGTCGTCGACACCGGGATCGCCGCCGCCGACGCCGGCTTGGCCAGCGCCTTGACCACGGTGACCTCGGTGACGCCCAGGCCGCCGAAGAGCGCGGGCCAGGGCGCGGTCGGCACCGAACTCGTCTACACCCGGTTCAAGCAGGCCGCGAAACTCCTCGGCTGGAACGTGACCTCGCTCTACCCGGCCCTGCCCACTCCGCAGGACCTCCAGCAGGCGCTTAACCAGGCCATCCAGCTCCATCCCGATGCTGTCGTCATCGCCGCGGTCGACGATTCCGACTTCCAGACCCAGATCAACACCCTGCACTCAATGCATATCCCGGTGATCGCCGACTTCAGCCCGGACCCGACGGGCGGGCCGATCACCCTGTCGCTGATGGGCGCGGCGGGACAAGCCGCCCTGACCCGCGTGGCCGGCGCCAAGGCCGTGGCCGACCTGGGCGGGCAGGGAGAGCTCGGCATCATCGGGCTCCAGGGGTACAAGATCGTCCAGGAGTATGACGCCGGGTTCTACGCCGAGGTCAGGCAGACCTGCCCGGCCTGCACGATCAAGGAGACCGACCTGCCGCTGACCTCGCTGGGCACCACCGACGGCAGCGACATCGTGAACTTCCTGCGGGCCAACCCGGGCATCAAGGCGCTCATGCTCGGCTACGACGGCGTCGGCTCGGATCTCTACACCGCGGCGAAGTCGGCGGGCATCACGCTGCCCAAGATCTACTCAAGCGCCACGCTCCCCACCGGGGTCCAGGCGGCCCTGGAAGGGGAGCTGACCGCGACGGTGCCGATGGACTACAACGACCTCGGCTGGCGGGACGCCGACGCGCTGGCGCGCATCTTCACCGGCCAGACCGCCAGCGCGCTGACGCAGGATGTGATGTACGAGCGGCCCGTCATCTGGTCCGAGCAGTATCACAACGTTCCCAGCCTGCCCTCAGATAACTCCTTCCCCGGCGTCCTGACCAGCTATCAGGCTCAGTACGAGAAGCTGTGGGGCAAATAAGGCCGGGAATCCGAGCGGGGGAGACGAGATGACAGGTCCGCTGGCCGGAGTGCGCGTCGTCGTCCTGGCGGGGATGGGGCCGGTTCCGTTCGTGGGCATGCTGCTGGCTGACATGGAGGCGCAGGTCGTCCGGGTGGCCCGGCCGGCCAGCCGGGCGGCCCGGGCGCTGAGCCTGGTGGACGGCCTGAGCGAGGACCGGGACGTGGTCAACCGGGGCGTCGATACCGTCGCCGTCGACCTGAAGGACCCGGACGGTCTCGAGCTTGCCCTGCGGCTCGCCGCCGCGGCCGACGTTTTCGTCGAGGGCTACCGGCCAGGGGTGGCCGAACGGCTGGGTCTGGGCCCCGATGTGGTGCTCGGCCGGAACCCGGCCGTGGTCTACGCGCGGCTTACCGGCTACGGCCAGTCCGGGCCGCTCGCCCAGGCGGCGGGTCATGACATCAACTACGTGGCCCAGTCCGGAGCGCTGCACGCCATGGCCCGGCCCGGCGAAGCGCCCCGGGCGCGGGTCAATCTGCTTGGTGACTACGCGGGCGGCGGCATGACAGCCGCTTTCGGCATCGCCTGCGCGCTGCTCGAGGCCCGTGCGTCCGGCCATGGACAGGTCGTCGACGCCGCCATGGTCGACGGTGTCGCGTTGCTGACCGCCAAGCTGCAGGGCCTGCGGGCGGCCGGCTTGTTCTCCGACGAGCCTGGTACCAACTGGATCGATTCCGGGGCTCCGTTTTACGACACGTACCGGTGCGCGGACGGGCGGTATGTCGCGGTCGGGGCGCTGGAACCTGACTTCTACCGCGAGTTCACCGCGCGGCTCGGCGCGGACGTGTCCGGCTGGCCGGACCAGGACGACCGGGCCGCCTGGCCGCGGCTGCGCGAGCTGATCGCCTCGGCCATCGCCGCTCGCCCGCAGTCCGAATGGGCCGCGGTCTTCGAGGGCACCGACGCGTGCGTCACCCCCGTCCTGACCTTCGAGGAGGCGGCCCGGCATCCGCACAACGCTCAGCGCGGTGTCTTCGACCGCGTCGACGGCGTCCTGCACCCCTGTCCCGCCCCGCGGTTCAGCCTGACCCCGGCCCGGCGCCCGGCCCGGTCGGCCTCCGGGCCCGTCGACGTCCACCGGATCGTCAAGTCCTGGGGCTCGCCGGACCGGTACCCGAGGATGCCCGGGGGAGAAACCCCCGCACGGAAACACCACCGCCGGATCATCATGCTCAGTAGCCACGCAGGCCGTCCGATGCTCGGCCCGGCCGGTGCGTCCGGGCCCGCGCGGAGGCAGCGGATTTTGTATCATGCTTTGTATATACGAAGGATGGTGAGTGATGGCGGACGAGGTAGTCGGGATTCGTGACCGGGTGTCCCGGCGGCAGCAGCTGCCGGAAGAGGTGGCGAGTTACGTTCGCGAGCTGATCATCTCGGGCACCGTCAAGCCGGGCGAATTCCTCCGGATGGAGCGCATTGCCGAGCAGGTGGGGGTCAGCAACACGCCGGTCCGCGAGGGCCTGCTCGCGCTGAAGAGCGAGGGGTTCGTCCAGCTCGTGCCCCGCCGCGGTTTCGTCGTTGCCCCCTTCACCCAGCAGGACGTGCGAGACCTGTTCTGGGCCCAGGCCCAGCTGGCGAAGGAGATGGCGGCCCGCGCGGCCAAGAAGATCACGCCCGAGCAGGTGGCCAGGCTCCAGGCGAACCTCGAGGAGTTCCAGGCGGCCGTAGCCGCCGGGGACAGGGAACGCATCGCCGATCTTGGCTACTCCTTCCACCGGCAGATCAATCTGGCGGCGGACTCCCACCGCTTGGCCCTGCTGCTCGGCTCGGTGGTCAACCATCTGCCCAACCGCTTCTACGCTTCGATCGAGGCGCAGGTCTCGGCCACCGGCGACGAGCACCCGCTGCTGGTCGAAGCCATGCGCAAGCACGACGTGCGCAAGGCGCGGTCACTGATGGAGCACCACATCATGGCCAGCGCCGATCACCTGGTCGACATCCTGGAGGAGCGCGGACTGTGGGACAACCAGGAGACGGACGCCCAGGAGTCGGCGTCCTGACCCTGCTACTTACCCGGGATGCCCCTAGCCCGGGGCCGCAGGCCGGGGATTGTGGATATTTAGCTTGTTATTTCGACGGTAACGATCCACAATCGCTGGCCGGACAAGCGGCGCTTCCCGTCCCGGCTTCCCGCCGCGGGGCTCATATCCGATCGGCCGTTCGGCAAAATTTAATATATAATACGTTATGTTTGAGCCGTCGGCTCAGGATGGCTGCGGCCAGGCCGTTCATAAAGGTAAGGACGATGAACGCTCCGAGCGTTGAGATGATTGCGGCAGACGATTTCGCCCAGATCCGCGCCCAGGTGCGGGAGTTCGTCCGCGGGGAGGTGGTGCCCCGCGAACGGGAAATCGCGGAGACCGACGCCATCCCCGCCGACATCCGGCAGAAGGCCGCGGCGATGGGCCTGTTCGGCTACGCCATACCGCAGGAGTTCGTCGGTTCGCCGGCGAGGTGATCGGAGTGGAGGTGCCGCAGCGCCGCGGGGATCCTGTGCTGGTCGAGTCCGACCAGGGCGTCCGGCCGGATTCGACCCCCGAGACCCTGGCCAGGCTCCGGCCGGTCACGCCCGGCGGCACCGTTACGGCCGGCAACGCCGCCCAGCAGAACGACGCGGCGGCCGCCTGCCTCGTTGTCGCCGAGGACCAGCTTGCCGCCCTTGGCCTCGAGCCGTCCGGCTACCTGGGCGGCTGGGCCGCGGCGGGCTGCGACCCATCCCGGATGGGCTTCGGACCGGTGCCGGCCGTCGCCAGGCTCGCCGCCCGGACCGGAACCGATACCCGCAGCCTGCTGGATCAGATGGACCTGGTCGAGCTGAACGAGGCGTTTGCCGTGCAGGTGCTGGCGGTGCTTGAGGGCTGGGGCTGGCACGACCAGGACCGGCTCAACGTCAACGGCTCGGGTATCTCGCTCGGCCATCCCATCGGGGCGACCGGCATGCGGATGGTCACCACGCTGCTGCACGAGCTCCGGCGCCGGGGCGGGGGGCAGGGCCTGGTCACCATGTGCGTAGGTGGCGGCCAGGGCCTGGCCGCGACGATCGAGGCCGCATGAGCGCGCAGCATGGCGAGTCGGCCGCTGGCGCCGACGACCTGACGGGCAAGGTTGCGCTGATCACCGGCGGGACGGCCGGGGTCGGGCTGGAGGCCGGACTACGCCTGGCGCGGCGGGGTGCGCACGTCGTGGTCACGGGCCGGTCGCGGGAATCAGGGGAACGGGCCTTGTCCGTGCTCCGTCCCGTGTCGAGGCGAACTTTCGCCGAAACTGGCGACGCCGGCGAGCCCGCCGCCATCAGCGCCCTCGTCGACCGGGTTGTGGCCGATCACGGCGGGATCGACATCTTGGTCAGCGCGGGCTCTGCGCACGACATCGGGCCGACCCCGTTCGCCGAGATGAGCATGGACGATCTCAAGCGCGCCGTCGACGCCCGGATCTACCCCCGGATCTTCCCGGTCCGGGCGGCGCTCCCCGCGCTGCGCGAACGGGGCGGCTCGGTGGTCATGCTCACCACTGACGCGGCTCGCCATCCCACGCCCGGTGAATCCGTCATCGGTGCCGTCGGGGCCGCGGTGATCCTGATGACCAAGGCACTGGCCCGGGAACTGTCGCGGTGGAGCATCCGGGTCAACAGCGTGGCCATGACGATAACCTCCGGCACGCCGTCGTGGGACCAGATTTTCGCCACCGAGAGCTTCCAGTCGAGACTGTTCGCCAAGGCCGTGGAGCGCTTCCCGCAGGGCCGGCCGCCCTCGGCCGGCGAGGTCGCCGACGTAGTGGTGTTCCTGGCCGCCGACGCGGTGCAGGTCAGCGGGCAGACCGTGAGCGTAAACGGCGGGTTGTCCTTCGGCGGCTGGTGACCAGCTGACGCCGGGTCTGGTATACGGTCGACACCGCACCACGGCCGGTGAACCCCGAACCCGCCGCCAACCCAGCGCACCGGATCCACCACTTCGCGGAGCCGGGATCCACCGCGGTAACCGAGAACCTCTCCGCCTGGCGTGACGGCAGCGATCTCCTGCGGCGGTTGTGAACACCGACCCGCGCGACGGAAGCTACGGTCACGCCCTGAGGGCCCGAAGCGCCGCACCCCAGCCGCCGCCCCCGGCCCCTCCCCGCACCCGGAACCCACCCGTCACAACTATCGAAAAAAATCGTGGAAAATTTGGCTTACCTGGAAGTTTTGGTACCCTATGATTGCCCTAATCCTCCGCAAGAGCCCGATCTTCCACGCGAAACCCGACGGCCCGGCCCGCATCGCGCCCGGCCGGACCAGGCACGGCACACACCTCGCATCACCACCCCCAGCAGCCACCACGCCACCAGCAATACCGCGAGGGACCCGCGTCCGGCGGTCTGCCGACGGACCTCGACGCGCCGCATGCCCCGGCCCAGCGGCCACGCGACTAGGACCCCAACGACCTAGCGTTCCCCGGGCAGAACCCAGCTTCTCGCTGAGGCGGCAGACGCAAGGATCACGAAGCCGCCGACCGGGCATCGGGGACATCCGTACGTTCTTCAAGCTTGGCCGGACCGCGCAGCCTACGAGCTGGCGCACCGCCCATCCCGTTCCGGTCTCGCCGCGGTGCTACCGGTGGTGGGCCAGCGAGGTCGAGGCGTTCGCAGACGGCCTCCGCCGCCGCCCGGACCAGTCCGCGGTCGAGGTACCGAAGACCTGTACCTCGAGGTTCCGAAGAATCGTAAACGGGGGCGCAGCCGACACCAACCCACTCGGGCGGATCTTCCCCTCCCCGAGAGGCAAGCACTGGCGGGCCTCCAACTACGGCCGCCAGATCCCCGTCATCGGCGCGGCGGCTCGCCTTCTGGCAGGAGTCCGCTGAGATCTGGCGGGCACACCTCGTGGATCCACTGGCCGCCGGGCAGCCGCCGTGCATCCTGGCTCGTGGTGATGACCGTCTTGCACCGCGCGCACACCTGGCCGGGGGCGTGTGCCTCGTTGTCCTCTGGCTCGAGATACTCCACCTCCTGTTCCTCGCGGTCGTGCTCTTCGATCTCGCGTTCGGCCACGTCCTCGCGGCCTGCCGGCAGCACGTCCCCGGGCCACTGCCGCAGCAGCTCTTCCTCGCTGTGATCGGGCGGTATCGTCATCAGGGCTCCCTAGCTGTCGGTGAGGGCAGGCATATCGCCTTTCGTTCACGATCTCACGAAGCCGTGACGATCTACCGGCCCAGGGCCGCCAGATCTCGCCGCCCGGCCCGCGTGATCGGCAGAACAGGGTCCCAGCAGCTCATACCGTGTTACCGGCGTGTTGATCTTCACCAATGCCCGGACTCGTGTTGATCTGTGTTGCCCGCAACGGGCCCTGGTCGGCCACCGTTCGCCATCGCCTCCGAACCCGGCGGCCTGCTGCCACGGGCTCAAAGACAAGCTGCAAGATTCCCGTAGGGCTAGTCGGCCTTCCGATTGGCAGATGGTCCGGTTCTGAGCGCCGGCCAATGCGGGAGCGATGAGCGGATGGGGTTTTAACCCGTGGGGCAGCCCACGTCTTGGTTGCCGAGCTTGGCGCGGACTGCCTGACGGGCGCGGCCGATGAGCGTGTTGTCGTCGTGCAGGACGGCTGCGATATCCGATCCGGCCAGAAGCGCGCCGAGTTCAAAGGCGAGCTGGTCGGGGTCGGTGCCGGGGGGGAGCTCGTGCGCGGTATGGGCCTGGCGGGTCGTCTCGGACAGGAGCTGTTGCCACTGCCGCTGGTAGAGGGCGACGCGGTCGCGTACCGGCCCCTGCCGGCCGCCCAGTTCGGCGGATGCGGTGACGAAGAAGCAGCCGCCGGGGAATATCCGCTGTTCGACGTAGTCGAGGTAGCCGTCGCAGAGCCGCTGTAGCCGGTGGCGGCCTGGCGGTGTCGTAGTGATCGCCGGGGTGACGACGTGCCGGATGAAGTTCGCCCGGGCGGCGTCGATCGTCGCGAGCTGGAGCTCTTCTTTCGATCCGAAGAGGACGTAAACGCTGCTTTTCGGCATTCCGGTCGCGGCGGCGATCCGCGCGATCGAGACGCCGGCCAGGCCCTCGAGCGTGGCGAGCGCCGCCGCGTGCTCGAGCACCCGGGCGCGTGACCGGTCCCCGGGGGCGCGGGTGCGCCGCCCGGCGTCCGGCGGCTGGGGCGGCGCGGGGGGCTCGCGGTCCGGGAAGGTCATCTTGACAGCATATACGAACGATCGTACAGTCCTTTAAACGGTCGTGCGTATAAGGACTCGGGAGGCCAGCTGTGCACACAATCGAGACCGATTACCTGGTCATCGGCGCAGGCGCCGCAGGCATGGCGTTCGCCGACGCGCTCATCGCGGCCAGCGATGCCGAGGTGGCGCTGGTGGACCGGCGCCACGGTCCGGGCGGCCACTGGCACGACGCCTACCCGTTCGTGCGCCTGCACGGACCGTCGGCCCTGTACGGCGTCAACTCCAGGCGGCTCGGCAGTGACGTGATTGACCGGGATGGTCCGAACGCCGGCTATTACCCGCGGGCCACGGCGGCCGAGATCTGCGCCTACTACCAGCAGGTGCTTGACGAGCAGTTGCTGCCCTCCGGCCGGGTCCGGTTCTTCGGCATGTCCGACTACAGCGCGGGACGGGACGGGCACCAGTTCACGTCCCGGCTGACCGGGGAGGCCACGACGATCCGGGTGCGGAGGCGGGTCGTGGACGCCAGGTATCTCGAGCCCTCGATCCCGGCGACCCATGTCCCGCCGT
>JBEKGC010000107.1:0-16540 GCA_050013055.1 Streptosporangiaceae bacterium
GGGACCACCGTGATGCTCACCACCCACTACATCGACGAGGCCGACCACCTCGCTGACCGGGTGATCGTGCTCTCCGGCGGGCGGATCGTCACCGACACCACCCCGCGCCAGCTGCGCGCCCAGGGCGGCCCGGCCACCATCCGCTGCCCCCTCACGGACCTTGCCGCCGCAGCCGACCTGCCAGCCGCCCTCGCCGGGAGCTTCGACCAGGCGTCACACACCCTGGTGGCCAGCAGCACGAACATGACCGCCACGCTCAGCGAGCTCGCCGGCTGGGCCGAACGCCACCACCTCGACCTCGCCGGGCTGGAGATCGGACCCCCCACCCTCGAAGACGCCTACCTCGCCGCCATCGGCGAGCCGCTCACCCCGGAGGTGCCCGCCCCATGCCTGACGCACCCGGCACCCTGAAGCTGCCTGCCAGCGGCCTTCTCCTCGCCGCCCAGATCCGCTACCAGGTCCGCCTCCTGCTCGCTAACGGCCGCACGGTCGCCATCTGCATCGGCCTGCCCGTCATCCTGCTCGTCACCTCGGGCATCAGCCACGGGCACGCCTCGGCCACCGCCGTCGCCAGCCCGGCCACCTTCGGCCTCACCCTCGCGAGCCACCCCGCTCCCCCGATGGTGCTACTTCCTCGGCCGGATCATTGCCACCCTGGCCGTCGGCACGCTCGCGGGCACGGTCACCGTGGCCGTCGGCGTCTGCTTCTACCACGTCCGCCTTTCCGCCGGCGCCGCCCTCGTCATACTCGTCGTCTTCGCCCTCGGCGCCGCTGCCTGGGCCGCATCGGCCACCGCTCTGTCCAGCGCCATCCCCACCGTCGAAGCCGCCTTTCCCATCCTCGTCCTCATCTACTTCCCCGTCCTCATCGTCTCTGGCCTCCTCGGCTCCATCAGCGAACCCCGCTGGCTCACCACCCTGGCCAGCTACCTTCCTGTCCGGCCGCTTGCCGACGCCGTCACCGGCGCCCTCGGCCACGCCGGCGGCACCCCGCTATTCCCCGCGCACGACATCCTGACCCTCGCCGCCTGGGCCGCCGCCGGCCTCACCGCCGCCATCATCACGTTCCGATGGGAACCGCACCGTCCGGCCCGGCAGCGAGCCGCCCGGGCGACGCCGGCGAGAAACGAGTCAAGAGGGCCAGCGGCACACCTGGCACTGGCTACTCAGCGCCAGGAGTCCTCCCAGCCGGCGGCAAGGTAGCCGGCTGCACCCGAATTGATAGGTGACTGCGCCACAGGTTCCGCGTCATGCGGGAGTAAGACAAGCGTGGCGTGACGGGTTCTGCGCAGGCGTCGTCTGCTAAGTAAGAATGGTTACGGGGAGCCTCGAGATGATCACGGAGAGAGGACTGCGACTATGAGCGACCAGCTCGTCCCGGACGGGACCTACACGATAATGGGCCCCGGCGGGCAGCTCAGCCATCAGGGCAATATCGTGTTGCTGCAGCCAGAAGGCGACTCCACCCAGCAGTGGAACGTGGCGTTCGACTCGGGTTTCTACACCCTGCGGAATGTCGATTCCGGCATGTACCTGGGGAACAACGGGGATCCTGATCAGGCGGCCATGATGGTCAACGGGACCAGCCAGCCTTTCACCTGGAAGATCTCGACCGGTGCCGACCAGGACCCGGACACGTACCTGCTCACGTCCGCAGCCTCCCCCAGCGGCCTGGCCCTGACCACGAGCTTGCTCCGGATCTGGCCCCCGCAGACCGCCCTTCTCGAACCGACCGCGTTTGGCGGCGCCGTTGAATGGACCTTCACTCCCGTGAGCTGACCGCGTGGTCGATGCCGGGCCGCCGGGCGGCCCGCTGGGACGCCGGCTCGCGGTCGGCGAGCTCCCCGCCTGGCCCTCCTGCAGCTGGGGGCACGCGACCGGGGATCACGGCCGTCCCCCGGCATGAGGCCGGGCTCCCCCGGTGGCTCAGGTGTCCCGCCTGGCCGGCGCCACCTATGTAGACATACTTGCCTCTACCTATGTAGAGTGACCGGCGTGAGGTCACATGCCGAGGGTTCGGCGCAGACGCTGTCGGTGCCGGCGGCGCTGTGCGCCCAGCCGTCGCAGCGCCTGCGGGGCGTCTGGCCGAGCCTGGGCGGAGGCGGGCTACCGGGCCCGGCTGCCGATCCCGTCCTGCCGCTCGCCTGGGCCATTCTGTCCGGCGCACCGCATCAGGGGGATTGCCAGGGATAACGAGAGCAGGCCTGTGCCCCTGGGCACGGCTGGCCGTTCGGGAACACGATGGGGCAGGGTTATGAGCAGACTGAGGCGGGCGGCAGGCGCCGCCGGACGATGCGTGGCGTGGCTGATGCCGGCCCGGCGCCGGGAGTGGGCCGAGGCGCTGTGGGCCGAAACGGGCGCGGTGCCGCCGGGGCGGTCGCGGCTGGCCTGGCGGGCGGGCGGGCTGCGGCTGGTCGGCGGCCAGATCCTGACCGGGCGCCGGGTCCGGCGCGTGCTGCTGTTCGCGGCGGCCGCCGCGCTGATGGCCCGGGCGACCTGGCCCGGCGCGGCCGCTGGCGTCGTCGCCGCGTTCGCCCGGGCCGACGTGATCACCACGGTGCTGCTGCTCACGGTGCTGCCCGTGGTCGCCGGGCGGCTCTTCGGGCCGGTCCAGCACAGCCGGCTCCCCCGGTTCCTCCGCGTGGGCGCCTACGCGGCGATCCTGGCCCTGATGCCGGCCAAGGCCGCAGCCGAGCGGTTCGCGTACGCCGTGCCCCGCAACATTCATGACCGGCGCCTGTTCCTCGCCATCCACCTGCAACTGGGGCCCCGTCCCAAATACGGGGCCGGCGAGGTCGTGTTCCTGATCGTCGTGGCCGTCTACCTGACGGCTATCTTCTGGATGACCTCGCGGCGGTCACCGGTGACTCCGGCCACGATGGCCATCGGTACGGGCGGCGGTGTCCTGTTCGGCGCCGTCATGTACGCGGTGACGCCGCTGGGGCTGAACAGGTACGCCACGAACCCGTGGCTCAAGGGGTCCGCCGTCGACCCGCTCGTGGCGCTCGCCTGGGTCCTGCTGTTCGGCGTGCCGGTGGCCGTCGCCATCCTGGCCGGGCGGCGCCATCCGGGACCGGCCTGGTCGGGTCCGCTCGCCAAGACCAAGGCAGGCCAGGGCTTCGTGGCGGGGGTCCTGGCGAACCTGTCCGGCGCGCTGGTCGTCACCGTCGCGGGCACGGGCACGATCGCGCTGATGCTGCACGCGGCGTGGCTGCGGACCCTGTTCGACCACGGCCAGCACCTGAACGCGGTCGTCCTCTACAGCCACGAGCTGGACGCCAGCAACAACGCCCCGGCGTACATGCTCATGTGCCTGGGCTTCCCGGTCATCGCGATGTTCATGAGCATGCTGACCGCCGGGCTTGTCTGGGGGAACCCGTCCGCGGCCGGTCAGGGCGGCCCGCCGCCGGGTGGCCAGCCCGACCCTGCGCCCGGCCAGCCGGGCGGCGGCCGGCGAGCGGAGGCAGGTTCCGGCGCGGGCGAGCTGGCAGCCAGCCCGGTCCCCGGCCCGGGCCGCGAGGACGACGGGGGCCCGGGTGAGCTGGCAGGCGCGGCGGCCGGGGGCGCTATGACCCGAACGCGCTGAGACCGCCTGGCCCCTCGCAGTCACAGACGAGATCGATCTGCGGGAACGGCTGCTCCTGCGTCGGATCTGCTGCCGGGACTGCCGGCGCCCCTGAAGGCGCCGGGACGGAGCGGGGTGCCGAGCAGCTGGCTGACCAGGGTGCGGTGGGCGGCGTGCAGGGTGCGGACGGCCGCCCGCGCCAGGCCGGGCTTGACGGGCGGGCGACCGCCTCGGGGCCGCCCGGGCTTGGTCGGGATCCACAGGTAGCCCGGGTCGCTGCCTTCCAGCTCGGCGATGATCTCCGCCCGGGCCCCGAGCCACCGCGTCAGGATCTGCACGGTCGGACCGCCCAGCGGGCAAGCTCCGCCGGGGAGTTCCACGCGTGCGTTCCCGTCCAGATGCAGGGCACTGACGTTGAGCCTGGCGAGTTCGGGGACGGTCCGGTTGGTGTCGGCCACGAGTGCGGCCACGGCGGCGGTGCGCAGCGAGGTCGCGGCGTTCGCGTGAAGGGGCCGGCGAACGGTCAGGTCGTGAAGGAGACGCTGGGTATCGGCCGGGGTCAGGTAGAAACCGCGGGCGGGCGACTGGCGGTCATGGCGGTCGGGCAGGCCGAGGAACTCGGCGAAGGCGTTGTAGGAGTCAGTGCGCACGCGCATCGAATTGGGGTAGGCGGCGGCATCGGGACCGCCCAGGGTGTTGCGGGTACGGGTGTGGCCGGCGGCCGCGTCCAAGAGCCATGCCTCGGCGCGTGCCGGGTCCATCAGCTCACCGACCGCGATCTCGGTGGCGCCGGCGGCCTGCTGGGCATGCCGCAGGTACTCCTCGAGGAAATGCCTGCGTATCCGCTGGGTGATGACGGCGAACTGGCTGTCGGCCAGATGGCGGATGAAATCGTCAATGGCGCCCTGCGCTGACCTGCTGGCGTCCTCCTCCGGAGCTGGCATGTCCCCGAGGATACCTAGCCTAAGTGATAACAGCAAGAAGCGTCGATGCCAGCCCGGCCCTCTCGTCCCTGCTGGCCGGTCCGTGGTCCGGCCCGTACCGAGTCGAACCGGTCCGGCCCGTCCCGATTCGGGCCGGACCCGAAACACCTCCCCCGAGGTGCGAGCCGACCTCAGTTCCCTCTCGCTTCTTGCTGTTATCAGCTCAGGGCGAGCCGCCTGGGCTACGACCGCGCACGGGTCCTGACTGCTAAGGCAGTACACCGTCACCAGCGGCCGCGATGGCCTGGAACTTCACCAGCTCCGCCACCCCGACGCCGCCATTGAGCCTAGGCGGCTGGACAGGGCCGGGTAGCTGCGACAAATAATCCAGCGCTGCCAGGTACGGGAGCGTGATCATCCCCCATCACCTGGCGGGCACGCGATCCTGCTCAACGCTCTGGTCGCTGCGGTGGGCGCAGGCCTTCGCGGCGCCTCGCGCGGCCAGCCACGGCGTCTGCGCTCCCGGCTATCGCTTTTCAGGGTTTCGGGAGCTGGCGTCGTCAAACTGGGCGACCAGGAGTTCGGTGCGCTCAGTTTCGCGGCCGGGACGTAGCCGGTCATTGTGCCCGAGTGTGGTCAGTCCGTGCAGCGCAGCCCACAGGACCTCGGTGAGGGTTTCGACATCCCGCCCGCCGGCAACACTGGCGACTGCCTCGCGCAGTTCCGCGAACGCCGCTGACAATTGGACCGGGCGGCCCTCGGCACCGAAGGGCAATTGCGTGGCGCGCGTGAACATCGCGTGGTACAGCGCCGGGTTCCCGGCCGCGAAGCTGCCGTACGCGCGGGCGACCCGGGCCAGCACCTCCCGAGGTTCTCCGGCACCGCGCCGCGCCTTGCCGAGGGTTTCTGCGAGCTCGCAGAAACCCTCCAGTGCGACGGCCTCGACGAGGTCTTCCATGGATGCGAAGTGCTTGTAGAGCACGGGCTGGCTGTACTCGATCTCGGTGGACAGCCGACGGGTCGTGACCGCATCCCAGCCCTCACGCTCGGCAAGGGCGCGGGCGGTTGCGGTGATGAGCCGGCGGCGCGCGGCGCGCTCGCGGAGCTGGCGGTCTGCGATGGCCATGCCCGATGATAGCACCGCTAGAAATGCGATCGTTGCTATTGACGGCCCTGCCCGGGGGGGTTAGCGTTGCTAGCACCAACACGCCTCGGACAGGAGACCGGCATGGAAACGAACGGACGGCAACTGGCCGATACCTACCTCGCGATGCTGAACACGCACGAGCCGGACCTGGTGGACCGGTTCGTGGCGCAGGACTATCGCAACCACAACCCCTTCGTCGCCGACGGCCGTGAGGCGAACCGCCAGTTGTGGACAGGGTTCTTCGCCGCCTTGCCCGATCTGAGCGCCACCATGGAGGACTTCGTTACTTCCGGTGACCGCGTGGTCGGCCGCTTCGTCTACCGCGGTACCCACTCCGGCGAACTCATGGGCTTTCCCGCGAGCGGAGAGCAGGTGGAGATGCGCTCCATCGATATCTGGCGCGTCGAGGGCGGCATGTTCGTCGAGCACTGGGACGAACTGAACCTGCTGCAGGTGTTCCAGCAGATCGGCGCACTGCCGCCCTTGAGCGCCGGCCCTGATGCGTGATGCACCTCGCCGCCCTGGCCGCACTGGCAGGACGGCCCGTCGCATCAGCAACCGCAGGAGCAGCGCTGGCACTGGGGGTGTCCTAGCTCCGGAGGGGAGAAGCGGATGCTCCGGCTCGCTGCCAGCCTCGTCGCCGAAAGGTGGCAAGGGCCACGGCAGGTACCGTTCGCCCCGCTTCCTGCCGCCGTCGGCCCCGGGCCCGGCTAGGACGGTCAGTTGCTGGTGCGGGGGTTAGCTGGACAGGCCGCCAAAGGCGGGTCCGTCGCGGTCGTGCTGGTGGCGCGGTGGCTGCTGGGGGTGGTGATGCGAGGTGTATGCCGTGCCTGGTGCGGCCGGGCGTCAGGCGGGCCGGCCCGCCGGTTTCGCGTGGAAGATCTGGCTCCCGCGGATAGTTTAGTACCCGATAGAGTACCAATCTATCCAGGTAAGCCGAATATTCCACGATCTTTTTTCGATAACTGTGGCGGGTGGGTTGCGGGTGCGGGGAGCGGCGGGGGTTGGCGGGGACGGCGGCTGGGGTGCGGCGCTTCGGGCCTTCAGGGTGTGACCGCGGCCTCGGTCGTGAGCCGTCGCGCGGGCCGGTGTTCACCGCCGGCAGAGGGCAATCGGAGAATTTGTACGCCATTATGAGCGGGAAGATAGGGACCGAAGTGGCTGATGAGCCGTTAGTAATTACTCGATAATGCCGGCAGCTTGGTTACTGTCACAAAACAGAAGGATTGGCACAAGAGAAACCGTTATCAGATGACTAGTAACGGCTCGGGGCCCGCGGCGCGGTTCTACGCGCCCCTACGATCTTCAATTCCCGGGGTTGCAGAGGGGCGTGAGATCGAGCTGGGTCCGTGCCGTGGCCTAGCGGCTGTCCATCAGGAGCGGCTCTACGCGACGGCGGAATCCGCGAGGTCACCAGTACCGTACCTGCCCTTCAGCCGGCTTCGCGCGCCGCCGTGCGGGCCTGCTCCAGCTGGTCAACGCGGACGGGACCTGCTCCCGGCAGGCCCGCCGCCGTCCACGCCTGCTGGGCCCGCGCCACGTCGCCACCTGCCTCGTGCAGGACCATCTTCTTCGCCGTGGTGCTGGGCACGGTCCCGTCGGCACCGAGATCCATCACGTGCGCCAGCATCCGGACCGACTGGTTCCGCTGCCCCGTCTTCCGCTCGTTGTACCGGTAGACCAGGACCCAGCGCCCTTCGAGCGAGCGGGCCCGCTCGATCAGCGCGTGTCCGCGGTCGGTGTCCTTCTGCTCGGTGCGGATCGGCTCGCTTTCACCCGACGGCAGGCGCAGCGTCAGCAGCCCGCGCCGGCTCGATTCCTCGATCTCGACCTTCTCAAGGAACGCGATGAAGGTGCGCGCCGACTCCAGCCGTTCGATGTCCTGCCTCGCCTGCTGGGCGATCAGGTGCAGGTCGACGGTCAGGCCGTGCACCCGGCGGCCCCAGGCCGCTTCGTCACCTTCAGGACACGGCCCCGCAGCCTGGGCGGCCGCGACGACAAGGCTGTAATGGCTGTTGTCCACGCCGCCCATTATCGCCCGCCCGGGCTGACCTTCACGGGCGAGCGCTAACCGAGCATCCGTTCCAGGAGCGCTTGCAGCCGGCGTTGCTCGGCGGGAGCGAGGTTGCCGGTCAGTGGTGACAGCGACCGGCCGATGTGGTGATAGAGACGCCCGGCCAGGGCCGCCCCGTCCGGGCTGAGGAACACCTCCACCGCGCGGCCGTCGCTTGTGCTTGGGACCCGTTCCAGCAGCCCTCGCTTCTCGGCGCGGTCCACGAGCCCGGACATCGTTGATTTCTCCAGCCCGAGGTAGTCGGCGAGCGCGGTCATCCTGACCCGCCGGTCCCGCAGGATCGCGAGCACCCGCAGCTGGGTGAGGGACAGGTCGTTATCGGCGGCCACCTTGGTCAGCACCGCCATCGTCACGAACGAGGCCTGCACCAGCGCGTCGACCAAGCCGTCCGGCCCGGTCGCGCGGACCGGCTCTGGCTGCGATGTCTCCATGCCGGGAGCTTACTTGACTCGGTTCGTAATACCAACTAATTTTAGTTCGTAACACCAACTATAAGGAGATGGGTATGAAGGCCGCTGTCGTTACCTCGTTCGGCACCGTTCCTCGTTACCGGGATTTCCCCTGCCCGGAAGACGGCGGCACGGTCATCGACGTGATCGCCGCGGGCCTGCACCCTCGGGTCCGGTCCCAGGCCGACGGGTCGCACTACACGAGCACCGGCGAATTGCCGCTTGTGCCGGGCATCGACGGTGTCGGGCGCGGGCCGGACGGGCTGCTGCGCTATTTCATCCTCCCGGACGTGCGGCTGGGCGCGATGGCCGAGCAGACCGTTATCGACCTCCGCCGCAGCATCGTGCTGCCCGAGGACAGCGACCCCATCGCGGTCGCCGCGGCCATGAACCCGGCCATGTCCTCCTGGCTCGCGCTGCGCCAGCGGGTGGCGTTCCAGCCGGGGCAGAACGTTCTCGTCCTCGGCGCCACAGGTAACGCCGGCCGGATGGCGGTGCAGGTAGCGAGGCTGCTCGGCGCAGGCCAGGTCATCGCGGCCGGGCGCGACGCCGGCCGGCTGGCGGCCCTGCCCGGACTCGGCGCCACCGGCACCGTGCCGCTCGACGGGGAGGCCGCCACCGTGGCCCAGCGGCTCGGGCAGGCCGCCACCGATGCCGACGTCGTGATCGACTACCTCTGGGGCGCGCCGGCCGCGGCCGCGATGGTCGCCCTCGTCACCGGCCGCGCTGACCGCGGTCAGCTGCTGACCTGGATCCAGATCGGTTCGGTCGCCGGGCCGGCCGCGCCGGTCTCCTCGGCCGCGCTCCGCGCCGCTCGCCTCCAGATCGTCGGCAGCGGGCAGGGCTCCGTCAGCCCCCGCGACATCCTCGCCGAACTCCCCGCCCTCGCCCGGGAGATCACCCGCGGAACCTTCGCCGTCGATGCCCGGCCCACGCCACTGGCCGAGGTCGAACGAGCCTGGGCTGACGCCCCGCATACCACCCAGCGCATCGTCCTCACCCCGCAGCCTGGCCCTTGAGCGACACGCGCTGATCATCCCGCGGCGCAGGCGCCGCGGCGCTCAGAACTACCTGGCGGCGTCCGCCCCGGAGGGCTCGGGGTCACCTACCGGCACTACTGGGAGCTGTGCGTGACCCTCTGCCCGCGGGACGGGCTGCGTTCCGGCGACGTGTTCGTGCCCGGGTCGCGCCGGTACGCCGACCCGTCGACCTACCTGTACGCGCCCCGGCAGTGGGCACCCAGGCAGGAAGAGTACGGCCGGCTGGTCGGCAAGCCTGCGGCCGCCGTGCACGCCCTGGAGCAGGGAAGGAGGCACTGCACGCGGCGCCCGCCGAGCTGGAGTCGACCCTCGCCGACTCCCGGCCCGGTGACCCCCGGACGGTCCGCCTGGACGGCGACGACCACCTGGTGGTGCCGTCGCTGCCGGCTGCGG
This sequence comes from Streptosporangiaceae bacterium, assembly GCA_050013055.1. Taxonomy (GTDB): domain Bacteria; phylum Actinomycetota; class Actinomycetes; order Streptosporangiales; family Streptosporangiaceae; genus Palsa-504. The sequence goes on from JBEKGC010000107.1 coordinate 9,592, forward strand.
CACCCTCCGGTGAGCGCGCATCCGGTGCGGTCAGGCGCTCGTCAGCCTGCTGCCAGGCGGTGCTGGTAGGCGTACCGGACGGCCTGGGCGCGGTCCCGGGCTCCTGTCTTGGCGAAGATCCGGTTGATGTGGGTCTTTACCGTCGCGTTGGAGAGGTAGAGGCGCTCGGCGATCTCGGTGTTGCTCAGCCCCGATGCGAGGAGGGCGAGCACCTCGACCTCGCGGGCGGTGAGCCCATCGGGCGGTTTCCGGCTCGGTCCGGATGGATCCGCGGGCGGCGGGTGGCTGATGACCGCGGCCACGAGGCGTTCCTGGACGGCGGGGTCGAGATGGGTCTGCCCGGCGTGGACCGCCCGGATGGCGGTTTCGATCTGCTCGGCGCTGGCGTCCTTGGTCAGGTAACCCCGCGCCCCGGCCTGCAGCGCGGGCAGGATCGCGTCCTGGTCGGCGTAGGTGGTCAGGACCAGCACCCGGGCGGCCGGCAGCCGCTCCCGCAGGTCCGCCGTCGCGGCGATGCCGTCGACCCCCGGCATGCGCAGGTCCATCAGGACCACGTCCGGGTGGCGGTCCTCGGCGAGGTGCACCGCCTCGGCTCCGTCACAGGCCGTGCCGACGACCTGGACATCGTCGATGAGTCCTACCAGCATGCTCAGGCCCTCTCGCACGACCCGCTGATCATCGGCGATCAGGACCCGGATCGTGCCTGGCTCAGGTACTGCCGTCACGCGGGTACCTCCAGCTCGACCAGCCACCCGCCGACGGTCGGCCCGGCCCGGGCGGCGCCGCCGGCTCGCTGGGCGCGCTCGCGCATCGCCGTCAGGCCATGCCCGCCGCCCGCATCGGCGAGCAGGGGAGATCCGGGCTCCGCGGCCAGGCCGGGACCGGCAGCTGAGGGACTGGCGTGGTCTTCGACGGTGACCAGGGTGCGGCCGGCCTGGTAGGTCACAGTCACCGAGGTGGCCGCGCCGGGTGCGTAGCGGGCGATGTTGGTCAGCGCCTCCTGGGCCCCGCGGAACAGCGCCAGGCTGGCCTCCGCGGGCAGCGGCCGGGGTGTCCCGTCGATCCGCAAGGTGGCCTCTGTCCCGGTGTCACGGCGGAAACCGTCGACCAGGGCGCTCAGTTGGTCCACGGTGGGCAGCCGGTCGCCGCGCAGCGCGCTGACGGCTTGCTTTGCGTCGGCCAGTCCCGCCTTGGCCAGTTCGGCTGACCGCTCGATCGTGGCGCGCAGGCCGTCGCTGACCTGTTCGCGGCCGGCGAGCTTGCGGGCGCCCTGCAGCTGGATGGCCAGGCCGGACAGCGAGTGGGCGAGCACGTCGTGCAGCTCGCCGGCGATGCGGCTGCGCTCGGCCAGCGCGACCGCGGCGGCCTCGCCCTCGCGCGCGTCCTGGAGCTGGGCCAGTAGCAGTTCGGCGCGGTCCTGGCTTTCCCGGCCGCGCCGAATGAACTGGCCCGTCACCGCCAGCAGCAGGCACACCAGCGTCGCGGTGATGGCCGACTGGACCGGCGGGTGCCCGGTCAGACCGGCGACCACGGCGAGCGCGGCCGTGATCGTCCCGGCGGCGGCGGCCGCAGGGACCGGAGGCAGCCTGACCGCGGCGATCCAGACTCCCACGGGCGCGGCCAGCTCGACCGGGCCGTGCGGCTGCAAGGCGGCCAGCGCCACCCCGGCCCCGCCGATCAGCCCGATTACGACGGCCTGCGCGGCCAGCCCGCGCCGCGCCCAGCCGGGCGTTACCGCGGTCGCGACCGCTGCCGCGTAAGCGGCCAGGGCAACGATGACGCCCAGCCCGGCGCCCCGCAGACCCGGCGTGGGATGGGTCTGCACGCTCGCCGTCACAACGATCGCGATGAACGCCCAGCCCAGCGGCCACAGCGCCTGCCGCTGAGCGGCACCGCGCTCGCGGGCCCGAGATCGCGCCTGCGCCACCCGGGCCGTAGCGGGCTCCTCGGCCGGGGAGCCCCGTCCGGGCCGTGCCGTGCCATGACGAAGGCCCGCCGCTGCCAGCCGTACCTTCACAGGCACAGTCTGGCCCGCGACGGGCTCGGATACCAGATCAGGCATGGGTGCCGGCCGGGATGAGTGCCGGGGCGGCCGCCGGGGCGGCCGCCGGGACGGCGGCCAGCCGGCGGCCGCGCAGGTAGACCACGGCCAGCCGGGTTAGCACGTCGGCCAGGGCCATCATGACCAGCCCCGCCACCCAGGCCGCCTGACCGGTGATGTGGTGCGCCATGCTGAACCGCCCGATCGCCGGGCCGGCGCCGTGCGTGGCGGCGAACACGAAGGCCATCCGGCCCCCGACCCCGGCGACCCACATGCCGGCCGCCAGCGCGCCGGCGCGGCCGGCCGGCAGGCCGTCGGCACCGCGGCGCAGCCGGGTGGCCAGGCCGCCGATCGCGCCCATGGCCGCGCCGGCCGACACGCCGAGCAGCTCCAGCACGATGTCGTTGCCGCCGCCCGGCACCGAGTGCAGGAACATGACCGCGGCGGCGGCAACAGCCAGCACAGGGACGGCCAGGGAACGCAGGTCCAGGGAGTGCTCGCGGATCTGACGGACGACCATCAGGACGAGGATTGCGTTGATCACGTACATGTTGATGTTCATGCCGCCAGCGTGCCGTGCGGCACCCGTCCGGGGCGTCGGCCCACAGGTGGCAGTCCGGGTTGACACCGATCTCCACCCCCGGGTTGACGCCCGAGGCGTCACACGATGGCGCTAGCGGACGAGTCCGCTGAGCTGATTCCACGGGACCTTGATGCGAATGGGCACCTCGATGACGCTCACCTCGTCTTCTGGCGCGAGAGTCCGCAGCAGCCGGTATGCGCCGATCGCGTGATCCAGCACGTGGACGTCGATTGATGCCACCTGATTGCCGGTGATCCACACCAGCCAGTAGAAGGGGATGCCGGCCGTGGCGTACTCCCCCATTTTCTCTACCCGGTCGGTTTTGTCGCTCTCAGGTGAGACAACCTCGATGATGACCCGGATATAAGAAGCGGGCAGCGGACGCACGTCGTCGGGGGCACAGCTGTGCAATGCGAGGTCCGGCCGCCGGATCGTGGCATCAGGAACGTCCCAGAGAATGACATCGAAGTCATTGCTGACGTCGAGGCATGAACCCGGGTGCAGCTCGAGATAACCGGCTGCGGCCGACTCGAGCACCGTCGCCAGACGACGTGCCGCGGCCTGATGGGTGCGCCGGGGAGCCTCGCACCTGATCGCCTGCCCGTTCACCACCTCCACCTGGCGGCAGAATTCCTCCGGGAGGTCCCGCCAGATTTCGGCGGTGATCGGCTCGGGCTGGAGGTTCTCCGGAGTCGCCCAGTCGTGGATGGCGCCCATAGCCCTCCTGTTCAAGCCACCTGCCCGCGTAGTGACGCAAGCCATGCTCATGGTAGCGACGGTTCCACGCTGAGGTTGCCGACCCGATCCCAGTCAGCTGATTATCTCCCGCCGATGTTCGGCGAGATGCTTGTCCATGGCCCATTGTGCGTGGACGCCGTCCCGGCCTCTGATGCGGTCGGTCAGGGTGAAGTCGACTCTGGGTGCCTGTACCCACAGCTGGGGGATGTTCTCCCAGTGTGTCTCCAGGAGCGCGAAGTCGGCGAAGAGCGGGGCGACTTCGTCACGGCGCGCGGGCGGGGCGAACTGGAGCAGGAGACGTCCCTGATAGCCGCACCGCTCGTAGAATCCAACCGCTCCGTCGACGCTCCCGAGCGTGAGCTGACGCACGCCCAGGCTGCGGGCTCCTGATTCCAGCGCCGACAGAAGCCTGCGCCCTAGGCCCCTGCCCCGCACGGCGGCGGCGACCGCGAGCTGGTCGACCGTCCCGAGGTCGCCGCCCTCCAGGTGGCCGAGTGCGACGCCAGCGATCTCCTCTTCTCGCCTGGCGGCCAGCATCATCGCCGACTGACCGGCCAGCCGGTTGCGGAGGAAGCGGGCACCGGGCTGGTCGGCCTCGTGAGACGGGAAGATCTGCAGGAGGAACCGGCTGGCAAGATCCAGTTCCTGCGGCGTCCGGATCGGCCTGATCGTGAACTCGTCCACGGTCAGCAATTCTACGAACACCAAATCCCCTGGTGCGGGTGCCCGCTGGCACGACAGTCACTTTTCAGACGCTGGCAGCATCACTCCAGCTGGGGGCTCGGCATCGTCGGCCCAGTCAAACCTCGGAGGACATGACCAGTAGTCGTTGGCGTTACGGAAGTCCGCCTTGCCCCCTTTGAACTTGGCTTTGGTGAAGCTGACGGCGGCACCGGTGAACTTGGCTTCGGTGAAGCTGACACCGGTAAACTTGGCTTGGTTGAGGCTGACAGCGCCGTGGATGCCCGGGGCAGCGGAGAACTCGGCACCTTCGAAGCTGACCGTGCCGCTAGTGAACTCAGAGCCGAATAGGGCCACGCCGCCGGTGAACTTGGCTTCGGTGAAGCTGACGGCGGCACCGGTGAACTTAACCCTGGTGAAGTTGACATCGCTCCCCAAGAACTCGGCATTTGCAAAGCTGGCTTCGCATCGCGAGTCCTGGCCGCCCGAGAACTGAGCCCCCCCAAAGCTCACCATGCCGTCGACGAACCTGGCGCGTTCGAAGCTGACCGTGCCGCCGGTGAAGTTGCCGTTGAAGCTGACGTAGCATTTGGAATTCTTGGCGGCGGAGAACTCGGCGCCTTCGAAGCCCACTTTGCCGCCGGTGAAGTCGGCGAAGTTAAAGTGTACTTTGCCGCCTGTGAACGTGCTCCACTGAAAGCTGAGCTCACCGCCGGTGAACTCAGCGTAGGAGAAGTCGGCCGTGCCGCCGGTGAACTTAGCTTCCAGGAAGGCGACCGCGCATTTTGCGTGCTTATCACCAGAGAACCGGGCATAGGTGAATTGGAGCGTACCGCTGGAGAATATGGCGTCGTTAAAGCTGACGTAGCCACCAGAGAACCGGGCATCGGTGAAGCTGACGACGCTGGAGCCGGTGAACTCGGCGTCGGCGAAGTCGACCATACTGCCAGAGAACTCGGCGCCGACATGAGCGATGCCGTGGATCTCAGGGCCGAACAAGACTTTTCCGCCGGTGAACTTGGCACCTTTAAAGCTGACCGTGCCGCCGGTGAACCTTGCATCGGTAAAGTTCACCGTGCCGCCGGTGAATTGGGCGCCGCAGAAGTTGACCGTAGCGCCGGAGAACGTGGCTCCAGCAAAGCTGACCTCACCAGCGAATCTGGCGCCGTCGAAGTTGACCGTGCCACCGGTAAACCGGGCGCCACTGAAATCTCCCCTGTCGAACATCACGCCGGTGAGGTCGAAGTCCTTTCCTTGCCAGGAGACTGCGGCACCATCGCGCAGATGCTTCGTGATCAGTCGCACGACGGTGTGGCGTACCTCGCGGTTGCTCCGGAACTCGAGCGGATCCGCAGGCAGTGCGTCGGCGCCCGTTTCAGACTCGTGCTGGATCCGCAGGTAAGCGCATAGGACGTCAATGCATGTCTGCCTGTCCCCTTCCCAGTCATCAGCCAATCCAGCCATTGCATGCACCCCGGCCAGCCGCAGTGCCGCCTGCTCATTCCCGAGTTGTGTTGCGGCCGCGAGGAACCGCTCGTTGAGCACACGCTTCTCAGTGGCCGTGAACGTGTTGCGCGACAGGCGGAAGTTCCGCGCCGTGTACGCCAGCGCCCCCGCGGCGAATACGCCCGCGCCAAGGGTCAGCATTTGCGTCCGGACGGCTTCGCGCGCCGTCTGGAGGGCCGCGGCGCGCGTTGGACCCGTGATCAGGCCCACGTCGTGTGAAGCGATCAGATCCGTGACCGGCCAGACAAAAACGGTGATCACCGCCGCCGCCGCTATCACCACGACAGCCGCGACGGCAAGCGGCTGCTTGCTCCAGAGGCGCGTCAGCCAGCCGGGCGGTAGGTTCATACGGGTGACGCTAAGCGCGCCGCCCATGAAAGGCCACTTTCCCTCACGATTTGCGTGTAACAGTTGGATCGCTGTGAGTGAGGCGAGAGAGTTCGCCGTCATACTGTCGCGAGACCCACGCCCCTGACCAAGCGGCCCCGTCGGTGTCCCTGGTCCCGTTCCGTCGGCTTCCTCCGCGCACGTATAGCGGTTACGCTGACGGATTGCCGTCACCTTCCGGGTGGCGCTCCAAGGGGTTCGGGGGCAAGCGGCATGAGGGTCGGCATTATCGGGGGATCGATCGCCGGATGCGCGGCGGCGGTGCTGCTGCACCGGGCCGGCCACGAGGTAACCGTGTTCGAGCGGTCGGAGTCCGGCCTGGTGAGCCGGGGTGCCGGGATCCTCATGATCACCGCCTCGTGGCAGGACATGACGGCGCAAGGCGTCCTCGACGGGACCGTTCCCGCCTGCCGGGCCGGCTACTCCCGGTTCGTCACCCGTGCCGGGACCGGCGGGCAGCGATGGCTGGGCGACGTCCAGCTGAGCACCATGCTGTTCAACTGGGCTCATCTGTACCAGTCATTCCGGCGGCGGGTTCCTGATGGCCTGTACCGCGGCGGCGCGGCCGTCGAGCGGATCGAAGCGGCACCGCACGGCACGACGCTGCACCTTGCCCCAGGCGGTTCACTGGACTTCGACCTCGCCGTGTGCGCCGACGGGTACCGCTCGCTGGGACGCGGGCTCATCGACCCCGGCGCCGCGCCTGCCTACCGGGGCATGGTGCTGTGGCGCGGGCTCATCCCGGAGCGCGACACCCAGGCCGGCGCCCTCGGCGGCTGCGATCTCCTGCGGCCCGTGTACCAGGGGGGCCACGGGGTCGCGTACTACGTCCCCGGGCCGGGGCAGAGCACCGAGCCAGGAGAACGCCTCCTCATGTGGGGCTACTACCTCCAGGTTCCCGAAAGCGCCCTGGCCTCGGTGCTCGTCGACGACCAGGAGCGGCAGCAGTCCGGCTCGGTACCGTTCGGGAAAGTGCACCCGGAGGTCAGGGCGGCCCTGGAGTCCCGCCTCGC
>JBEKGC010000108.1:0-17069 GCA_050013055.1 Streptosporangiaceae bacterium
GCACCTTGCGCGAGCCGCTGCGCGCGCTGGAGGAATGGTCGATCGCGCACCTCGGCGACGTGTCAGCGTCGCAGGAAGCCTACGACCGCGCGGATCGGCCGCCTCCTGACTCCACGGATCGCGGCAAGTAACCCTGCGGCCTGGACGGTCTGGGCGGCAAAGAGCTGATCCAGTCGGTCCTGCGAGGTTACTTCGAACTCATTGTCGGCTGTGGCGAGGAGCACCCAAGGGCCTGGGCAGGAGCATGGTTCGACAACAAACCGGCCGTGCGTCTCGTCGCCGCGCTCACCGGCGATGCCGCCCGGCACGACGCCGTGCTGCGGCCCAGGTTCCGGCATCCCGATCGGCTTGTCGTGGACAGCAGGCAGCACTCGCTCCCTGACCTGCGGCGGGTGCAAGAGGAGGTCGAGCGCACGCTCTGGCAGCGAGCCACGCAGACCGGCCGCCGGATCCTCACCTCCATCGGAGAGGGAAGGGGGTCATCCGCGTGGTCTTGCGAGCCGACCAGAGGCATTCAGGCGGATCTCGCGCGACGGCCGTGAGCCGCATGTCGAGCGCGGATGACCCTATTCTGGATGCGGTGCCGGCCTGGAGATGGGTTGCCGTCGGAGGTCGGATGCGTCACGCTAACGGGATGCCTGAGACCCCAGTGGTGAACTGTGTCCTGCTCGTGTCCGCGGGACTAGCCGCCGTCGATGTGAGGGATTCCGCCGGTGATCTGGGCATTCACTCGGACTCCTCGACGGGCGTACTCGACGGCCAGTGCGCGGGCGACCAGTCACCCTCCGGGTCCGTGGTCTGCCCCACTTCGATCAGATGACCGTCGGGATCGCGGATGTAGCAGCGCTTCTCGTACTTGTGCTGTTTCGGCGGCGTCAGGAATTCGGCACCCCGGGCGCTCCATTCGGCGTACACGGCCTCGATGTCTTTAACCCGGATATTGAGGAAGCTGCTCACCCGGTCGGGATCGCGCGGCGTCTCCAGGATGACCGTCGGCTTGTCGTCGGTCGGGCCTCCGCCGGTATTGATGACAATCCAGCTGTTGGCTAGCGCAATATTGACCGGATCTCCGGGAAAGGCCACCCTGCCGCCGAGTACTTCGGTGTAGAAGCGCCGAGAGCGCTCGACATCGTCCCACTGGTTAGGTCTCACACCCCGCCTCACGACAGGGCCCGTAGCCGACGCTACTACAAGTCAGCGTTCGATTTCCTTCCACCTCCGCGTGGCGATCCGGACCGTGGAGACGGCACGGCAACCGTCAGCGCCTGCCATCGCCGGCGTTGGCGAAGGGGTGGGGAGGCAACCCGAGCGCGTATTGCCCAGCCACCAGCGGGAAGCAGGTGGCGCCAGGCAGCGTTGATCGTGGCGCGGGGCTGGCCGCCGGGCGCGGCGAAGGCTGGCCGGCGGCGCGGCATCCGCCGTCTCCCGGCACCCGAACATCAAGAGGAAAGGGCTGGCCATCTCATGGCTGACGCACTGCCGAAATCGGCTCTCGCGGCGCTGGACGATCCGTTCGCGCAGCTGACCGGGCCGCTGGCCGGCACGACCCGGCTGGACTTCGAGGTCATCGACTCAGCCCGGCTCACCCCGCACATGCAGCGGCTCAGGCTGACGGCCCCGCAGCTCGATGGGTTCGGCTACCTGCCCGGCCAGGATGTGATGCTGCTAGTGGCGGCCGAAGGTAACCGCCCGGTCCGGCGGCGTTACACGATCCGGCAGCTTGACGTGGCCAAGCGACTGCTCACGCTCGACATCGTGCTGCACGGCGACGGTCCCGGCGAGCGCTGGGTGCGGTCGGCCCGGTCCGGCGACAAGATCGAGGGCATCGGTCCGCGCGGGAAGATCACCACGTCGGCCACGGCCGACTGGCACCTGTTCATCGGGGATGAGTCGGCGCTGCCCGCGACGTTCGCGATGACCGAGGCGCTGCCGCCCGGCCGCCCGGCCACGCTCGTGATCGAGATCCCCGAGGAGCACGACGAGCAGGACCTGGATGCCGCAGCGAGTACCCGCATCTCCTGGCTGCACCGCCTCGGCGCGCCCGCTGGTGACCCGTCGGCCCTCGCCGCCGAGGCAGCCGAGATCGAGCTGCCGCCCGGCCGCGGCCACGCCTACCTGCTCGGTGAGGCGACGGTCGTGTCCCGGCTGCGGGAGGTCCTGGCCGAGCGAGGGCTCGGCCAGGACCAGATGTCACCCAAGGCCTACTGGGGCCGCAGCCGCGCCAACGCCAGCCACGGCGAGCCCGCCCGAGACGCCTAGCCGATGGCGGCGATGGCCGCATGGCCCGCCGGATAGAGCCGCACTTCGCGCTATTCCTGGGCTAGCGGCAAGGGATCGCCGGCGCTGCATGTGCGCCCACCCATCCCGCGCGCCCACCCGTCGCCGGGCGGCAGCAGGCCGGGACCGTTCGGAATCATCCTTCCTCCGACCCTCCGGCCTCGTTGACACGAAATGACGGCGCCGGCCGATATTGTCCTCATCATGCAGCAAGTCGTGATCCTGGAGCTCGACCTGTCCACGCTGCGACAGGCCATCGGCGGAGGCAGCTACGTCAGGGGCGCGGAGTACGCACGACAGCAGGCGGTGCTGCACGCCAGGTGGGATCCGGAGGACGCCGCGCTGCGCGGGACGGTACAGGGTCAGGGGGGCAGTATCTACCATGCGGCCGCCTTCTTCTCGCTGGCTGACGGGCAGCCGGCGGCGTTCGCGATGGGCGAGTGCAGCTGCCCGGTCGAGTTCAACTGCAAGCATGTCGTCGCGCTGGTCCTGTCGGCGCTGGCTCCCGAGCCGCCGGGTCCGGCCCGCCCGCAGAGCCCCCGGCCCGCGGCCTGGGAGCAGTCGCTGGACTCGCTCCTGGATCGCGACGCCCCGGTGCGCCGCGGCACGACGCCGCTGGCGATCGAGCTCGCGCTGGCCGGCGGCTCAGGCCAAGCCCGCTGGGGCGGGCGGGGCTCGCTGAGACTGGTCGCGCGGCTGGTCCGACCGGGTAAGAACGGCGGCTGGGTAGCCGGAGACCTGAGCTGGGGCAGGCTTGACGCGCTGGGCTACTCCGGCGACTACAGCGTGCAGCAGCTGCAGCTGCTGCGGGAACTTCACGTCCTCTACCGGGCCTCCGGGGGCCACGGCGGCTACTACTACGGCGACGAGCGGTCGATCGAGTTCTCCTCGGTCGGCTCGCGTCAGCTCTGGCCACTGCTTGACGAGGCCGGGGCGGCTGGCCTGCAGCTGGTGTACCCGGGCAAGCGCGGCGCGCTGCCAGCGTATGAGGAGGCCGGCTTCTGCCTGGACGTGACGCGTGGCGAGGCCGGCGACCTGCGGGTCGTTCCTGTGATCCGCGCCGGTGACGGGGAACAGGCCGTGCCGGTCGCGTTCCTCGGGGCGGAGGGGCACGGCGCGGTGTGCATCGACCGCGCCCAGGCGGCGGCGGGCGGCGAGCCAGGAAGCTGGCGGTTCCGGCTGGCCAGGCTCACCCGGCCGGTGCCGCCGCCGCTGCAGCGGATGGCGCTCGGCGGCGAGCCACTGGAGGTACCCGCCGCCGAGGAGCCCAGGTTCCGGGATCAGTACTACCCGAGGCTGCGGCAGGCCGCGGCCCTGATCTCCTCGGACGGGTCCTTCACCCCTCCCGTGATCTCCGGGCCGGACCTGGTGCTCCGCGCTCGTTACGGCGGCGGTCACGAACTCGAAGTGAGCTGGGAATGGGCTTACCAGGTCGGGGACTCGCCGCGGCGTGCACCGCTCGAGGCAGGCGGCCCAGACGACGGGTACCGGGACCTGGCCGCCGAGCAGGCGCTGCTGGCCGGCCTTGACCTGCCGCTTGACCGCTACGGGCTGGCCCCTGGCGGGCCCGGCCCGGCGGTGCCCGCGCTCGTCCCGCACACCCGCCTGACCGGCATCGACACGATGCGGTTCAGCACGGAACTGCTGCCGCTGCTGGCTGGCCGGCCCAGCCTGATCGTCGAGGTCAGCGGCGAGCCTGCCGACTACAGGGAGGCCGGGGACACGCTGCGGATCGCGGTGTCCACCGACGACGTGGCCGGTGATACCGACTGGTTCGACCTGGGCGTGACCATCACCGTGGCCGGGCACCCGGTTCCGTTTCTTGACGTGTTCCTGGCTTTGAGCCGCGGCGAGTCACATCTCCTGCTGCCCGACGGGGCCTACTTCTCCCTGGACAAGCCGGAGCTGCGGGCCCTCGCCCGGCTGATCGAGGAAGCTCGCGCGCTGCAGGATTCGCCCGGCGGGCCGCTGCGGATCAGCCGGTACCAGGCCGGCTTCTGGGATGAGCTTGCCGCGCTTGGAGTGATCGGGCACCAGGCCGCGGCGTGGCAAGAGCAGGTCCAAGGCCTGTTGTCGGCAGGCGCCCCCGGCCGGACCGACCCTCCGGCCGGGCTGCAGGCCCAGCTGCGCCCGTATCAGCAGGACGGGTACGGCTGGCTGAGGTTTCTCTGGGAGCACCGGCTGGGCGGAATCCTCGCCGACGACATGGGACTGGGAAAGACGCTGCAGTGCCTCGCCCTGATCAGCCACGCCCGGCAGCGCGACCCGGCGGCCGGCCCGTTCCTGATCGTCGCCCCGACCAGCGTGGTGGCGAACTGGGCGGCCGAGGCCGAGCGGTTCGCCCCCGGACTGAAGGTGGTGACGGTATCCGGCACCGTGGCCCGGCTCGGCCAGGAGCTCGGCGAGCTCATCGCGGGCGCCGACGCCGTGGTCACGTCCTACACGCTGCTGCGCATCGATTTCGCCGCCTACGCCGCCGCCGGCTGGTCGGGGCTCCTGCTGGATGAGGCGCAGCAGGCCAAGAACCGCCACTCGAAGGTCTACCAGTGCGCGCGCCGGCTGACCGCCCCGGTGAAGATCGCCATCACCGGCACGCCGATGGAGAATAACCTGATGGAGCTGTGGTCACTGCTGTCCATCACGGCTCCCGGCCTGTTCCCCAGCCCGGAGCGGTTCCGCGACTACTACGCCCGGCCGGTCGAACGGGGTGACGGCGAGCGCCTGGCCCAGCTTCAGCGGCGGATCAAGCCGCTGGTCCGGCGTCGCACCAAGGAACAGGTGGCCGCCGACCTGCCCGCCAAGCAGGAGCAGATCCTGGAGGTTGAGCTGCATCCGCAGCACCGCAAGGTCTACCAGACGCGGCTGCAGCGGGAACGGCAGAAGGTTCTCGGCCTGATCGGCGACATGAACTCCAACCGTTTCGCGATCTTCCGCTCACTGACCCTGCTGCGCCAGCTGAGCCTGCACGCCGGGCTCGTGGACGAGGCCCATGAAGCGCTGGCCTCGGCCAAGATCGACGCCCTGCTCGGCCAGCTGCATGAGGTGACGGGCGGCGGACACCGGGCCCTGGTGTTCAGCCAGTTCACCGGGTTCCTCGGCAAGGTCCGCGAGCGGCTGGAGGCCGAAGGCATGCCGTACTGCTACCTCGACGGCCGCACCCGGGACCGGGCCGCGGTGGTGCGGCGGTTCAAGGACGGCACCGCCCCGGTCTTCCTGATCAGCCTCAAGGCGGGCGGATTCGGGCTGAACCTCACCGAGGCCGACTACTGCTTCGTGCTCGATCCGTGGTGGAATCCCGCGACCGAGGCCCAGGCCGTCGACCGTACCCACCGCATCGGGCAGGTCCGGAACGTCATGGTTTACCGGCTGGTCGCCAAGGACACCATCGAGGAAAAGGTCATGGCGCTGAAGGCCCGCAAGGCCAGACTGTTCTCCAGCGTCATGGATGACGGTAATGCCTTCGGCACTACCCTCGACGCTGACGACATACGCGCTCTGCTCTCCTGACGGCCTGCTGCGGGAGAAGGGCGAGACGGCCCGTAACCTCGAAGGCATGACCGTTGCGTCGACTTTGTTCCGGTTCGAGGATTCCTACGCCCGCGAGGTGCCCGGCCTTTCCACGCCGTGGACGGCGGCCCCGGCGCCCAACCCCGAACTGCTGGTGCTCAATGAGGAGCTGGCGGCCGAGCTGGGCGTCGATCCCGCGGAGTTGCGGGAGCCGCCAGGCATCGCGCTGCTGGTCGGACAGGCCCCGGAGGGGCTCACGACGGTCGCCCAGGCCTACGCCGGCCACCAGTTCGGCGTGTACTCGCCCCGCCTCGGGGACGGCCGCGCGTTGCTGCTCGGCGAGGTGATCGACATAAAGGGGCGCCGCCGCGACCTTCATCTCAAGGGGTCCGGGCGCACCCCGTTCTCCCGGGGCGCTGACGGCAAGGCCGCGGGAGGCCCGATGCTGCGCGAGTACGTCATCGGCGAGGCCATGCACGGCCTGGGCATACCTACCACGCGGGCGCTCGCGGTGGTCGCCACGGGCGAGCAGGTGCTCCGGGAAAGGGCGCTGCCGGGCGCGGTGCTCACCCGGGTAGCCGCGAGCCATCTGCGGGTGGGCACGTTTCAGTACGCTGCCGCGTCCGGTGACCGCGACCTGCTGCGGGCACTGGCCGACTATGCCATCGCCCGTCACTACCCGGATGCGGCCGGCGCCCCGAACCGCTACCTGGACCTGTACCGGCGCGTGGTCGAAACGCAGGCGTGGCTGGTGGCCCGGTGGATGCTGGTCGGGTTCGTCCACGGGGTCATGAATACCGACAACACGACGATTTCCGGCGAGACCATCGACTATGGCCCGTGTGCGTTCATGGACGCCTTCGACCCGGCCACGGTGTTCAGCTCCATCGACGAACGCGGCCGCTATGCGTATGGCAACCAGCCGGGGATCCTGCAGTGGAACCTGGCCCGGCTGGCTGAGGCCCTGCTGCCGCTGTTCGACGACAACAGCGAGGCGGCGGTTGAGGCGGCCACGGACGTGCTGACCGGGTTCGCTGCCGCCCACGAGCGGCACTGGGCCGAGGGCATGGCGGCGAAGCTCGGGATCGCAGCGCCGGACCGGGATCTGGCGGGGGACATCCTGGAGCTGATGCGGTTGCAGAAGGTCGACTTCACCCGTTTCTTCCGCGCGCTGTCCGCCGGTACCGCGCGGACGCTGTTCACCGAGCCGGAGCCGTTCGATGCCTGGGCCGCCCGTCGCGAGAGTGTGCTGCCCGCGGACCGGGCCGCGGTGGCGGTCGCGATGGACCAGGTCAACCCCGCCTATATCCCGCGCAACCACCGCGTCGAGGAGGCGCTTGCGGCGGCGACCGAGGGCGAGATGGGGCCGTTCCACCGTCTCGTGGATATCGTCGCCCGCCCCTTCGAGGAGCGGCCCGGATTGGAGGACTACGCCGGTCCGGCACCCCTAGGGGCCGCCCCGTACGTCACCTACTGCGGCACCTGAGCACGGGTTCGGCGATGCCGAGGGTTGGTACGGAGAATTCCGCGGGCCGCTGATCGGTGATCAATCCAGCCGCAGCGAGCTGGTGGGTGTCAAGCGAGCAGGTAATCACCTCTTCCTGCGGTACGCGCTCGACGGCTGAGCGCCGCGGAGCCTCCGCCGAGCCCCGGGCAGGCGCATCTGCCCGGGGCGCAGCCTGCTACAGGGCCGACGATGGCAGGCGGTCAAGCGCCGTGATCGACTGTGCGAACGCGAGGATCTCCGCGTACATCAGCCGCGGGTCCAACTTGTCCAGGTCGAGCAGTTCAGGATGCTGCGCGTCGCCCGCCTGCAGCAGGTAAGTGGGGAGGGGGCAGAGCGAGACGGTACCGAGTCCGGCCTGGTACAGGGGAGCGCCTTCACCTAGGTAGAAGGGGATGACGGCGCCAGGCCGGACCGTGGCGACCGGGTAATCCGGCCCGCCCCGGCCATTGACCGCACCCACAGCGGCCAGGTAGGCATCCTGCTCGGCGTTGACCGGGCTGGTGATGTCCCGCGGCATCGTGTAGGTGGTCCCCCACTCGAAGCCGCCAGTTGCGGCATACCGTCCGGTCGCTTCGTCGTTTGTCCACATCGTGGCGCCGAGATGCTCGATCGTCACGCCGAGCGTGGCCGCCTGATAGATGTCAGGGTGACTGACCATCCATGCGCTGGTGGCGTCGCTTCCTACTTCCACGTTCTTCGGGTTCGGGATCGGCTTGATGAACTGCGGAAGCTGGAAGTGGCCGGTCACCAGGGCGAAGTACATGTTGCGCTGACGCGGCCGGCCTGCCAGGTACCTGGCCAGCGCGACCAGGGCGAGGCCGCCGTTCTCCTCGGTGGCGTTCGGCCCGTCGGTGTGCGTGTTGATGATGATGTTTTCGCCGGTATCGCCTGCGCCGTCAAGCCAGCCCCAGACCGTCTCGGTGGCGGCGCCGGCCGTGATGTCGGCGGTCAGCACCAGCGTGGCGGTGGCCTGGCCGCTGGCAGCGAGCCCGGACAGCATGCTGCCGGTGGCGTCCCCGACCCAGACCGCAGGGCAGCCGGCGTCACCTGGCGCCGGGACACCGGACGCTGAGGGGTACGCGGAGGTGAACGGGTTGTACTGGTTCACCACCTCGTCATCGGGGAGCCCGGTCCAGACGCACACCACGCCGAGCACTCCGGCGTTCCTAGCGTCCAGCAGCGGAACCGGCGCCAGGATCCCCTGCCAGGCGGGATTGGCCAGCGCAGCCGCGTACGCGGTGTAGTCAGCGGCCGCCTGCGCCGAGGTCTTTCCCGGCTCGTAGCCGCCAGCCGCGGTCTGCCCGAGGTCCAGGTCGAACACCGGCGGCGGAGTCCGCACCAGCGCGATGGCGCCCTGGGCCGGCGCCCACCAGGCTGAGGTGTAGCCGGCCGGCGGGTAAGTGCCGAGATCGACCAGCTTGCCGGTCACCCCCGACCGCGGCGTCTGCCCGGAGTACGGGTAGTAATACGTGACCGGGACCGGACCTGAAGCTCCGACGGACGCCGGCACGCTGACCTGCAGCCCGAAGTCACGCGCCAGCCAGCGGCCGAACGTCAGCCGGTCGGTACGCAGCGTGAATCCCGGCACGGCGGACAGCATCTCCGCTAGCCAGTCCACGTAAGCCGCATGCCCGGGGCTGCCGGTGTAGCGGGTGCCGAACCTGACGAGCTGCTCCTCCCAGGCCCAGACCTCCGGCAGGCTGGGCAGCCGGGCCGTCCCGGCCCGGTCGGCTGCTCTGCCCGGGGCCGCCGCCGCAGCCCCGGCCGGCCCGGCGGCCACCAGGGCCGTTCCGCCGACGGCGGCCGCGCCGGCCAGGAACCCCCGCCGTGACATCTCCGAGCGCCGCGCGTCGGCTGCCATCGCCTGCGGCGAGCGTGCTCCCGTTATCGAGTTGATATTCAAGTTTGCCTCCTGATGCCTAGAAGCCAGAGGGAACGGCCGACTGGGTGCCGGTGCAGGTGGTGACCGGCGTGATGTCGATAGCGGCGTCGTGACTGGTGGCGGCGAATCCAAACGGAGCTAGCCACGGCCGGATTGCGCCCAGCGGCCTCGAACGCGCCGCAGGCCAGCATGGCGGTCTCGGAGCCGGAGATGGAGAAGCTGCCGATCGGCTCGCTCACGTTATGGGCGCTGTGCAGGCTGATAGCCAGCTGCGCCCAGGGGTTCGGCCGCTCGCCCGGGGTCGGCTCTAAGGAATCCGTGATCAGCCCGTTGTCGGGTGCGCCCGTTGCCTTGCCCGTCGAGAAGCCCGGCAAGAGCCCGGCCAGGATCCCGGGATCGCGGCCAACCTCGCTGAGCACCATGGCCAGATGGTAACCGATGACGGCTTCGGCAGAAAGCTCGAGCGGTGAGTTCAGGGGCTACTGGCCGACGCGGCCGTCGATCCGCTCCCGGAGCAGATCGGCGTGGCCGAGATGGCGGGCGTATTCCTCGACCATGTGGAGTATCACCTCGCGCAGCGCGACGGTCGTGCCGTCTTGCATGGGGCTGCGGACGGCTAGGTCGGGCGAGCCGGCGACGAACTGCTCCGCGAAGGCGACCTCCTCGTGCCAGTCGCGCCAGGCGTCGGCTACCACCGCCGGATCTGCCACCGCGCCCGCCCAGTCGGCGTCCTCGACGTCATCGGACCAGTACAGCGGCGACGCGTCGGCCTGAGCCATCACCCGCCGGAACCAGTTGCGCTCCACGTCGGCCAGGTGGCGGATCAGGCCGAGCAGGGACATGGTGGAGGGCGGCACCGAGCGCCGGGCCAGCTGCTCCGCATCCAGGCCGCCGCACTTCAGTTCCAGCGCCAGCCGGTAGGCGCGCAGGTAGTCCAATAGCGTCGCCCGCTCACCTTCCAGCTCCGCGCCCACCGCGAACCTCGGATCCTGCGCCGGGTCCATCCACATGTCGGACTTCGGGCCAGCCGCGTTCCAGCGTTCGGGTACCGCGTCCCGGGTGCTCTGCTCTGTCACGGCAACCAGCCTGTCATCTCGCGCCCGGGCTGGCCAGCAGAATGACCCCTGCCGCGTTATTTCAGGTGGAAGGCCCCAGCCAAGGATTGTGGGTAGTTAGACCAGCCATGTGGCTGGTCTAACTACCCACCAAGATGCGTGAGATCGTGACTCGTGAGAGCCGTGAGACCTGAGGCTCCTGAGACTGGTTAGGTCAGTACTTGCAGATCTGGGTTTTGCCGCCGCAGTGCAGCGTGAGCGGTTTGATGACCCAGGTGAAGTCGGTAGCGCCGGCTGCGCCGGTGCTGTCGGTGGCGATGACCCGGACCGTGTAGTTACCCTGGGCGCTGGGGGAGCCGGAGATCAGCCCGGCGGAGCTGATGCCCAGGCCGGGCGGCAGTCCGGAAGCGGTGAACGTGATCGGGTGGCTGCCGCTGGAGGTGGCCGTCATCTGCACGCTCTCCTTGATGCCGACAACGCCCATTTCCGCACCCGGGCTGGTGACGGTCACCGTGTCACCGGTCCCGGTGATCGTCCAGGTGAATACCGCTGAGCCGAACGCACCGCTCTCGTCGGTGACGTCAATCGAGGTGCCGAAGGTTCCGGTGGCGGTGGGTGACCCGGAGATCACCCCTGTGGCCCGGTTGATGGTCAGACCGGGGGGCAGGTAGCCCGAGTAGGACAGCGGGTAGTCCGCGCTGGAGGTGGCGTTGACGGGCAGATTCACGCTGGTGTGCACCGGCGTGGATAGCGTGCCGGGGTTGGGTACCGTGATGTTGTCCGGCCAGCCGAAGGTGCAGCCTTGTCCGGTCGCCGCATAGGCAGCGTTGCTGAACAGCTGCTGAACCGCGAAGTCGCCGGTGGATAGGGCGGCATAGGCGAACTGGTTGTTGTCCTCGCACTTGTCTGCTACCTCGCCGCTGGCCAGGCCCATGGCCGAGTCCCAGTAGCCAGTCCAGTTGTACGGGTCGGTGATCGTCTCCGCGTATTCGTGGCCGGCGGAGATCGAGTACCCGTCGAATGGCCCGCCCAGCATCTCGTTCTCGCACTGACCGCTTCCGGCGTCTGCTATATACGGCAACGCGATGAACGGCACGCCTGTCGTGCCGAGCGAGTCCGCGTGGTAGGAGCAATACCAGCCGTTCGCGCCCGGGCAGTCGAAGCCGAGCGGGCAGGTGCCTGACTGGGTGGCGACGACGATCTGCGTGTTGCCGTAGTCGGCGATCGGGAGCCCGATCAGCATGGCGAAGGCCTGTGCTTCGGCGGCGAATTGCGCCGGGTTGGCGCCGACGGGCGGGGTTTCCGGGTCCTCATAGGTACCGGCGAACACCGAGCTGCCGAACTCGGGCACGAGACCGCCGGAGTCCGGGTAGTCATCCAGGACCCGCGACCAGGTGTCTTGCGGCTCGACCCCGAGGCCCTGGAAGAAACGCTGCAGGTAGGTGGCGCTCGCGGTCTCGCCTGGGCTCGACTCCCACTGCGGACCCCAGAGCAGCAGGTAAACATGCGGCGTGAGCTGGGTCGCGCCGCCGTTGTAGGGCAGTGGGCAGTCCGGCTCGGTGCAGGTGCCGGTCGCGGACCTTACCGCGACGGCGGGTGCTTTGGGTTGCTTGCCATTGGCGTAGTCGACGCCGGCCATGTGCACTGTCTCGGGATGGGACAGCGCCGTTTCGTAGTTACCGTGCAGGTGGACGATCATCGGGTCGAAGGCCGACGCGGGCTGGGCCGATGCGCGCTGTACCGCGGCGGATGCCTCGGCGTGGCCTGCGGTGCCAAGCACCGCCACCGCGCCAACCAGGGCGAGTGCGGCGGTTGTCGTCCAGGCCCGGCTGTTCCGGCTGAACATGGGTTCCTCCGTTAGGAAGGCGATGTGAACAGGGCTAGCCTGCGGAACCAGCCCCGCTGACCACATCGGCAGCTATGCGTATTGGGGCCGGCGAAAATTGACTACATTGCGGACGTCCACGGCGACGGCTCAGTCGTGTGCGTGCCCGCACCAGGCCACACACCAGGCAGCTTCATTTTCATCACCCTCCCGCGGAATGTCCGATACGCCCTCGTCGGTGACCTGGTATGGCAGCGCGAAGGACTGACAAGGCGGCTCGAGCGGCCCTGGCTGATGAAACTCCTCGGTGACACCGACCCCGACGGGACCCGCCAGAACCTGCTCAAGATGGTTTCTGTGATGCAGCGAATCCCTGAGATGATCGTCGTCCCGTCCCACGACCAGCGGGCCTATGCCGAGATGGCCAGGCTCCCCAACGTCACGGCCAAGGGCCTGCTCCTGTAGCGGCTGACCGTTGCCAGTCACGGCACCGGATGACAGAACGCCAACGACGCCGCACGCGCGTGCTCGCCGCTGCGCCTGCAGGTGCTTGGCCCACTCTGGGCGGCTGCACAGGTTCGTGTGCACGCTAGAGGCAGGCCGTGTTGACCCCAACGGCGTAGAATGGCACCTCATGTCGCAGGACGGACAATGGGGTGCCCCGGGAGCGGATAGTGCGGGCTCGGTGATCGTCGCCACGTTCCCCATGGCGAGCGGTGTGGTCTTCGACTGGCACACCCACGACGATCATCAGCTCGCCTGGGCGGTCAGCGGCGTGCTCACGGTGCGGACCGACTCGGCTGACTGGGTGCTGCCACCGACCAGGGCGCTGTGGATTCCGGCTGGGCTGAAGCACGAGACGCTATCGGCCGGAGCGGCTACCATGCGGTCGCTTTACCTACGGCCGGACCAGGCACCGGCCCGCTGGTCCGTGCCGGTGCCGGTAACGGTGACCCCGCTGCTTGCCGAGCTCATCGGCTACCTGGGTACCGAGTCCCTCGCTGCCGCGCAGCGGGGGCGGGCAGAGGCACTGCTCGGCGACCTGCTGCTGCCCGTGCCGATGACCACGATCGACGTGCGCATGCCCGATGACGAGCGCGCCGCAGAGGTGGCTGCCGCGCTGCTCGCCGACCCGGCTGACGGGCGGACCCTGGCCGAGTGGGGCAGGAACGTCGGCGCCAGCGGGCGGACCCTGGCACGCGCGTTCCTGGCCGGGACCGGAATTCCGTTCGGCCAGTGGCGCCGGCTGGTCCGGCTGCAGGCCTCGCTGCCCCAGCTCGCGGCAGGCCGGGCGGTCGGCACGGTCGCCCGGCACGTCGGCTACGAGACGCCCAGCGCCTTCGTCGCCGCGTTTCGCCGGGAAACCGGCCTTACCCCCGCTGCCTACTTCAGCACCGCCCGGCCAGGGCTCGGCAACGAGCCGGCTAGTGCGCCACGCGGTAGCGGAGGTAGACGACTCTGGAGCTGAAGCTGCGGGTCTCGACGAGTTCGAGATCCACCCGGCGCCCGCGCTGGGGAAAGAACGGAATGCCACCGCCCACCAGCACCGGGTAGACCCTGGCCCGGTACTCGTCGATCAGACCCAGCGCGGCCGCCTCGGCGGCGAGAGTCGCGCCGCCGATCGCGATGTCGCCCTCCGCCGGCTCGGCCCGCAACCGCTCGATCTCCTCCGCCAGGCCGCCGGAGACCAGGCGGGCATGACCCTGAACCGCCGACAGCGTGGTGGAGAACACCACCTTCGGGAGCGGCTTCCAGATCCCGGCCCACTCGAGCATTGAGTCGTCGAGCGATGGATCGGAGTCAGCGGTCTCCCAGTACAGCATCGTCTCGTACAGCCTTCGTCCCAGCAGGTGGACGCCGACCTCTCGTATCTCGTCGGTGACGAAGCGAAAGACCTCCTCGTCGGGCGCCGTCCAGTCGAAGCCGCCGTCCGGCCCGACGATGTAGCCGTCAAGTGAGATACCCATCGAATAGGTCACGCTGCGCATCAGAAGTCCTCCTCGGTAACGGGTTCGACAGTACGACCGCCGACGCCTCGGCGTGAAGTGCAGGCAGAGTTCCTGGTTCACGCTGCGGTTCTTCGCCCGGCAGCTCAGCTGCGACCGCCGCCTGCCGCCGATGCCTGCCTGGGCCTGCGGCCCTTTATCGCGCTCTGCGGATGACACATGTTTCCCGCGACGATGCTGGCGTGGTTGGTGGTCCGCCAGCGCCCCATGATGCGCAGAACCCTGGGAGAATCACGGAAGATCCGGCTTCCGCGGAGGATCCGGTACCCGCTAGGGGTGTTGCGTGACTCCTGGGTGTCCTGGGTCAGAAGTGGAGCTGTGGCGGTCTTCGCGCGTGCCTGCCGGGCCGCCCGGACCAGGGCCGGGGAGCATAGGGGCCGCAGGCCTGGGATCGTGGATAATTAGCTCCTTGTTTCGACGGTACCGATCCATAATCGCTGGCGGGGCAGGCGGGGGCGGGGCGGGAGGTCCTGGGGAGGTGGGCGGCAGGCTAGCTACGTGCCCACAGGCGCGCCCTGAGGTGCCGGTAACCGATCCAGACGAGCGGGTTTCAGACGCCGCGAGCTCTCGCAGGCAGGACCGGCGCCCAGGCCGAACAGCGCGCCGCGAAACCCGCAGAAGCCGACGCCCGCGCTGACACGCGCCCCTACCCGGACAGCAGCTCGGCGAAGTGGCACAGTACGAGAGCATCTTCCTGCTCCGCTACCTCCGCGGCCCAGCGGGCATCATCGTCGCCCTGGCCGAACAGATTGGCTGACACGAGCCCGCAGTGCGGCCGGGAATTATGCGCCCTCGCATGCGTTGGCATAAATGGTTGCCAAGAACGGAGCCGGTCGTCCGGCGATGACTTCCCCCGGTGTCGTTGTGACCCAGCCCGCCTATTGGCAGCTCCGGGTCCGAGTGAGACGATTGTCGAGACCCGCTGCGTCGATCCTCGGAGATCCGCAAGTCGGCTCGGCGTTCGAAGGACCAGGCCCTGTGCCCGGGACGTTCGTCGTCTGGCCGCGGGACTGAGTGACATGGCGGCGTGGCCGCCGTGCCCCGGCATTTCAGAGGAGAAGTCTGTGGCTCGACCAGGCCAGCGCCAGACGGGCGCTCGCCGTACCGCCCCGCGGAAGCAGCGACGCGCCCACCATCACGGCGACATCGTCTCGGTGCTCGCCGAAACCGCCCGTGAGGTCGAGGCGGCGGCCCGGCGCGGCCGCGTGACGCCCTCCGTGCGTACGAAGTTCCAGGCCGTCGCCCTGCTGCTGCGGGACGAGCGCGCCCGCGTCCGGGCGGCGGCCGGAAGCGAAAGCCACCGGGCCGAGCAGCTCAAGCGCCTGGACGGCATCGCGACCATCCTCGCGACGACCGCCGTCCAGGACGCTGGGCTACTCGCGCTGCTCGCCGAGGGCTCCGGCGTCTCCGACGCGGCCCGGTCGCTTAAGCGGGAAATGCTGCAGGACCTCGGGATCGCGCCGGCCCCCGAACAGATCGCGCCGACCGAGGCCGCCACAGCTTCGGCCGGCTCGGAGCGGCGGGCCGCGCCGCAGTCTGTGATCTCCCGGCAACTGGCGAACCCCTTTCTCGCCCCCGACTTCTCCGCCGTTCCGCAGCCCACCTCCCGTCCGCGCCGGGTGGCCGGCTGGGAACTGCTCGGCCCGCTGCTGAGTTCCTTCGAGCGTGCCGGCGGGGGGACCCCGGCGTGCATGGCGCTCCCGGCGCCCACGGCACGGTTCACCCCGGCGGCCCTGGAACTGATGCCGCACCAGGGGCAGCTGGTCGCCGCGGCCGCGGCCGGTCACCGGACGTTCCTGCTCGCCGATGAGCCGGGTCTGGGCAAGACGGCCGAGGCGCTGCTCGCCGCGGAAGCAGCGAACGCCTACCCGCTGCTCGTCGTCGTGCCGAACGTCGTCAAGACCAACTGGGCCCGTGAGGCGGCCCGGTGGACTCCCCACCGCCCGGCCACCGTGGTGCAGGGCGACGGCGAGGCCGTCGACGGCTTCGCCGATATCGTCGTGCTCAACTACGAGGTGCTCGACCGTCACGTGGGCTGGCTCAGCAACTTCGGCTTCCGCGGCATGGTCGTGGACGAGGCTCACTTCATCAAGAACAAGACCTCGCAGCGCTCGCAGCACGTCCTCGCCCTCTCCAACCGCATCCGATCCCGCACGGACCAGCCGCTGCTGATGGCGCTGACCGGCACCCCGCTGATCAACGACATCGAGGACTTCCGGGCAATCTGGCAGTTCCTCGGCTGGATCGACGACAGCAAACCCCTCGACGAGCTCATGGACGCGCTTGAGGACACCGGCCTGACGCCCGCCGACCGGGGATTCTACGCCGCGGCGCGCCAGTGCGTGATCGACCTTGGCATCGTGCGCCGCCGCAAGCTCGACGTGGCCGCCGACATCCCCGCCCGCCGTATCGCCGACCTCCCCGTTGAGCTGGACGAACGGGCCGGCCGCTCGATCCGGGCGGCAGAACGGGCCCTGGCCGGCCGGATGGTGGCGCGGTACGAGACCGCGCTCGCGAACCGATCCTCCGACGTCGACGTCGAGGGCATTGACCACGATCTGGTCCGCTGGGTGGCCCGGTCGGAGCTGAAAGAGGCGGCGGCCGCGCAGTCCGGCGAGAACGTTTTCACCATGATGCGGCGCATCGGCCAGGCGAAAGCCGAACTGGCCGCGGACTACGCGACGCAGCTGGCCCGCAGCGCCGGCAAGGTCGTCTTCTTCGCCAAGCACGTCGACGTGATGGACGCCGCCGAAGAGACTTTCGCCCGGCAGGGGGTGCGCTTCTCGTCGATCCGCGGCGGCCAGACGCCCACGGCGCGCCAGGCCAACGTCGACGCCTTCGTGAACGACCCGGACGTCACGGTCGCGGTATGCTCGCTGACCGCGGCTGGCGTGGGCCTGAATCTGCAGGTCGCCTCGAACATCGTGCTGGCCGAGCTGTCCTGGACCGACGCGGAGCAGACCCAGGCCATCGACCGCAGCCACCGCATCGGGCAGGCCGAACCGGTCAC
>JBEKGC010000109.1:0-39669 GCA_050013055.1 Streptosporangiaceae bacterium
GACCCCGACTTCCTGCTCGAGGTGGATCACATCAGGCTATGGGAGACCGAGCACGGCCCGCTGCCCGACGGCGGCTGGCTGCTGTACCGGACGGGCTGGGACGCACGGTCCGATCACCAGGCTGCCTTCCTCAACGCGGACGCCACCGGCCCGCATACACCGCCACGCTGAGCCGGCGGACGGTGGTCCTGGCGCTGCCGCTTGATATCCAGGCCGCGATGTGCGAGCCAGGCCCGCTGCCGCCCGTCCGGCGCGCCTGCCCGCCCGGGCCACCCGGTGAAGCGGTGACCGCGCTGGCCGACGTGCTGCGCGGAGCCAGCCGGCCGGTGTTCATCGCCGGACGCGGCGCCCGCGGGACGGCCGCGCCGCTGACCCGGCTCGCGGACTCGTGCGGCGCGCTGCTGGCGACCTCCGCGGCGGCCAGAGGGCTGTTCAGCGGGAGTCCGTGGAACCTGGACGTGAGCGGAGGGTTCGCCTCCCCGCTCGCGGCCGAGTTGATCAGCGAGGCCGACGTGATCGTCGGCTGGGGCTGCTCCCTGAACATGTGGACCACGCGGCACGGCAGGCTGCTGGGACCGCGGGTCACCCTGGTCCAGGTGGACGACGACGCCAGCGCCCTCGGCGCCCAGCGGCCCGTGCACCTGGGCGTGCTCGGCGACGTGGCCGAAACCGCCCAGGCCGTGGCCGGCGTGCTGACCAGGACGACGGGGTACCGGTCGGCGGCCCTGCGGCAGCGGATCGCCCGCCGGGTGCGCTGGCGGGACGTGCCGTTCGCGGACGAAAGCGGCCGCGACGACAGCGGCCGGCCGCGCATCGACCCGCGCGCGCTGTCGGTGGCGCTCGATGATCTGCTGCCCGCTGAGCGCACCGTCGCGGTGGACTCGGGCAACTTCATGGGCTACCCGAGCATGTACCTGGCGGTCCCCGACGAGGCGGGCTTCTGCTTCACCCAGGCGTTCCAGTCGATCGGGCTCGGCCTGTCCTCGGCCATAGGCGCCGCCATCGCGCGGCCGGACCGGCTGGCCGTCGCCGCCCTGGGCGACGGCGGCGCGCTGATGGGCGTCGCGGAGCTCGAGACCATCGTCCGGCTGGGGCTGGCCATGGTGGTGGTCGTCTACGACGACGAGGCCTACGGCGCGGAGGTGCATCACTTCGGCCCGGACGGCGACCCGCTCGATACGGTGCGGTTCCCGCCCGCCGACATCGCCGCGATCGGCCGCGGATTCGGGTTCGAGGGGGTCACCGTGCGCCAGGCGGCGGACCTCGCCCCGGTGCGCCGGTGGCTGGACGGCCCGCGGCGGCAGCCGCTGCTGATCGACGCGAAGGTCACTTCCCACGGCTCCTGGTGGCTGGAAGAGGCCTTCCGCGGTCACTGAGACCCGATGCCAGCCGGGCGCGCGCCCGGGTACCTGGGGGGTACCCGGACGCGCGCCCGGTTCACGCCGCGGCCGCACGCAGCGCAGGCCTAGAAGCGGGGCGAACTACACCTCGTCCGCGGTGCCCGCCGGCACCCTTCCTTCCGGCGACGTCGGGGAGGCCTCGTCGGCCATCGAGGAATGCACGCTGACCAGATCCTCGGACGGGTACGCCTCTTCGCCGTGCACCGCCACGTCGCCGATCTCCAGATCCTCGTCGGGTATCCGGAGCTTGACGAACAACCCGATGCCCTTGAGCAAGACGAACGTGACGACCGCGTCCCAGATGATGATCGTGAGCGCGGCGCCGGCCTGGATGGCCAGCTGCTTCGGGTGCCCGTAGAACAAGCCGGCGCCCGAGATCGAGGGGTTCTTGCCGAGCCCGAGGTACTCGATCATCTTCGGGTCCGCCAGCAAGCCGACCAGCAGGCCGCCGCACAACCCGGCGATGCCATGCGTATAGACCACGCCGAGCGCGTCGTCGACCTTGTTGAACGGCCACACGTACTTCGGCAGGGTGTACCAGGCCACCCAGACGACCGAGGAGCAGACCAGTCCGATCACGATGGCGCCGAGACCGTTCACGTAGCCGGCCGCGGGGGTGATGCCGACCAGGCCGCAGATCAGGCCGTTCAGGCCGCCGAGGAAGGTCGCCTTCTTCTCCTTGCTGAGGAACATGTCCATGAAGATCCAGGTCATCATGGCCACGGCCGTCGCGAGGTTGGTGTTGATGACCGCGGCGCCGGCGTCCTGGCTGGCGAAGTACGGGTCACCGCCGTTGAAGCCGTTCCAGCCCAGCCACAAGATCCCGGCCCCGACCGCGACGAACAGCAGGTTGTTCGGCACGGCCCGCTCGCGGTCACGCTTGAGCCTGGGACCGACCACCGCCGCCGCGACGAAACCGGACACGCCCGCGGCCAGGTGGATGACATAGCCGCCGGAGAAGTCAAGCGCGCCCTTGCCCGCCCAGTAACCGCCGCCCCACAGCAGGAACGCGTTCACCGCGTACGCGAACGTGATCCAGAGCGGCACGAAGATCATCCAGGCCTTCAGGCTGATCCGGCCGAGCACGCTGCCGATGAACAGGATCGGCGTGATCGCCGCGAACACGAACTGGAAGTAGACCAGGGAAGACTCGGGGAACCTGAACTGTGGCATCAAGCCGTTGAGCAGCGGGATGTTCGCCTGCCCCTGCTCGGCCGCGGCCCCGAGGACCGTCCGGGGGTCACCGACGAAGGTGCTGATCAGCGGGGTGCCGAAGCCCATCTTGAAGGCCCAGAGCACCCAGGTGATCAGGGTCAGGGCAAAGGTCGCGAACACCATGATCACGGTGTTCATGGCCCACTTCTTCTGCACCAGGCCGCCGTACAGCACAGCCAGGGCCGGGATGGACATCAGCCCGACCAGCGTTGCCGCTGTCATCTGCCAGGAGTTATCCCCGGCACTAAGCCAGCTGGGATATGGATTCACTACGCCTCCATGGGGCAATTGGGCCTTCAGGGGTCCAACTTCTGCTGGCTATACCCCGGCCGCTCCGTAATACCTGCAAGGCATGTGTCCCATGCGGGAGTTTCAGGCGTATTTCTCAGTTGTTACGCGGACGGTAACGAGTAGACGCGAGGTTACTTTGAGATGTCGCCGCTGATGGCGTGGCCAGCAGCTTAGCACCGGCCGCGGGCGGCGGAAGCCCTGCAGGCAAGGCCATCGGCGCTCATGTCACATTCCCGAAACAGTCGCGATAACTTGCTCCCCGATAAATTGGCGCATACCCGCAGTCATGCTCATAAGAACGGGTCAGCGCTTACCGCCGGGACCGGACCCGGGCGTATACAGTCTGATCAGGATTCACCTGGCGATAGCGGGCAGGCGGTGATGGGCACGGACGAGCAGCCGGACACCGTGTCGTTCGGATCACGGCGCAGCCGGAGCGCCTGGAGCCGGGGACGGTGGGGACCGGGACGGTGGGGACCGGAACACTGGGGCCGGGGCGGTCTGGTCGCGGTCCTGGTGGTCGCCGTCCTGCTGTGCGGCCTGGGCACGGCCCTCGGGCTGCTGGCGCACCAGGACGACACCATCCATGACCTGCGCGCGGCACTGCGAAGCGCCCGGCATCCGGCGCAGGGCGCGGCGGGAACCGGGACCCCGGCGGCGCTGCCTGTCGAGTCGGGCAGCGCCCTGTTCACGGTGCCAGACTCGGCCGGCGGCTCCCTGTCCGTGGTCGCGGCGGCCGTCCGGCCCAGGCCAGGGGAAGCCGCGCTTACCTGGCTGTATATCTACGGCCGGCACGCCCAACCCGGAGCGCGCTACGGCCTGCTCGAAGGCACCTGCGGAGGCCAGTACGTGACCGCGTCCGACCTGGCCGACGGCACCGCGGACCGGGCCGGTGACCTGACGATCGTCGCACCCAACCTCAGCATCAGCGCCCAGGCCGCCGACGTCTGGGTGCTGGTGTACCGGTGGCAGGACGGCGTGACCCTCGGCGGCATCCAGGGTCCGCTGATCGGCAGCGGCGCCCGGACCTTCCGGTCCACGCCGCCCTGCTAGCTGAGCTCGACGCTAGCTGAGCTCGACGCGGGCGGCCAGCGGCAGGGACGCCGACGAGGGGCCGGCCGAGAGGACGAAGATGCCGGGCTCGAGCGCCCAGCCCTGGTCGGACCAGTGCTGGAAAACCCGCGCCGGGACGCTTATCTCGGCCCTGACCGTCTCGGCCGGGTCTGCGTCGACGGCGGCAAAGCCGGCCAGCCACTTGACCGGGCGGTCCACGGCTGAGTCCGGGCGGGACGCGTACACCTGGACCACCTCCCGGCCGCGCCGCGCGCCGGTATTGCGCACCTGGACGCTGATCGTGACCTCCGGCTCGCCGCGGGCGCCGGCGTCCACCGTGATGGCGTCGTAGGACCAGGTCGTGTAGCCGGCGCCGTGTCCGAACGGATACAGCGGCGCCCGGCCGTCCCGGTCGTAGCCGCGGTAACCGATGCCCGCGCCCTCGGTGTAGGCCAGCACGCCGTCGGCCGGCCGGGTGGACGGCAGGCCGGCCGGGCTGGCGGGCCACGTGGTCGGCAGCCGCCCCCCTGGTTCGGTCACCCCGAGGAGTACGTCGGCGAGGGCGTGTCCGAACTCCTGGCCGCCGAACCAGGTCAGCAGCACCGCGGCCACGTCATCGGCCCAGGGCAGCAGGACCGGTGCGCCGGAGTTCACCACCACCACGGTCCGCGGGTTAGCCGCGGCCACCTGGCGGACCAGGTCGTCTTGACGTCCGGGTAGCGCGAGCGACGTCCGGTCGAAGCCTTCGCTTTCCACCTCGGCCGTGGTCCCGACCACGACCACGGCCACGTCGCTGGCCGTCGCCAGCGACACCGCAGCGGCGATCTCCTCGTCGTCGGTGCCGTGCGGTACCTCCAGGCTCAGCTCGAGGAAGGTACCCAGGTCCACCATCGGCGAGGACTGCACGTCGTGCTCGAGCAGCACCGAGACGGCCTGGCCCGCGGCCAGCTCAACCGGGGCCAGCCGCTGCGGCGGCGCCATCAGGGCCTCGACCACGTCCGCGCCCTCGGACAGCGACAGCGTGACATCGAAGGCCTCCGCGCCGTCCACGCTCAGCCGGAAACGACCAAGCCCGGAGACACCGAACTGATAGGTGCCCGCCTCGGTGGCGCGGATCACGCAGCTGACCTGCAGCCGGCCGACCGACTCCGCGGGCCCGGCTGCCCCGAACCCGCTCATCCACCGCAACACGGCACCGTCGCGCTGCTCCGATCCGATCAGCTCCCCGGAGGGAGCGAAGAACCGGATCTCGGTGCCCGGGCCGGAGCCATCCGGTCGCAGCAGCCAGGGCGCCCGGGCCGCCGCGGTGCGCAGGTGCGCGAGCACGCCCGGCGCGTGCGCCACGTCGAGGCCCGCGGCCCGCAAGCCGTCAAGCGGCGAGATCGTATACGGCGGGAAGACGGTGGCGCTGCCGCCGCCGAGGGTCCTGGCGACCTCGGCGTTCGGCCCGATCACGGCGACCCGGCCCAGCCCGGAGCGATCAAGCGGCAGCAGGCCACGATGGCTGGCCAGCACGAACGAAGCCGCCGCGGCGGCCCGCAGGTCACGCGCGATCTCGGCAGGCCCGTACCCGGCCGGAGTACCCGCGGGGTGCGAGTGGGTGGTGGGGTTCGGCAGGGTCGGAGGGTGCTCGGGTGGCGCTGAGGTCGCGGCGGCCGCGGGGGTCACCGGCACCCCGGGGGTCACCGGCCCCCCGGGGGCATCGGTCAGGGCGCCGACCCGGGCGGCCAGGCGGAGAATCCGCAGCACCTTGTCGTCGAGGGTGGCCTCGTCCACCAAGCCGTCCGCCACGGCCACCACCAGGGCATCGCCCCACGGGCCGAACTGGCTGGCCGGTCCCGGCATGGCCAGGTCCAGGGCCGCCCGGGCGGCGGCCACGGTCGAGCGGGTAGCGGTCCAGTCCGACATCACCAGGCCGTCGAAGTCCCATTCGCCGTGCAAGATGTCGCGCAGCAGCGGGCTCTCGGTCATGGTGGACCCGTTGACCTCGTTATAGGCGGCCATCACGGCCCACACGCCCGCCTCGCGCACGATGGCTTCGAAAGGCGCCAGGTAAAGCTCGCGCAGCGTCCGTTCGTCGACCTGGACGTCGACCGTCATCCGGTCGGTCTCGGAGTCGTTGCAGACAAAGTGCTTGACGCATCCCCCGACGCCGGCCCGCTGAAGTCCCCGCACATAAGCGACCCCGATCCGCGCGGTCAGCAGTGGATCCTCGGAGAAGCACTCGAAATGCCTGCCGCCGTAGGGGCTGCGGTGCAGGTTCACGGTGGGGGCGAGCAGTACGTCGACGCCCTTGCGCCTGGCCTCGTGGGCCAGCAGAGCCCCGATGCCCTCGACCCGCTCGCAGTCCCAGGTCGCGGCCAGCGCCGTCGGCGACGGCACGTTCGCTGAGGTGTCGCGCTCATCCCAGGTCTCGCCGCGCACTCCGGCCGGGCCGTCCGAGAGCACCATCCGGCGCAACCCGGCCTCGGGCTCGGGATAGAGCGCCCAGAAGTCCGCTCCGGTCAGCAGCCGGATCTTCTGCTCCGCCGAGAGACGGTTCACCCGGCGCCTCAGCTCGGTCTCGTCGATCGCGGCGGCGGCCACGGCGACCCCGCTGGTCACCGGGCCAGTCACCGAGCGGGCAGGTTGACGAGGGCCGCCAGCGAGGCGCGGTGCGCGTCCGCCGTGCCGAAGGCGATCGAGTCCGCCTTGGCTCTCTTGAGGTACAAGTGCGCGGGGTGTTCCCAGGTGAAGCCGATACCGCCGTGCATCTGCACGCATTCCTGCGCGGCATGCACCGCGACCTCCGAGCAGTAGGCCTGCGCCAGCGCCACCGCGACCTTGCTGTCGGGGTCACCGGTGGCCAGGCAGGCCGCCGCATACCTGGAGGCCGCGCGAGCCTGCGTGACCGCTACCCACAGATCGGCCAGCCGGTGCTTAAGCGCCTGGAAGGAGCCGATGGGCCGGGCGAACTGACGCCGTTCGCGGACGTAGGCGACGGTCATGTCCAGGCAGCGCTGGGCCAGCCCGAGTTGCTCCGCGGCCAGCATGCCCGCGCCAGCCGCCAGCGCCGCCGCCAGCGCCCGCGAGGCGACCGGCCCGGAGGCGATCAGCGTACCCGGCGCGTCGTCGAACGACAGGTCGCAGAGTTGCCTGGTCATATCCAGTGACACCACAGGTCGTTTGGCTACTCCGGGAGCGGTCATGTCTACCAGGTACAGCCCGAGCGGCACACCGTCGGCCGGCACGAGCAGGACCCCGGCAGGCAGCGCGTCGGCCACCCCGGTGACCATGCCGCGCAGCCGGGCTATCCCGTCGGCCGCGTCCCCCGGCCGGGTTCCTGACAGCCGGACCGAGGTCGGGTAGGGGGCCCCGGGCGCGGTCGCGAACGGGACGGTCAGCGCCGCCGTGGCGTCGCCTTCCGCCAGCCGGCCGAGCAGGTCCGCCACGGCCTGCGCCGACGCGGAGGTCTCGCCGGCCTCAGCCGCCACGCTGAGCAGGGCGGCGGTGGCGACGACGGCGCTGCCCAGGAAGGGCACCGGGGCGACAAAGGCAGCCAGCGCCTCCGCGGCGGCCGCCGCCTCCCGGTAGGAGGCACCGGCCCCGCCCTGACCTTCCGGTATCAGCAGACCCGCGCACCCAAGGTCCGCGGCCACGCTCCGCCACAAGCCGTCGTCGTAGGTCTGGCCGGACTCGGTCAGGGCCAGCGCCTTGTCCACGCCACCCCGGTCGGCGAGCAGCGAGCTCAGGCTGTCAGCCAAGGCCCGTTCGGCATCAGAAGAAAGCAGGTCAGGAAGGGATTCACTCATCGTGGAAGGTCCTTCCAGGGGACGTCCTTGTCGACCCGGGGTTCGGGCGGAAGGCCGAGGACGCGCTCGGCGATGATGTTGCGCAGGATCTCCGAGGTGCCGCCCTCGATCGAGTTGCCGCGGGCGCGCAGGTACCGGTAACCGGGGATGCGGCCGAAGAAGTTGGCGCGATCCGGGCGGCGCATGGTCCAGTCGTCATAGCGCAGGCCGTCGCCGCCGGCCAGTTCCACGTCGAACCCGGATATTTCCTGATTGAGCCGGGCGAAGACCAGCTTGGCGGCCGAACCTTCCGGGCCGGGATCGCCCGCGGCAAGCTGCTGGCGCAGCCGTTCCGCCGCCAGCCTGGCCACCTCGGCCTCGGTCCACAGCCTCAGCAGCCGGTCGTGCAGGCCGGGCGTGCGCAGCTCCGGATGCGAGCGCCAGGTCCGGACCGTCGGCTCGATCATGCCGCTCTCCCGCGGCGCGGCCCGCGAGCTGCCGATGTTGACCCGTTCGCTCATCAGCGTGGCGTTGGCCACCTTCCAGCCCTCGCCGACCTGGCCGATCCGGTCCGCGTCCGGGATCCGCACGTCGGTCAGGAACACCTCGTTGAACTCGGCCTCGCCGGTGAGCTGGGTCAGGCCCTGGTGCTTGGGTACGTCGGGGTCGGTCCGGGTGACCAGCAGCGCGCGGCGGGCCTGGTGCGCCTGCGAGGTCCACACCTTCTGACCGGAGACGATCCAGTCCTCGCCGTCCGGGACCGCCCGGGTGGCCAGCGCGGCCAGGTCACTGCCCGCGCCGGGCTCGCTGAACAGCTGGCACCAGATCTCCTCGGCGGTCCAGAGCTTGCGCAGCCAGCGTTTCTGCTGCTCATCGTTGCCGTACGCGAGGATGGTCGGCGCCGCCATGCCCAGGCCGATGCCGTTGCGCTCCGGGTCGTTGGAGGGCGAGTTCGCGGCCGCGAACCCGGCGTCCACGATGCGTTGCCACGAGCGCGGCGCCCCGAGACCGCCGAGTCCCTCCGGGTAGTGCACCCAGGCCAGGCCCGCGTCGAACCGGGCGTTGAGGAAGTCCTGCTTGGCTAGCTGGAGTGGATCATGCTCCGCGAGGAACACACGCACTCGCTCGCGGAGCATTTCCTGCGTTATCTGCACAGCTCCATTTCTAGCACGGCACCGCCATCAGTTCAGGGGGCCGCCTGCCACATAGAGAACCTGGCCAGAGACGAAGCCCGCGTCCTCGCCGACCAGGAAGGAGATAGCCGCCGCCACATCGGCCGGCTGGCCGACCCGGTTGACCGGTATCTGCTTCTTGTAGGTCTCCACGAGCTCATCGAACGACATCTTCAGGCTGGCGGCCATGTTCGCGGTCATGTCGGTGGCGATGAAGTGCGGCGCGACCGCGTTCGCGGTGATCCCGAACTTGCCCAGTTCCTTGGCCAGCGTCTTGGTGAAGCCCTCAATGCCTGCCTTGGTGGCGGAGTAGTTGGCCTGCCCGCGGTTGCCGAGCCCCGACGACGACGAGATGTTGACGATCCGCCCCCATTTCTGCTCGCTCATGTACTTCTGCACCGCCCTGGTCATCAGGAACGGACCGCGCAGGTTGACGGCGATCACCGAGTCCCATTGCTCGTCGGTCATCTTGAACAGCATCGCGTCGCGGGTTATCCCGGCGTTGTTGACCAGCACCGTGGGCGCGCCGAGTTCGGCGGCCACCCGCTCGACCGCGGCGTTCGCCTGATCGGTCTTGCTGACGTCGGCGCCTACCGCGAGAGCCTTACCGCCGGCGTTCTCGATCTCCTTCACCGTTGCCGCGCAGTCGGCTTCGTTAAGGTCAAGGACGGCCACGGCCATTCCGTCGGCGGCCAGCCTGATAGCCGTCCCGGCGCCGATGCCTCGGGCCGCCCCGGTCACTATCGCGATTCTCTCTGACATCGGATGTCTCCTTTTTAATCTGAACGAGCCGTGGTGCTAGGGCCGGGTAAGCCCTCCTCAGTCCGCGGCGTGTGTGTGTCTACCCCCTTTCGTAGGCGTACGGCCTTTCGCTGGCTAGTGGCTTTGGTCCCTCCTGAGCTCCCTTGTCCCTCTCAGGTGGTGGCCTTTCTCAGCTCGCGGCGGGCCATGGACCTCCTGTGCACCTCGTCCGGCCCGTCGGCGAACCTGAGCGAGCGTGCGCTGGCCCAGAGCTGGGCCAGCGGGAAGTCCTGGCTGACCCCGCCGCCGCCGTGCGTCTGGATCGCCTTGTCCAGCACCCACTCGGCCATCGCCGGGGTGACGATCTTGATCGCCTGGATCTCGGTGTGCGCTCCCTTGTTGCCCACGGTGTCCATCAGCCAGGCCGTCTTGAGCACGAGCAGCCGCGCCTGCTCGATCCTGACCCTGGACTCGGCGATCCAGTCCTGGACGACGCCCTGCTCCGCCAGCGGCTTGCCGAAGGCCGTGCGGCTGGTGGCGCGCCGGCACATGAGCTCGAGCCCGCGCTCCGCGGCGCCGATCAGCCGCATGCAATGGTGGATACGGCCCGGGCCGAGCCGGGCCTGAGCGATGGCGAACCCGTCGCCCTCGCCCGCGATCAGGTTCTCCGCCGGCACCGTCACGTGGTCGAAAATCACCTCGGCGTGCCCGCCGTGCGGCCCGTCGGTGTAGCCGAAGACCGTCATCCCGCGCTTGACCGTGACCCCCGGCGTGTCACGCGGCACCAGGATCATCGAGTGCCGCCCGTGGCCCCCGGCTGGCTCGCTGCTCACCCCCATCACGATGAAGACCTGGCAGTTCGGGTCCATCGCGCCGCTGGACCACCACTTGCGGCCGTCGATCACGTAACCGTCGCCCCCGCGGGTGATCGTGGTGGCGATATTGGTCGCGTCGCTTGAGGCCACGTCGGGCTCGGTCATGCAGAAGGCCGACCTGATCGTGCCGTCGAGCAGCGGGCGGAGCCAGCGGTCCTGCTGGTCAGGCGACCCGAACTCGGCGAGCACCTCCATGTTGCCGGTATCGGGCGCGGCGCAGTTCAGCGCCTCAGGCGCCAGCGTGGGGCTCCAGCCGGCGATCTCGGCCAGCGGCGCGTACTGCAGGTTCGTCAGCGGCGGGTCCGGCAGGCTGGCCGGGCTGAGCCTGGTGACCGCCTGGGCCGCCTTACCGGTCAGGAAGAGGTTCCACAGTCGGCGGCCGCGCGCCTCGGCCTTGAGTTCCTCGGTGACCGGGACCCTTCCCCACGGGTGCCCCCGCTGGACCGCGGCCTCGACCTGCTGCGCGAACACCGCCTCGGCGGGGAATACCCGCTCATCCATAAAGGCGAGCAGCCGCTTGCGCAAGTCGAGCGTCTTGGCGTCGTAGCCGAAGTCCATGGAGCATGACCTCCCCTAGGGTGCGCCACCAGCCTATCCACGATCACCCGGGGGGTTGAGGCGGAAGACGTAGACGCCGTCGGACTGGAAGATCTGGGTGTATTCGTGCGGCGGATAGAGCTGGGCGATAAAGGCGGGGACGTTGGTGATGGCCGGGGAGTAGTCACTGTCGCGGCCGTCGAACACGATGTACTTGGTCATGGGGTTGCCCGGGTTGCCGATCCAGAAGGTGTCGGTGCGGGCGGCCAGCGGGGCCAGCAGGTCGAGCGTGGCCTGCACGGTAGCGCCGTCGGGCACGGCGGCCATGGCCGCCTCGGCCGAGGCAACGTGCGGGCCGATGCGATACGTCTGGGCGTTCCATAGGTTGCTGACCGGGAAATAAAAGCTCAGCGCCACCGCGATCGCGAGCATCATGGCCACGCCGTAGTGCCTCGCCCCGGCCAGCAGCGCGCGTCGGCCGCCCCGCTGTCCACTCCCCCAGGTCACGAAGCCGGGCCGGTCATCGGCGTCCATGGCGGCCTGGATTCTGGCCAGCGCGTCCACGGCCGCGACGAACAAGATGGGCATCACGGTCGCGTTATAGTGCCACGCCGTTCCCCAGAAGCTGCTGTCCGTGGACAGGAAACGCAGCAGCAGGCTCGGCACCGCGACCAGCGCAAGCGGCGACCTCAGCGCGGTGAACGCGGTCGGCAGGAGTATCAACGCGACCGTTTGCAGCTTGTTGGGCCACGCCGTCACGAGCTGCTTGACCAGGCCGATCGCGGTCAGGTGCCCGCTGGGTGCCAGGACTCCGCCGTCGCTCCAGTAGTCGTAGTGATGGGCCGCGTTGAAGTGCGGGATGATCACGCCGATGGCCAGGAACGACCAGGCAAAACCCCAGGCCAGCAGGAGCAGCCCTGCCTGGCTGCGGGTCCGGCCCTCGGGTTTCTCCATGGTCCAGGCCGTGATGATCAGGTAGAGGCCGATCGCGGCCACGGTAAAGCCCTGGTCTTCCTTGACGAAGACCAGCGGCAGGGCCCACCAGACGGCGGCCCTGAGGTGGCCACGGGCCAGCGCGGACAGCGCGAAGGCCAGCAGCGGAACCGCAAACGCGATCTCGTGGAAGTCGTAAGCGACCAGCTGCTGCAGGCCCCAGGACAGCCCGTAGGCGATCGCGACCGCCCGGCCGGGGCCGACTCCGAGTTTCTCGCGCGCGAGCTGACTGACCGGGAAGACAGACACCGCGGTCAGCAGGGCCTGCGCGACGAGCAACGTCGCCGCGGACGGGAAAACGCGGAAGAACGGCGCCAGGACCGCCACCATCGGCTGGAAATGATCGCCGAGCAGGTTGAAACCCGCTCCCCTGATGTCCACGACCGGCGGTTCGAGGTGGGCGTACTGCTTCACGTACTCGGTGTAGATGCCCAGATCCCACGAGGCCGGGCTGAGCTGCAACAGCCGGAACAGCGACAGCGCGCCGTAGGCGCAGCACACGGTGAGCGCGATGGCCCAGGTGACCGGATCCCGGTAGACCCCGGCCCACGCGCCTTTGACCCCGGCCCACGCGCCCTTGACCCGCGCCGTCGCCCGCCGCGGCCGCGAAGGAGCTAGTGCCCCGGTCCCCCGCAAGACCGGTTCGGCACCAGACTGGCTCGGTCGCTCCTCCAGCATTTAGGCGCAGCCTACCCGCTGACGGGGCGGGCCTTGCGGGTCAGACGAGCAGGAGCTTGCCGATCCGCCGGCCCGCCGCGTAAAGGCCGGCCAGCCCGAGCACGGCCAGGTAGGCGGCCCGCCACAGCAAGCCAGGCCCGACGACCCCCAGGCTCAGGTCGCGCAGCAGCACCACGCCCTGGTAGAGCGGCGTGCACTCGACGATCACCTGGATCGCCCGCGGGTAGACGCCGAGCGGATAGAACGTCGCGGAAAACAGGAAGAGCGGCAGGCTCGCCACGATCACGTAATCGAAGTCCTGCCAGCTCTTCATGTACGTGGTGCCGGTCATGCCGACGGCGGCGAACGCGAAGCCGATCAGCACCGCCACCGGGACGGCCATCACGATCCACCAGGAGTGCACCAGGCCCAGCACCAGCATGACCAGCGTGAACGCCACGGCGTAGATCGTGCCGCGGATCAGCGCCCAGCCGATCTCACCCAGCGCGACCTGGGTCGGGCGCATCGGGGTGGCCAGGATCGCGTCGTAGAGCTTGGCGTACTTAAGCCGGAAGAAAATGTTGAAGGTCGCGTCGTACATCGCGCCGTTCATCGAGGAGACCGCGAGCAGGCCGGGCGCCACGAATTCCCGGTACGGGATCAGCTGCCCACCGGGACCTGGCACCTTGCCGACCAGCACGCCCAGGCCCAGGCCCACGGACAGCAGGTAGAAGAGCGGCTCGAAGACCCCGGAGGCGAACACCAGCCAGGCGTGCCGGTAGACCCGGGCGTGCCGTTCGATCAGGCGCAGGCTGCCCGCGTCGCCGCCCGCGGGTCCGCCGCGCCGCAGCCGGGCCAGGCGGCCGGCCGGCGGCAGCATCCGCAGCGTCGCGCTAGACATACAGCCGCCTGCGGTAGGTGCGTGCCCCGGCCCATATCCCGATGGCCGCGAGCACGGCCAGGTAGGTGACATGACCGAGCGCGCCGAGCAGGTCGGCGCGGAGCCCGGAACCGAGGCTGAGCGCGCGGCACAGCGCGACGCCGTGCCACAGCGGTGTGGCGTAGGCTAGCGGTCGCAGCCATCCGGGGAGCTGGGACAGCGGGAAGAACGTGCCGGAGAACAGCATCAGCGGCATCATGCCAAACCTGAACAGGTAGGCGAACGAGTTCTCCGACGTCACCGTGACCGCCCAGGCCGCGATCGGGGCGGCGAAGGCGAGCCCGGTCAGCACCGCGGCGGGCCAGGCCAGCACCACCCAGGGCGACGGGGCGGCGCCGAACGCGGCGATGAAGACGGTGACGATAGCGGCGTTCATCGCGATCCGCATGGTCATGAACGTCAGGTGGCCACGGAAGATGTCGCCCGGCCGCAGCGGCGAGGCCTGGGCCCCGATATAGATCCGGTTCCACTTGACCGAGCCGAACACCGGGTAGCTGGCCTCGCTCATCGCGGTGTTCATCGCGCCGGAGGCCAAGACGGCCGGGGCCACGAAGGCCAGGTAGCTCACCCCGCCCAGGCTCGCCGTCCCGCGGGAGTCCACCAGCGAGCCGAGCCCGACGCCCATCGCCCCCAGGTAAAACAGCGGGCCGAGCACGCTGGACCAGATGCTGGACCGCCAGGTCCGCTTGTACACCGTGAGCCAGCACAGAAACGCGCTGTATGACCTCGGGGGGACGATCCCCCCCAGACCCCCCCTGCTCACGGGGGGGCTGCCCGCCCCCTCGTACCCCCCTGGGGAGGGGCTGCCCGCCCCCCCGCTTCGCACCAGCATTAATCCTCCAGCCTGCGGCCGGTCAGGCGGAGGAAGACATCCTCCAGCGTGCCGCGGCGGACCAGCGAGGTGAGCGGCTCGAGTCCGCCGGCCCGGACCTCGGCCAGGGCGGCGTCCCCGTCGCTGACGTACAGGAGTATCCGGTCGGCAAGTACCTCGGTCCGTTCGGCGGAAAAATCTTGTAGCTTGTCTGCGGCTGACTCGTGCAGGTCAGGATCGAAGCGAAGCTCCAGGACCTCGGGTGAGCAATACCGCTCGATCAGTTCCCTGGGCGAGCCCTCAGCCGCGAACCTGCCGTGGTCCATGACCACCAGCCGGTCGCACAACTGCTCGGCCTCGTCCATGTAGTGCGTGGTCAGGATCAACGTGACGCCGCGCTGCTTGAGCCGGAACAGCCGGTCCCACACCACGTGCCTGGCCTGCGGGTCCAGGCCGGTGGTCGGCTCGTCGAGGATGAGGATCTCGGGCTCGTTGATGAGCGAGCGGGCGATCGTCAGGCGCCGCTTCAGGCCGCCGGACAGCGGGTCCACCTTGTCCTTGGCCCGGTCCGCGAGCTGGACGAACTCGAGCAGCGCCGTCGTCCGGTCCCTGATGACGCGACGGGGCAGCCCGAAGTACCTTCCGTAGACCAGCAGGTTTTCCCGGACGGTCAGCTCGACGTCGAGGGTGTCGTCCTGCGGTACGACGCCGAGCCGGGCCCGGATCGCCGATCCATCCCTGACCGGGTCGAGGCCGAAGATGGCCAGCTCCCCGCTGGTCGGCGGCGACACGCAGCCGATCATCCGCATGGTCGAGGACTTGCCTGCGCCGTTCGGCCCGAGAAAGCCGAACGCCTCGCCGCGGTAGAGGTCGAAGTCGATCCCGTCCACCGCGGTGAAGCTGGCGAACCGCTTGGTCAGGCCGCGCGCACGTACGAGTATGTCGTCCCTATGGCTTCCGGACACCTGATGCAGGCTACCTGGGGGGTATGACATTCCTCGAACGGTTTACCCGCCATCCCCGAGCCCCGGCAGGGAACACGGTAAGGTCTGACCATCCGGCATGGCCCGACGAAGGAAAAGACACGAGTGGATTTCATCCGCGATGGTTACACCCGATTCAGGGTGGTGATACACGAGGCGGCCAAGTTCAGCATCGTGGGCTTCCTCGCGTTCCTCGTCACTATCGTCGGCGCGAACGTGCTGCGGTCCGGGGCGGGATTCGACGAGCTCACGTCGGTAACGATCGCCACCGTCGTCGCCACCGTCCTCGCCTTCGTCGGCAACAAGCTGTGGGCGTTCCGGCACCGCAACGGCAGCCACCTGCGCCGGGAGTCCGTCCTGTTCTTCGCGTTCAACGGC
The DNA here is from genome assembly GCA_050013055.1 of Streptosporangiaceae bacterium. Classification (GTDB taxonomy): domain Bacteria; phylum Actinomycetota; class Actinomycetes; order Streptosporangiales; family Streptosporangiaceae; genus Palsa-504. Next base: position 15,817 of record JBEKGC010000109.1, read on the forward strand.
ATCGGACTGCTCGTCCAGCTCATGTTCGTCGCGGTGACGCGGTACGGGCTCGGGCTGAAGGGCACGTTCTCCTACAACGTGGCCAACCTGCTTGGCGTCGCCGTGGCCACCTTGTTCCGGCTGTACGCCTACCGGCGCTGGGTCTTCCTGGTGACCGACGGGGAATCGCTGGCGTCCGAGCACCTGCAGCCGGAGATTTCCGGCGCCTGAGCGGCGGGCGCTTACCCAGGCGCTGCTCACCTAGCCGGGGACTACTGGCAGCCGCGCACGGTCGGCATGTCGAGTGGGGCGTCCAGCGCGTCCGTTTCCTGGGTCAGCGTCAGGTAACCGACCGCGGCCATCCGGCCGATCACGTGCACCAGCCGCGCCCGCGCCTGGGCCGGGTAGACCAGCGGGTCGTCGTAGGTCGGCGCGTTCACCACCCCGGCCAGCATGGCCGCCTGCACCAGCGAAAGCCCGGCCGGCGTCCGGCCGAAGTATCCGCAGCTGGCGGCGCTCAGGCCGTAGTATCCGTGCCCGTAGTACGCGACCTCCGCGTACATCTGCAGGATCTGCGCCCGGCTGTAGGTCAGGTTGAGCTTGACGGCCAGCGCCATCTGCTCGATCACCTGGGTGAAACCGCTGTGGCCCGAGGTGTAGAGGTTCTTCGCAAGCTGCTGGTCGATGGTGCTTCCGCCCTGATCGTGCTGGCCGGTGAGCCACGAGGCGGCGGCGCGGGCCATCGCGAACGGGTCCACGCCCGGGTCGCTGTTGAAACGGTGGTCCTCGGTGGCCACCAGGGCCTCCGCGAAGTACTGCGGGACCTGCGGGCCCGGGTAGGCGATGTGGTGCTGCTCCGCCTGAGCCCTGACCAGCGCGGTGGCCTGGCCAGCCGAGGGGGTCACCAGGAAGAGCAGGCCGCCCGCGACGGCGAAAAGCACGGCGATCGCCAGCACGGCTTTCGCGATCACGAAGGTCACCCTGAACCGTGCGCGCGGCCGGACCGGCGGCTGTCCCTGCTCGTCATCGAAGCCGCCGGGGTAAGAGGCTGAGCGGCGAGCCCCCGGTACTCTCAACGGCTAGCCTTTCCCTTTGCGTACCGCCTGCATGGACGACGCGGCACCCGTAGCTCCGGCGAACACGGCGCTCGGGCATCCCCGCCACATGGTAGCTTTCCCCCCGGACGGGATTCACGCATCGGTGACGGCGCGGCGGCCAGGCGGGAGTCCGCAGGCACTGGCGGTGCGGGCGGAGCCCGGCCGCAGGCGGCGCGGTTCGGTTGGGCCGGTCTGCGTTTCGGACTGCTCCACCGTTGCGCTAGGCTGTCTGAGCCCGCTGGGATACGGCGGGCGTGCGCCATCGGAAGCGACGCCGTGGCGCGGCGGGACGTGGCCCAGCTTGGTTAAGGCGCTTGACTGGGGGTCAAGAGATCGGCGGTTCGAATCCGCCCGTCCCGACAATAAGAATGGGCGTTACTCGAAATACCATGATGCTGGTGCTTCTCGTGGTACGCCAGCGCTCCATGATGCATCGAATTCCAGGAAAATCGTGGATGATTCGGCTTGTGCGGAGGATTTGGTACCTGATAGGGGACCTTTTTCTCCAGTAAAGCCGAATGTTCCGTGTAAATGTGCCAGCTAATCGTCATGATGATCGATAGATGATAACGGTGGGGCGAGGCGGGCTGGTGAGACAGTACGAGGGGTGCGACGGGCGCGGCGGGCCCGGCGGCCTGAAGCAACTGCCCGGCCTGCGGGGCCGGGCGTTCTTGGTGTTGACTATGCGGTATGCCTGTTCAAGGAGAATATGAGCCGAGCGCCCAGGCCTGGGTGCGGAATCAAGTCGAGCTCTATGAGAGCTCGGGCGGGACCAAGGGTACGACGCTGGCCGACACTGGCATCCCGGTAGTGGTGGTCACCAATCTCGGGGCCAGCAGCGGCAAGGTCCGCAAGACCCCGGTGATGCGGGTGGAACACGACGGCAAGTACGCCATGGTGGCGTCGAAGGGCGGCGCCCCTACCCATCCGCTCTGGTACTACAACATCCGCGCGAACCCCCTGGTGGAACTTCAGGACGGGCCGGACAGGCGGGACATGATCGCCCGCGAGATCAGCGGCTCCGAGCGCGCCGAGTGGTGGGACCGGGCGGTCGCGGTGTACCCCAGCTACGCGGACTACCAGCAGAAGACGACACGGGAGATCCCGGTGTTCGTGCTGGAGCCCGCCGCGGGCTGACGGCGGCCTGGGAACGTGAAACCGCCCCGCGGGCTCCTCACCCTGCGGGGCGGTTTCGGCCACGATGGGGCCGGGGCGGCCCGAACTTAGCCGTTGATCGTGCCGACGCCCGGCCGGATGGGCTCCACCCGCAGGTAAACGGGCCCGGTATGCGAGCACACTTCCAGGTCGAACGCGGCGATCGTGGCGTAGTACTGATTCGGCGGGTAGACGCGCAGCGTGACGGCCGTATTCACCGGATCGCAGCCGGGTGCCGTGCTCACCTCGACGTCACCGTACTGCAGTATCGTGTGGGCGGTCGCGCCCGGAGCCACCACGACGGTGTGCGCGGCCACCGTGGTGGACCAGCCTGCGGGGCTGCCGAGCTGATGGCCGTTGCGGGCGATCGCGGAGACGCCGGGGAAGCCATGCAGGGAGCAGGCCTGCCGGCTCACGTTGGTGAAGTTCAGCGGGTAGTAGATGGTTCCGGCCGCACCGTTCGACTGGGCGAGGCCGATCCAGACGCCGAGCTGGCTCGCCCCGCAGGCGGGAACGGCGGTCGACGAGAGGCGCGCGGTATCTGACGCGAGCGCAGCGCCCGGTGAGCCGGCCGCGAAGGCGGCGGTGGTGATGACGAGCCCGGCGGCCGACGCGACGGCGATGGTCGCGATGACCCGGCGGGCAGTGCGCGGGAGGATGGAGAGGTACTTCATGGTGCCGTCCTAAGACACGGGATCCGCGGTCTGCGGCGTCCCTCTGGCTTTAGGACGGCACTAGCCGGTCCGAGGTTGGACTACATTCGGGCAAACTGGTGCGATGACAGCACGGGCAGAACTCACGCGCAGAGCGCAGCAGCACGATGTGGCGGTCTCCTACCAGGATTGGCGCGGGCGATTGGTCGAGGTCCCCGACGAGACGCTGGCGGCGGTCCTCAGCGTTCTTGAATCCGACGGTGCCCGCGCGGAGCGCCGAGGACCCGGAACGGGCGGCACAGCCGGGGACGGCGCCGTGGCGCCGTATCCCGCCCACAGGTCGTGGGGCTTCACCGTGCAGCTCTACTCGGTGCGTTCCCGCCTTTCCTGGGGGCATGGCGACCTGCACGACCTCGCCGAGCTTGCCACCTGGAGCGGGCGTGCGCTCGGCGCGGACTTCATCTTGGTCAACCCGCTGCACGCCGCGGAACCGCTGCCCCCGGTCAGCCCCTCCCCCTACCTGCCGATGACCCGGCGCCAGGTGAGCCCGCTGTACCTGCGCATCGAGGACATACCCGAATACGCCGGGTTGAGCGCGGGTGACCGGGCCCGGGTCGAAGCGCTGGCCGCGCCGCTGCGGGCCGCGAGCACGACGGCGGCCCTCATCGACAGGGATGCGGTCTGGACCGCCAAGCGGACGGCGCTCGAGATGATCCGCACAGTGCCGCTGAGCGCCGGCCGTCAGGCGGAGTTCGACGCCTTCGGCGGACGCGACCGCAGGGCTACCAGGGACTGGGCCACGTGGTGCGCGATCGCCGAGGTGCACGGCCCGGACTGGCGGTCATGGCCGTCCGTGCTCGCCGATCCCGAGTCGGCAGAGGTGGCGGAGTTCGGCCGGACCCACCAGCACCGGGTCGAGTTCCACGCCTGGGTGCAGTGGCTGGTGGCGGAGCAGGCAGCCGCGGCCCAGCGAGCGGCCAGGCAGGCCGGCATGGGTATCGGGGTCATCGCGGACCTCGCGGTCGGCACCCATCCGGGCGGGGCCGACGCCTGGGCCCGCCAGGACGTGATCGTGCCCGGAATCAGCGTGGGGGCCCCGCCGGACGAATTCAACCAGCGCGGACAGGACTGGACGCTGCCACCCTGGCATCCGGGACGGCTGGCGGCCCTGGCGGGCAGGCCGCTGGCCGAACTGGTCGCGGCCACCACGCGGAACGCCGGCGGCATGCGGGTCGACCACGTCATGGGGCTGGCCCGCCTGTGGTGGATACCGGCCGGGATGCCGCCGGTGGCGGGCACGTACGTGCGGTACGACCACGAGCTGCTCGGCGGCGTGGTCGCGACCGAGGTGGCGCGGGCGGACGCACTGGCGATTGGCGAGGATCTCGGCACGGTCGAGCCGTGGCTGCGTCAGTTCCTGGCCGCGCGCCGGGTGCTCGGCACGTCCATGCTGTGGTTCGAGCGCCGGGCCGATGGCACGCCACGCAGGCCAGGCGGATGGCGGCGCGGCTGCCTGGCCACGGTCGGCACCCACGACATGCCCCCAGCCGCGTCCTTCCTCACCGGCGACCAGGTCACCATCCGGGCCGAGCTCGGCCAGCTCACCCGGCCCGAGGCGACCGAACGGGCCGTCGCGCGGGCCGACGCGGACAGGTGGGTCACGATGCTCGCGCGCGAAGGCCTGCTGCCCGGCGCGACCCGCGCCCGCCATCCGTCGCCCGAGGAGTTCACGGTCGCCGTGTACGGCTACCTGACCCGGACCCCGGCGCTGCTGATCGGCGTCTCGCTGGCCGACGCGGCCGGGGAACGGCGGCCGCAGAACCTGCCGGGCACGGTCGATGAGTATCCCAACTGGCGGGTACCGCTCACCGACAGCGAAGGAAAACCGGTCCTGCTCGAGGACCTGCCGGCCCACCCGGGCGTCCGGGCCGTCACGGACGCCGTGTCCGGTGGCCTGGCCAGCCGGGCCCGGGCCCGGGACAAGGCGTGAGGGGTGCCCGGCTGGCCGGCCGGGCACCCCTCAGCTAACGGACTAGCCGCTGAGGCTAGATCTTGCAGTGTCCGCTGAGCGACGGGTTACGCATCGGCGCGCTGATGATCGTGCCGCCGTAGCGGGCCACGTCAGGCGTGCCGTACTGAGCGTCCTTTCCGAAATCCGCGAGGGTGTTGGGCTGGTCGTTGCCGAAGTTCCACACGCACCCGGCCGTCTGCGACCCGAGTTGGAACAGCGGGCTGAGCGACCAGAACGGGTAGAACTTGGCGCTGATCGGCGGGACCGTACAGCCCGCGCCGGTGGCGACATCGCACAGGTTCGAGGAGCCGCCGATGTCGGACTCAAATTGGACCTGCGGGTACGTATGGCCACCCTTGGTGAACGGCCCGACGTACTGGAACGAAGTCGGGTAGTTCGTGCTGCCGTTGGGCCAGTCCGGCTGGTACGACTGGCCGTCGAAGTCCAGGTCGCCGTTCTGGAACCTGTTGTTGTAACACTCGTTGGCCCGTGCTTCCTCCGTGGTCGGCACGCCGTTGAGGACCGCGGTCCGCGTTCCCTTCTGGAAGCAGTAACCATCGGCGAACTCGCACAGCGCGCCGCTGGCCGGGTCGCTGGTCGGGCAGGCCACCGGGCCGGTGGCCCCCTGTGTCGTCGCGTTCTGGCAGCCGCTCGCGGTACACGGACCTTCACCGGTGGCGGTCGGCCCTTCCGAGCCGCCCACGCAGGTGTCGAAGACGTTCGGGTCGCTGAAGGACTGGCCACCGGGGAAGCCGGCGGTGAACGGGTCCTGGTTCGTCACCGAGTTGCAGACCTCGCCGTGTCCGATTTCCTGTTCCATCAGCACGCCGCCCTCGAGCGCGGCCCACGGGACCTGGTTCTGGATCTTCGCACTGCTGTACTCCGCGTGGAACGTGTACGGAGTGCCTGCGCAGCTGACGGGGTTGGTGTTCATGAAGCCGTTCGCCGCGCTGGCGGTGATGTACCCGGTCTGATGAGTGGTCAGATCTCGGACCGTCGTGGTGAACCCTTGCGCCGGGTCGGAGATGGAGACCACGACCACGTCACCGGAGTTGATCATCAGGGTGTGGGCGTCGGGCGTGAACGTGCTCGCGTCCGTCAGCTGCGGGCTGGGCGGGCCGGCCGGGACGCCGTTAGTCTGCAGGAACGCGAAGTTGACCGGCTCCGTGCAGTTGGGGTTGAGGTTTGCGAAATTGAAATTCGCTTCGAGGCTGTCGATGGTGAGCGCGGCGCACCACTTGGTCGCGCTGCAGCTCGTGCTGTCGATGAACGGGGTGAAGCCCGGCGGGTAGAACTGCAGCTCCATGAACGCCGAGCCGGCTGCGTTCGGATCGCTGATCAAGCCGGAGTTGGTGTCGCTGTCGGGGGTGCACGGGTTCAACGGGTAGGAGTCCGGGTCGCACATGGGCAGCCCGAACCAGGGCGCGACGGACAGCTGGCCGTAGTCGACGACGCTACCGCTCGCAGTCGGAGCCTTCTTGGGGTCCTTCGACATCTTCATGACGTAGGTCATGGTGTTGCCCGAGCCAGGCTGGCTGGAGATGAACTTCACGCTCGGCTCGTCGTGGCCGACATACCACTTATTGTCGATGAACCGGCTGGCCTTGCCGTTGACGATCTTGATCGGGTCCGTACACAGGTTGCCGGCGAGCTTCCTGACGGTGCCGTATTTCGAGCTCCAGCCGTTGCAGTCAAGCTCGTTGACTGGGTTCGGCGCGACGCTGGTGACGGCCGCCTTGGCCGTCGTCGAGGCGCTGGCGATAGCGGTCATGCCCGTCAAGCTGAGCTGACAGACGACCGCCACACCCAGCAAGACGATCAGCGGCCGCCATCTTCGCCAGCCTGCCGATTGCGCTCTCCGGCTAAACCTCGGCGAAGAGCGGCTTCCTGACCAGGGAATTCGCATATGCGATCCTTCTCGCTCCCGCGCGCCGCCGGTCCCGGTACCTCGTCAGGCCCGCCGGTCACGCCACTGTGACCGTCCCGCGATACGAGACGTCTTCCGACGGAATCTAACAACCAGCGTAAATAACCGTCAATGATTCCCGGGGGCGTTATCTATTCTTTAACCAGCAGGTAACGCGGCATGCTGAGGCGGCCAGCAGGGAGGCAACCGTATTACCGCCGAAACACCCTTTTAAAAAGGTACAAATCGGTCTAAATACGTACAAACTTATGTCAATAACGCCACCCTGAGAACTACCCGCCACATCAGTAACAAAACCTCCGGGCCGCGGCGCGAGAGCATGCCCGGCGACCTGGCTGCTCTATACGACGACAAATGGGCGCGGTATTACTCACTGAGCCGCACAGAGACGAACAAGATCACCTACTGAGACAAAATGTCAGCACTTCTGCCGGCGAGTGCTTTACCGCCCAGGTGTCCGGAACTGCGCACCGGGCTGGTACTCGCGGCCGGCTACCTACGGCCGCGCCGAACAGGCGCGGTAGAGTCCACGCGTGACCACCCGCGATGAACTGGACGCGCTTTCCTCCCGTGAGCTGCACGACCTCTCGCCATGCGGCGGGCGCTGCACCACGTCGACGTGGAGTTTCTGTGGGAGCTTTTGCGCGCCATCCCGGCCGCCGAGGCTTCGGAGGGACATTCGGCCGAGGCCGGGAGGGACATCACCAAGGTCTCGGTGCTGCTCACCGACGCGATCAACTCCGGGGAAGGCGAGATCGCTGAGGCGCTGCGCCCGCTCTACCTCGACTACCTCGTCAAGCACGGCACCAGCCGCTAGCGTCCTCAGCCCGTCCGCCACCTGGCCCCGTCTGTGGCCAGGCCGGACCGCGCGGCCCGGCCGGGCCGGCCTGGCCGGCTGAAGACACGGCCATGGGCCGGAAGGACCCGCTCACGGTCCTTCCGGCCCACGTTAACCTGGCCGGGCGCCCGGTTCGCCTCACCGGCAGTGCTCTACCGGGCTGCGGCCGGCTCGCGGCCGTGACTACTCGCGGCCGTTGCTACTCGCGGCCGTGACTACTCGGCCTTGGCGAGGACGCCCTCGACCTCGAGCGTAATCGTGACCTTCTCGCTGACGGCCACGCCGCCACCGGGAATCGGGCCGTTGTAGCTGACGCCGAAGTCGCTGCGGTTGATCTCGGTGGTGGCGGAGAAGCCCGCGCGGGTGCCGCCGTAAGCGTCGGGGCCGAACCCGTTGATCTCCAGGCTCAGCGTGACCGGCTTGGTCGTGCCGCGGATGGTGAGGTTACCGTCGAGCAGGTAGTCATCGCCATCGCGGCGCACACCCGTGGAGTGGAACGTCAGCGTGGGGTGCGTCTCGACTTCGAAGAAGTCCGCACTACGGATGTGGTTGTCGCGGTCAGGCGCGCCAGTGTTCACCGAGCTGAGGTCTACGGTGGCGTTGACACTGGACTGCAGCGGGTCAGCGGCGGTGACGATGGTCCCCTCGAACTTGTCGAAACGGCCACGGACCTTGCTCACCATCATGTGCCTCACGACGAAAGACACCTCCGAGTGCACCGGGTCGATAGCCCACGTCCCGGCGACGTAGCCGGGGATTTCCACGGCTGTCTCGGTCATCATTCCTCCAGGTAGGTGATTCTTAGTGGTACGCGACTTCGCTCGCGTACCTAACTTCTTTAGAGTAACCTAGTAATGATTGAAGCGTCAAGTATTAGGTCTCGCGGGCGTCCGCGACGTACCCTGATGACATACAAGGAGGCGATTTCTTGGACCCCGGGCACGTTAGCCCGGTTTGCGAGCCGTCAGACGCGGCTGGCGAACCGCTGACAGAACCGGCGGGCGAACCGTCCGGGACCAGCGGACCAACGACCTGCCGGGCGCGGGAGGTGCTCCAGCGTGTCGGCGACAAGTGGTCAGTCCTGGCGATCGACCTGCTGGGGCAGGGAACCATGCGGTTCACCGAGCTGCACCGCGCGATCGATGGCATCACCGCGAGAATGCTCACGGTGACGCTGCGCGGCCTGGAACGCGATGGCATCGTGACACGAACCATACATCCAGTCATCCCGCCTCGGGTGGAGTACGCGCTGACCCCGATGGGACGCACCCTCCTGGACACCATCGGCCAGCTCGTTACCTGGACGGACAGCCACCTACCCGAGATCGAAGCCGCCCGGGCCGCCTACGACGCCAGGCACGCCGGCCCCGTAGGCTGACCTGGGTGGAGGATCAGCCCGGGCAAGACGCGCAGGCGGAAACCGAGGAGCGGCTGCGGCGCGGTTCCTCGTTTGGCGTCGCCGCCGCGGCCTACGCGGAACACCGCCCTGACTACGCTGAGGCCGCGGTCCGGTGGGCGCTGGAGCCCGTCTGGTCACGTCAGCCGCTCCGGGTCATCGACCTGGGCGCGGGAACCGGCAAGCTGACCGCAACCCTGGTCCGGCTGGGCGTCGACGTCACCGCCGTCGAGCCCGATCCGAACATGCTGGCCGAACTGCGCCGCGAGCTCGCCTCGGTGCGATCGGTACCAGGGCAGGCCGAGGAGATCCCGTTGCCCGATGCCAGCGTCGACGCCGTGCTGGCCGGCCAGGCCATGCACTGGTTTGACCTGGACCGGGCGCTGCCAGAGATCGCCCGCGTGCTCACTCCCGGAGGTGTGCTGGCCGGCCTGTGGAACGTGGATGACGACCGGGTCGAGTGGGTCGCCAAGTTCGCCGAGATGACCAAGCGCAAGGCCACCCTCACACTGCTCAGGTGGCGGGACGGCGCGGCCCGATCCCGCCAGGACGAGCTCATCGCGACCGGTTCCGGGCTCTTCTCCGCTGCTCAGACCGGTGAGTTCGAGCATGGGCAGGCCAAGACGGCCGAGTCCTTGCTGGCCACCATCGCTACTCATTCCAATTTCCTGGCGCTGGCGGAACCCGAACGAAGCACCAAGCTAGCCCGGGTCGCCGACTTCCTTCATGCCCAGCCAGAGACCGCCCGCGGCGAATTCGTCCTGCCCATGCTCACAGTCGTGCTGCGCGCGCTGCGCGAATAGCCGGATGTGAGCCTCCGTTTCGTCTTCAAGCCATGGGCCTGGGGCGAGGCGGGGCGGGGCTTAGGCGGCGCCCTCGCCGACTGGGGTCATAGCGGCGGCCGGCTCGGCGCCTGCGTTGGTGGTCGACTCGCGGGGCACCAGGACCGGATCGAAGCGGACCTGGCGATGATGATGCTCAGCTGGCCGCTCCACCTCGTCGATGAGCAACTCGGCCGCGGCCGCACCCAGGTCGATGCTGGGCTGACGCACCGACGTCAGCGGCACCGCGGCGGCGCTCGCGAACTCGATGTCGTCGTAGCCGACGATCGCCAGCTCCTCGGGCACCGCGACGTCGCTGCGCAGCGCGTGCTGGAGCAACCCGAGCGCGATGAGGTCATTGCCGCACACGACCGCGGTCGGCCTGCGACGGCGCGGCATGTCCATGATGGCGCGGCCAGCTTGGCGGCCGCCCTCTATGGTCATCCCTACCTTGTCCACGATCGTCAGGTCGGTCTCGGGCCGGCCCGCCTCAGCCATTGCTTGCCGCACGCCGGCGATCCTGTCGGCGACCTGGTGCACGGTGGTCGGGCCGCCGGCGAAGGCTATCCGCTGGTGATCCAGCTCGAGCAGGTGCGATGCGGCCAGCCGGGCGCCGGCCACGTCATCCACGGAGACCGAGCATTGCCGGCTGCTGCCTGCGCGATCGACGAGCACTACCGGGACGCCGTTCCTGCGCAGATCATTGATCCGGCCCAGGTCACGTCCCACCGGGGTGAGCAGGACACCGTAGGAACGCTGCTCCTGGAACAGCGACAGGTAGTGCCGCTGCCGGTCGGTCGTGGTGTCGCTGCTCGACAGGATCAGCGACAGGCCGCGCTGCGTCGCGACGCGCTCGACCCCGCGAGCGATGTCGGTGAAGAACGGGTTGCCCATGTCCAGGACCAGCAGCGCGATGGTGCGGCTCCGGCCGGTCCGCAGCTGGCGGGCGGCCTCGTTGCGGATGAAGCCGAGTTCGATGATGGCGGCGCGAACCCGCTCGAGCGTGGCCGGCGCGACCCGGTCGGGCCGGTTCAGCGCATTCGAAACCGTGCCGAGCGACACCCCGGCTCGGTCAGCGACGTCACGGATGCTGACGCCCACCTGACACCCCCGTACTGAGATTAAAACGTGACATTACCAGCCGCGAGCGAGGATCCCGCGGTCAGATCACCGTGATGCGCAGGCCCAGAAGTTCCGCGACCGCCCGCAGCTGGATTACCCGGTGGCCGGTGCCCAGCGCCCAGTGGTGGGCGATGCCGGACGCCGACCAGTCATCGGTCCATTCGCCGGGATCACGCCCGACGTCCACCCGCGAGGTGGTGTTGCCGATCCGCAGCAGCGGGCCGGAGACCACCGTGCCCTCGGAAGCTACCAGTGAGAACGTGCCGTCACGATCCTGGGCCAAGCCGAACGCGGTGACCGGTCCCGGGCGGACGTCGAATTCGACGGAAACTCCCCAGCCCCGTTTGCCGTGATAGACGCCAAGTCCGCGCAGCAGTGGCTGCCGGGCGCTGATCGCCAGGTGGGCCGGCCCGTCGTGGCCCATCTCGACCACGCCGTCGTCGAAATTGAGGGCTTGCAGTTCGGTGAACGAACCGCCCGCGCCCAGCCGGTCGAAGATGAGCATGGCCAGCGACGTACGCAATTCGTACTCCCCCGCCGCCGGGATACCCCGTGCGGTCAGCAGCGAGGCACCGAGGATCAGTCCGGCTCCCACCCGCTCGTGAGCCTCGCCGTTCAGGCCGCGGTGATAGTACGCCAGCGAGTCGAGCGCGAAGTCCTCGACCAGCCGGTCCAGACCTACCGACACCCGGGCGCCCCAGCGGAAATCGTCGGCGTTCACCGAGTCGTCGCACCGGAAGACGTCGCGCGCGAGCTCCATCCGGGCGGCCGTCTCGGCGTCGGTGACCTGGTCGACCCGGACGGAAAGGTCGTCGATCTCCAGGATCTCCACATGGCCGCCGAGCTGCGCCGTGACCAAGGTCGGATCGGTGGAGACGTCCATCATGCCGGGGTACAGGTGGCCCATCAGCCCGTGGCGGCCGTGCCGGAGCGCGGCCCGCACACCGGCCGCGGAGATCCAGCTCTCGATCCTGGCCCAGGCCCGGGCGTCCTCGAGGTAGCCGGAGACGGAGCGGAAGCCGATACCGCAGCGCCGGAACGCGTTGGCGATCTCCGGCAGCGGGCAGGCGCCGCAGTAGGCGAGCCAGGCCCCCGTGTCGAAGTTCGCGTGATCCATCGACTCGGTGGGCTGGAGGTTGAGCAGCAGCATCGGGGCCCCGGTCCGCTGGGCGACCGGAACCAGCATGGTCGCGGTCATGTACGTCGTGAGGAAGCCGATGATGAGATCGCAGTCGGCCAGCCGCAGCCGCTCGGCGGCCGCGGCACCCTGCTGAGCGTCGGAGATGAAGCCGACGTCGACCACCTCGCAGTCGAGCCGGGCCAGCCGTCCGGACACGCGCCGGGCGGACGCCTGCAGCTGCGGCAGCAGCGCGGGGAACTGCGGCCAGTAGGCGCCGAGCCCTCCGGCGACGAGCCCGACCCTCGTCTTGCGCGGGACAATCCTCGCGACTGGCTGGGCGGCAGCGGCGGTAAGCGAGGAGGTCATGACGTCCCTTGTCCCGGTACGCGTGGTTGAAACGTTACATACATGAGCCTGCACCGACCGTAAGGTGCCGGGAGAGTGGTGTCAAGGAATCCGCCCAGCCGCCACGTGCTGCACGGTCACCGCCGAGGTCCCATCAGGCCGTCCGCGCGGATGGATCGGGCATAACGTATAAAACGTATCAATCAATCTTGGCGCTAAGGCGCCGTCCCGGCGGGCGGTCTTGACCAGGTACGAAGCAGAAAGACCTGGTAGCAGGCGATAAATCGCCTTGTAACATGCCGAAACAGCCTATTGACACGCAATGCGAAGCGTGGCTATCTTCAGCCCACTGGATTGAAATGTTTCAGTGAACGGCGAGGTGAATGGGTTTGAGTGAGCAGCCAGAGGAGGTACCGAGACTGGCCCTTGACCGGGCCGCGAAGGCCTTTGGTGCCGTGCAAGCGCTGGTCGACGGGTCGATCACGTTGTTCCCGGCCGAGGCGCACGCGCTTGTCGGCGAAAACGGCGCGGGCAAGTCGACACTCGTCAAGATCCTCGCCGGGGTGTACCAGCCGGACAGCGGAACGCTCGCCATCGATGGCCAGCCAGTCGTCCTGAGCGGTCCAGTCGCCGCCCGCGACGCCGGCATCTCGGTCATCTACCAGGAACCAACCCTGTTCCCCGACCTCACCGTCGCGGAGAACATCTTCATGGGCAGGCAGCCGCTGCGGGCCGGCCGCCGCATCGACCGCCCGGCGATGAACCGCAGCGCGGGTGAGATCTTCACCCGGCTGGGCGTGGCGCTCGACCCGCAGCGGCAAGCCCGCGGACTGTCCGTCGCCGACCAGCAGATCGTCGAGATCGCCAAGGCCCTGTCCGCCAACGCGAACGTTCTCGTCATGGACGAGCCCACCGCGGCCCTGACCAGCGTGGAGGTGGAGCGGCTCTTCGAGGTCATCCGGGCGCTGCGCCGGGAAGGTGCGGCGGTGCTGTTCATCTCGCACCGGCTCGAGGAAGTCTTCGCCGTCTGCCAGCGCGTCACGATCATGCGGGACGGCCGGTTCGTCCGGACGGCGGCGGCCGGGGACCTCACCATCGACGAAGTCATCCGGTCGATGGTCGGTCGCGACCTTGACGTGCTGTTCCCCAGCACGCAGGCGCCCGTCGGCGAGGTGGTGCTGCAGGTGGAGCAGCTCAGCCGGGAGGGGGTCCTGCACGACATCAGCTTCTCGGTCCGCCGCGGCGAGATCGTCGCCCTGGCCGGGCTCGTCGGCGCCGGCCGCAGCGAGGTGGCCCGGGCCGTCTTCGGCATCGACCGCCGGTCGGCCGGCCGGGTGACGGTGCGCGGCCAGGTGCTGCCCAACGCCTCTCCGCTGGCCGCGATGGCGGCCGGGGTGGCCCTGGTGCCCGAGGACCGCCGGCAGCAGGGCCTGGTCATGGACCTCGGCATCGACCGGAACATCGCGCTGGCCTCGCTGGCCAGGCTGAGCCGGCTCGGCCTGATCAGCCGCACCCGCGAGCGCGACCTGGCCGCGGACTGGGCTAACCGGCTGCAGCTGAAGTTCGGGCGGCTCACGAACGCCGTCTCGACGCTATCTGGCGGGAACCAGCAGAAGGTGGTGCTGGCCAAGTGGCTGGCCCGCGATCCTGCGCTGCTCATCATCGACGAACCGACCCGGGGCATTGACGTCGGCACCAAGGCCGAGGTGCACCGCATCCTGGACGGCCTGGTGGCCGGCGGGCTCGCGGTGCTGATGATCTCTTCGGAGCTGCCCGAGGTCCTCGGCATGGCCGACCGGATCCTGGTGATGCGCGAGGGACGGATCGCCGCGGAGCTTTCCCGCGCGGAGGCCAACGAGGACCTGGTCATGCGGGCGGCGACCGGTCAGCTCAAGGGGGCGGCCGCGTGACCACGGCCACCTCCGTCCTGGGCACGAGGTTCGCCCGCGGCGGTGCCCTGCTGCGGGCCCGTGAGGTCGGCATCGGCGTGGTCCTGCTGCTGGTATTCGGCATCACGACCTTGCACAACCACAACTTCGCCACCGCGAACAGCGTCCAGCAGCTGCTCTCAGGCGCCGCGCTGATCGCCATGCTGGGCGTGGGCGAGACGCTCGTCATCGTCACCCGCAACGTCGACCTGTCCGTGGGCTCGATCGTCGGGCTGTCGGCCTATGTCGTCGGCGACCTGTTCAAGGATCACCCGGGCATGCCGGTGATCCTCGGGTTCGTGGCCGGGATCGGGATCGGCGCGGTGATCGGCGCGATCAACGGTTTCGTCACGGCGGCGCTGCGGGTACCCAGCCTGGTCGTCACCCTGGCCATGCTCTACATCATCCGCGGCATCGACGGTCTCATCGTCAACGGCGTGATCATCACCTCAAGCAACATCCCGAACGCGTTCATCGCCATCGGCTTCCGTACCATCGCCGGCATTCCCTGGCTGGCGATCATCGCCTTCGCGGTGGTGGTGATCGTCGCCTACGCGATGAGGTCCTTCCGGTCCGGCCGCGACCTGTACGCGATCGGCTCCAACCCGGAGGCCGCCGCGCTGGCGGGCGTACCCGTGGCCCGGCGGATCTTCACCGCCTTCGTCATCAGCGGGTCCCTGGCCGGCCTGGCCGGAGCGCTGTTCCTCGCCTTGCACGCCGAGGTGGACGTGACCGGCGGGACCGGATACGAGCTGCTCGTCGTGGCGGCGGTGGTCGTCGGCGGGGTCGCCATTTTCGGCGGCAGCGGCACGGTGGCCGGCGCGGCCCTGGGCGCGTTGCTGCTCAACACCATCAACCAGGCCCTAGTGGCCAGCCGGGTCTCGGCGTTCTGGAACGAGGCCATCGCCGGCGCGCTCTTGCTGCTCGCGATCGCATTCGACCGCTGGCTGAGCCTGCGGGTCGCACGCGGCCTGAGGTCGGCGGAAGGGGCTCATCGTGACCTCTGAGCCAGCCACCCGGGCGCCGCAGAAGCGGGAGTACGCCGGGACGGACACCTCGCGCCGGCCGGTTTGGCAACGGGCGCTGCGCTGGGAGACCGGCCTGGTCGTGGTCCTGGTCGCCACGCTGATCTTCGGCACCGCCCGGTCATCGGACTTCCTCAACAGCACCACCGGCTTCTACATCGGGCTCAACATGGGCGAGATCGCCATTATGGCGCTGCCGCTCATGCTCATCGTGATCACCGGCGAGATCGACCTGTCGGTCGCCTCGATGCTCGGCCTGTCCGGATGCGTCATGGGCCAGCTGCACAGCCAGGGCTGGCCGATCGGGCTGGCGATGGTGGCGGCGCTTGTCGTCGGCGCGCTCGGCGGAGCGCTCAACGGCGTCCTGGTCGCCAGGCTCGGGCTGCCGTCGATCGCGGTGACGATCGGCACGCTCACGCTGTTCCGTGGCCTGGCCGAGATCGTCCTGGGGGCCAGGACCATCACCGACTTCCCGGCCTGGATGACCAGTATCGGCGTGGTGCCCGTACCGGGCACCCAGCTGTCGTACTCCACGGTGATCTTCTTGGTGCTGGCCGTCATCTTCGGCGTGGTGCTGCACGCGACCAGGGCCGGGCGGGCCATCGTGGCGACCGGGCTGGCGCCGGAGGCGGCGCGGTTCGCCGGGATCCGGGTCAACCGGGTCAAGTTCGGCCTCTTCGTGCTGTCCGGCGTGATGTGCGCCCTCGCCGGGATCTTGTTCACGCTGAAGAACGCCTCGGTCAGCTACGACGCCGGGACCGGCCTCGAGCTCAACGTCGTGGCGATCGTCCTGTTCGGTGGCGTCTCGATTTTCGGCGGCCGCGGCACCGTGATCGGCGTCGTGCTTTCCGTGGTCATCTTCGGCACGCTCCAGCAGGTGCTGACGCAGATGCAGGTACAGCCCGAGGTGCAGAACATCATCATCGGCGGCCTGCTGCTTGTGAGCGTCGTGCTGCCAGGAGGAGGAGAGGCGGTGGGCCGGCTACGCGCCCGCCTGCGAACAGGTCCTCACCTGGCCCGCGCGGCCGGGACCAGGCGGCTCGCGCCGCCAAGCTCATCGGATTCCAGCATGCAATCGGAGGAGAAAAAGTAATGGGGAACACCAGAAGATGGCGGAGAAAGGCGGCCTCCGCTCTTATCCTCGCCGCCGTCGCCGTGACCGCGGCCGCCTGCAGCAGCTCCTCGTCATCGAGCGGAGGCACGACACCAACCTCGTCCTCGACTCAGGCGGCCAGCGGCACGATCAAGAAGGGCCTGCTTGTCTACTTCATCCCGAAGGACACCCAGAACCCCTACGAGGTCATCGCCGACAACGGCGGTAAGAAGGCCCTCACTGAGCTCGGCGGAAAGGTCGTCGTCAGCAGCGGAACGGCGGACACCGCGGCCGCGCAGATCCCGTCGATCCAGGCGGCGATCCAGGCGCACGCCAACGCGATCGTCATCGCGGGCAACGACCCGTCCGCGCTGTGCCCGTCGCTCAACCAGGCCGCGCGGGCCGGCATCAAGATCGTGTCCTTCGACTCCGACGTCACCTGCGGAAGTTCCCCGGACCACCTGTTCATCAACCAGGCGAATACCCAGCAGATCGGCGAGTCCGAGGTGAGCTTGCTGGCGGCCGAGATCGGCGGCAGCGGCCAGATCGCGATCCTGTCGGCGGCGGCCAGCGCCACCAACCAGAACGCCTGGATCGTGTACATGAAGCAGGAGCTGGCCAAGTACCCCAACATGAAGCTGGTCTCGACGGTGTACGGAAACGACGACCCGGCGACCTCACTGCAGGTGCTGCAGGGCCTGCTGTCGGCGTATCCGAACCTGCGCGGCATCATCTCCCCGACCACCGTCGGCATCTCCGCCGCCGCTCAGTACCTTGACACGCACAAGAACTTGCTGTCTCACCTGACCCTGACCGGGCTCGGCCTGCCGTCTCTGATGCGCAAGTACGTCGAGGACGGAACGGTCGCCAAGTTCGAGCTGTGGGATCCGGGCAACCTGGGCTATCTAGCCGGGTACGCCGCCGCTTCGCTCGCCTCCGGCATGGCCAGCTTGACCCCCGGGTCGTCGTTCAAGGCGGGCACGCTCGGCAGCTACACGGTGCTGGCCCCGACCGCGGGTGTCGGACCGTCGGTTGTGCTCGGCCCGCCCACCGTGTTCGACAAGGCGAACATCAATAATTACCACTTCTGATTCCGTACCGCGGCCCGGCCGGCCTGCCCGCGCCGGCCGGGCCCACCGCGTAAAAAAGGAGCGGCCCCGTGCGCTACTGCTTTCTCCTGCAGGTCAGGCCCGAGCTACTGGATGAGTACAAGGAGCGGCACACGGCGGTATGGCCGGACATGCTGCGGGCCCTGCAGCAAGCCGGATGGGAACGGTACTCGCTGTTCGCCCGGCCCGACGGGCTGATCGTCGGGTACACAGAGGCCGAGGACCTGGACGCCGCGCAGCACGCGATGGCCGCGACCGACGCGAACACCCGGTGGCAGGACGAGATGCGGCACTACTTCACCAGCCTCGACGGCCAGGCGCCCGGCGGGACCATGGTCATCCTCGAGCCCGTCTTCAACCTCGAGGACCAGTTGGCCGCGGTGGACAACCGTGCCCCGTCGTACCCGGCGTCGTTCGGGGAAGGCGCTACCCACAGTTGAGAAAGCAGGTTCAGGCCATGGATCTCCAGGCGGTCAACGGCGCCCTGTCCGAGCAGCAGATCGAGCTGCCGTCGTGGGCCTTCGGCAACTCCGGGACCCGGTTCAAAGTCTTCGCCCAGCCCGGCGTGCCGCGTGATCCGTACGAGAAGATCGCCGACGCCGCTCAGGTGCACAGGTACACCGGCGTCGCGCCGACCATCGCCCTGCACATCCCGTGGGACGCGACCGACAACTACGCCAGGCTGGCCACGGCGGCGTCCGAGGCCGGCATTGCGCTCGGCACCATCAACGCCAACGTCTTCCAGGACAACGACTACAAGCTGGGCAGCGTCACCAACCCCGACCCCGCGGTCCGGCGCAAGGCCCTGGACCACTTGCTCGAGTGCGTCGACGTCATGGACCAGACCGGTTCGCGCGATCTCAAGCTCTGGTTCTCCGACGGCACCAACTACCCCGGCCAGGACAGCATCTCGGCCCGGCAGGACCGGCTGGCCGAGGCGCTGGCCGCCGTCTACGCGCGGCTGTCCGGTGACCAGCGGCTTATCTTGGAGTACAAGCTTTTCGAGCCGGCCTTCTACACCACCGACGTGCCTGACTGGGGCACCTCGTACGCGCACTGCCTGCAGCTCGGCGACCGGGCCAAGGTGTGCGTGGACACCGGTCACCACGCCCCGGGGACCAATATCGAGTTCATCGTGGCGTTCCTGCTGCGGGCGGGCAAGCTTGGTGCCTTCGACTTCAACTCCCGGTTCTACGCTGACGACGACCTCATGGTCGGCGCCGCGGATCCGTTCCAGCTGTTCCGGATCCTGTTCGAGGTGGTGGCCGCGGGCGCCCTCGGCCCCGGGTCGGAGATCTCGTTCATGCTCGACCAGTGCCACAACATCGAGCCGAAGATTCCTGGCCAGATCCGCTCGGTGATGAACGTCCAGGAGGCCACGGCCAAGGCGCTGCTGGTCGACGCCGCCGCGCTGGCCGCCG
Source organism: Streptosporangiaceae bacterium (assembly GCA_050013055.1). Lineage (GTDB taxonomy): Bacteria > Actinomycetota > Actinomycetes > Streptosporangiales > Streptosporangiaceae > Palsa-504. Next base: position 34,857 of record JBEKGC010000109.1, read on the forward strand.
CGCAGCAGGCCGGGGACGTCCTGGGCGCGCACGGCGTGCTGATGGACGCCTACAACACCGACGTCCGGCCGCTGCTCGCCGGCCTGCGCACCGCCCACGGCCTGGACCCGGACCCGATGGCGGCCTACGCCGCCTCCGGATACGGCGAGAAGATCGTCGCCGAGCGGATCGGCGGCCGGCCAGCCGGCTGGGGAGCCTGAGGACGGGACGCGACGATGAATAATGCCGAACGGACCTGGGCGCGTGCCGCAGCACAGGCGGTGCGCGCGACCGGGAAGGACGGGTGCCGAGCATGACCGTAACGAACGAGGCGGCCGCCGGGGTCGTCTCCGAACTCATCGCGCGATCGAACCGGCTCGGCTCGGATCCGCGCAACACGAACTACGCGGGCGGCAACACCTCGGCCCAGGGAACCGCCGTCGATCCCGTCACCGGCGAGGACCTCGAGCTGCTCTGGGTCAAGGGCTCGGGCGGCGACCTGGGCACGCTCACCCGGGCGGGCCTGGCGGTGCTGCGGCTGGACCGGCTGCGGGCGCTGGCCGGCGTCTACCCCGGCATCGAACGCGAGGACGACATGGTCGCGGCGTTCGACTTCTGCCTGCACGGCCAAGGCGGCGCCGCGCCGTCCATCGACACCGCCATGCACGCTCTGGTCACCCAGCCGCACGTCGACCACTTGCACCCCGACTCAGGTATCGCGCTGGCCACCTCGGCCGACGGCGAGAAGCTGACGCGTGACTGCTTCGGCGACCGGGTGGTGTGGGTGCCGTGGCGGCGGCCCGGTTTCCAGCTCGGCCTGGACATCGCCGCCATCGCCGCGGCCAACCCGCAGGCCATCGGCTGTGTCCTCGGCGGCCACGGCATCACGGCCTGGGGGCCGACCAGCGACGAGTGCGAGGCCAGGTCGCTGGAGATCATCCGGACGGCGGAGCAGTTCATCGCGGCCCACGGCCGACCGGAGCCGTTCGGCCCGGTCATCGCGGGCTACCAGCCGCTGCCTGAGCCGCGCCGGCGGGCCCGGGCGGCCGCGCTGGCCCCGGTGATCCGCGGCCTGGCCTGCACCGACCGGCGTCAGGTCGGCCACTACACCGACGCCGAGGTCGTGCTCGATTTCCTCAGCCGGACCGAGCACCCGCGGCTGGCCGCCCTGGGCACCTCGTGTCCCGATCATTTCCTCCGCACCAAGGTCCGCCCGATGGTCCTTGACCTGCCGCCGGACGCTCCGCTCGCCGACGTCGAGGCGCGGCTGCACGAGCTGCACGCGGCCTACCGGCAGGACTACGCCGCCTACTACCAGCGGTACGCCGACCCGGACTCGCCCGCGATGCGCGGCGCGGACCCGGCCATCGTGCTCGTGCCGGGGGTCGGGATGTTCAGCTACGGCGCGAACAAGCAGACCGCCCGGGTGGCCGGTGAGTTCTACCTGAACGCGATCAACGTGATGCGGGGCGCCGAGGCCCTGTCGACGTACACGCCGATCGACGAGGCGGAGAAATTCCGGATCGAGTACTGGGCCCTGGAGGAGGCCAAGCTGGCCCGGCTGCCCGCGCCCAAGCCGCTGGCCGCTCGCATCGCGCTCGTCACCGGGGCCGGTTCGGGTATCGGCCGGGCCATCGCTCACCGGCTCGCGGCCGAGGGAGCGTGCGTGGTGGTCGCCGACCGCGACGCCGGCGCCGCCGCCGCGGTAGCCGGCGAGCTAGGGGGCGCCGACGCCGCCATCGCCTTCACCGCCGACGTGACCAACGAAGAGCAGGTCGCGGCGGCCGTCGCGGCGGCCGCCCTGGCCTTTGGCGGTGTCGACCTGGTGGTGAACAACGCCGGCCTGTCGGTGTCCAAGCCGCTGCTCGACACCACCGTGGCGGACTGGGACATCCAGCACGACGTCATGGCGCGCGGATCATTCCTGGTCTCCCGCGAAGCGGCCCGGGCCATGCGGGCCCAGCGCATCGGCGGGGACATCGTCTACATCTGCAGCAAGAACAGCGTGTTCGCCGGGCCGAACAACGTGGCCTACGGCGCGGCCAAGGCCGACCAGGCGCATCAGGTCCGGCTGCTCGCGGCCGAGCTCGGCGGTGATGGCATCCGGGTTAACGGCGTCAATCCGGACGGGGTGGTGCGCGGCTCGGGCATCTTCGCCGGCGGCTGGGGCGCCCAGCGCGCGGCGGTCTACGGCGTCGAGGAGAAGGACCTGGGCGCCTACTACGCCCAGCGCACGCTGCTGAAGCGAGAGGTGCTGCCCGCCCACGTCGCGGCCGCGGTGTTCGCCCTGACCGGCGGCGACCTGAGCCAGACCACCGGGGCGCACATCCCGGTGGATTCCGGGGTGGCGGCGGGATTCCTGCGTTGACGGGACCAGCGTGAGGAACCCCCGGATCCGGGTCGCGGCGGTCGACCTGGGCGCCTCGAGCGGGCGGGTGGTGGTCGGTCAGGGCACCCGGCAGGGCTTCGCCCTGCGCGAGGTCAGCCGGTTCGCCAACCGCCCGCGGCCGGTCGGCGGGGTGCTGCGCTGGGATGCCCGCGCGCTGTTCGCCGGGATCATGGACGGCCTGCGCGCCGCGAGCGGGGCAGACGGGCCGCCGGACGCCGTCGCGGTGGACGGCTGGGCCGTGGATTACGGGCTGCTCGATGGCGACGGCGGCTTGATCGCTGACCCGGCCAACTACCGGGATCCCCGTACCGAGCCGCCGTTCGCCGCGGTCACCGGCACGCCGGGCGGGGTCGCGGGCGTGGACGCGGCCCGCTTGTACGCCGCGACCGGGATCGCGGCGCAGCCCATCAACACGGTGTTCCAGCTGATGGCCGAACGCGGGTCGGCGCAGATCGCCGCGGCCCGGCATGTGCTGCTCGTCCCTGACCTGATGACCTACTGGCTATCCGGCCAGATGAGCACCGAGCTGACCAACGCCTCCACCACCGGCCTGCTCGACCCGCGCACGGCGAGCTGGGCCCGCGAGGTGGCCGACGCCCTCGGCGTGCCGGCCGGCCTGTTCCCGCCGCTGCGGGCGGCCGGCCAGCTGGCCGGCCCGATGACCGGCCGGATCGCCGCCGAGCTCGGCCCGGGCCGGCCGCCGCAGGTGGTCATCGGGCCCTCGCACGACACCGCCGCCGCCGTGGCCGGCGTGCCCGCCGCCGACGACGCGTTCGCCTTCGTCTGCACCGGGACCTGGGCGCTGGCCGGCCTGGAACTCCCGGCCCCGGTCATCACCAGCGCGAGCCGGGAGGCAGGCTTCAGCAACGAAGCCGGCATCGACGGCACCACCCGCTTCCTGCGTAACGTGACCGGGTTCTGGCTGCTGCAGGAGTGCGTCAGGCAGTGGCAGGCCGAAGGCAGGCTCGTCGACCTGGACAAGCTGACCGGCGCCGCCGGCCAGCTTGATGGCTTGCGGGCGATCATCGACGTCCAGGATCCGCACTTCGCCGCGCCCGGCGAGATGACCCAGCGGATCACCCGCGCCTGCCTGCGGACCAGCGGCGTCGCCCTGTCGGGTGACGCGGAGATCCTGCGCTGCATCCTGGACAGCATGGCCGTCGCGATCCGGCACGCGGTGCACGACGCGGTGCGGATCACCGGCCGGGGGGTGCGCACGGTCCACGTCGTCGGTGGCGGCGTGGCCAACCCGCTGTTCTGCCAGCTGGTCGCGGATGCCTGCGGTCTGCCCGTCGTCGCCGGGCCGACCGAGGCGGCCTCGTGGGGCAACGTGCTCGTGCAGGCCCGCGCCCTCGGCGTGGCCGGAGGTTCACTGGCCGAGCTGCGGTCACTGGTGCGGCGCGGCGTCCGCCTGGCCCGCTACGCACCGGGCCGCCGGGAACCCGCCTGGGCCCGCGCGGACGAGATCGTGCTCGCCAGCAGGGACCGGTGAGCACCGTATGACATGACGGGGGACGCGCACCACCGTCCGTTCGGCCAAAATGGCGGGATGGGGAGCAGGACGGACAACCAGGAGTTCGACGCCCGCCCGGTACGGGCCTTCCGGCCTGCCACCGGGGCCGACGCCGATGAGTCTGGGTGGCCGGCCAGCGTGCCGGCCATGGGCCAGCTGCTCCGCGAGGGACTGGAGCTGCCGGCCGGGCTGACCGTGCTGGTGGGTGAGAACGGGTCAGGGAAATCGACGGTGGTGGAGTGCATGGCCGAGGCGTACGGGCTGAATCCGCAGGGAGGTTCGGCGCAGGCCCAGCTGTTCGGTGTCAGGCCGAGCGAGCCGGGCGCGGGGGGTGCCAAGCCGCGCTGGTCCTACTTCCTGCGCGCGGACACCATGAGCCAGCTGCACACCTACCTGGAGCAGAACCCTGGCCGCAGGCCCGAGCGGCTGCACGAGCTCAGCCACGGCGAGTCGTTCCTGGAGATCTTGCGCACCCGGGTGAGACAGACCGGCTTCTACCTGATGGACGAGCCGGACGCGCCGCTGTCCTTCACCGCCTCGCTCGGGCTGGCCGCGCTGCTGCACGACCTGGCCGCCGCCGGGAGTCAGGCGGTCGTCGCCACCCACTCCCCCGTCGTCGCGGCGGTCCCCGGGGCCCACCTGCTCGAGCTCGGCCGCAGGCCTACTTCCGGCACCTATTCTGACGCTGGCTGGCCCTGCGGCCGGCCAGGCGGTCGCAGCCGGGGCGGCTTCCGCCGGACCGGCGTTAGCGGCGTTAGCGGCGTTAGCGGTCAGGTGACCGAGCAGGGTGCTGAGCGTGGCCAGGTCGGTGTCGGCGAGGCCCGCTCGCAACCTGGCGTCGAAGGCGATCGCGACGTCCCTCAGCCGCGCGAACGCCGCTTCGCCCGCTTCGGTCAGCGCGACCACCTGGACTCGCCGGTTGGCGGCGTCGC
>JBEKGC010000110.1:0-22651 GCA_050013055.1 Streptosporangiaceae bacterium
AATGGGCCGCGCCGCGACTGGAGGACGTCGCCGAGGCGGTGACCACCACGGTCGCGCCCAAGGTGTCGTCCGCCCTCCGTTCCACTGCGCAGCAGGTCAGGCCGAAGTCGAGTAAGACCGGTGTGCGTCGGCTCCTGAACTGGCGCTGGCTGCTCGGCCTTGGCGTGGCCGCCGCCGGGGCCGGGGCGGCGGCCGCCGTCACCATGCGCCGGCGTTACGCCAGCGCCACCGCGGAAGCCACCGAAGCTACTGAGGCCACCGACGGCGAGCCCGGGCCGGACACGGTGGCCGGCTCGGAGGTAAACGGGCGAGTCGCCACGCCAGGTAAGTAACCCGCCCCGATCGGTCACCCGCCCGGCCAGCACCGGACGGGTCGCCGCCCGGAGCGCGACAGGCCAGGCAGACACCCGCGGCATCGCGTGTCACGCTGATCGACGAAAACGACAGCGCGGACGTCGCCGCGGGTGTCTGACTACGTGTGGGGCAAAAACTCGGCCTCCGGTGGCCCGGCCTGGCCTGGCCTAACCCGGCTCTGCGCTTCGCCTGTGCTGGTCTGGCCTGGTCTGGTCTGATGCCGGTGAAGAGCTGCCCCCGACCTCACCGTTCCTTCGGGCGGGTCCGGTCTCACGGGCGGTCCGGTCTCACGGGCGGTCCGGTGCCGCCACGCACTGTGGATAACCCTTCACAAGATTGCCCAGGGTGGGTACCACAGTTGGCATGTCAATGCACAGTTCTGTGGATTCCGTTGTGGACAACTATGTGCGGGGCGCAGCCGCCTGCCCCGCGGGCGACACCAACACCGGGACATCTGGTGGGCTCGGTACGGTCGGCCCTGGTCACGCTCCCGGGCCGGACCTGATCGCGGCCGCACTACCCTGGGGCAGCCTCTACCGCTGTTCCGGGGGGTCGCCGAGCGGATCGGCGGTCAGGTAGAGCCGGGGCCAGCGGCAGTCGACGAACTGGTCGAGGTAGCCGGTCAGCCGATCCTCGAAGTCGTCGTCCTCCGCGCTGGCGCCGACGGCCCTTTCGATATGCGACGGGGTGTCCAGGCCAAACGCCACCGCCCTGACCTCCCAGGCATCGCGTTGCGCGGCGTCGTACCATCGCTGCACGGTGCCGACCTGCCGGGCCAGCGTGTCACCGGTAATCACCTGCCCGTAGGTCCGCTCCCATTCCGGGCTCCGGGGATGCGGCGCCGCGCCTGGACTCTTCCGGTCGGCCGATCTGAGCGCGTCGAGGACGAGCGTCCACTGGTAGGCGGGCGCCAGCCACCGCGGCTCTTCCCGCTGGCACAGCCAGCTTCCCTGCGACAACCTGGACCTGATCGCCGTGCTGACATGGGAGGCGAGACCGACCGGGCTGACCCGGCCGACGATGACGGGCACCCGCACGGCCAGGGCGGCATCGACGCCGTGGGAGATCGCGCAGTCGCGCAACCGGGACGGCATCATCTGCAGCAGCGAAAGCAGCGCGGTACGCGGTACCGGCATGGGCCAGCCGACCAGGTGAGCCAGGACTGACAGCTCGGCCCATAGCCTGATCGCCGGGTACTCGCCCAGTGCGCGCTGGGCGATCCGCATGTCCCGCAGCGTGCACGGCCGGCCGGTGCAGTCGGCGCCGCAGGTGAGGCTGCGCGGCCGGACCAGGCCGGCCGGGGTCACGGTGGGTGCCTCGACCGCTTCCCTGCCGGTGCCGTCGGGCATCCTGGCCAGCAGCGGATAGTCCATGCCGTCGGTGAACACGGCGGCCTCACCCGGCTTGAGCGTGACCAGATACTTGTTCTGGGCTTTGGTCATGTTCATCGTGGCGCCCACCGCGTCGCGGTCGTCGGCGGCCGGGAGGCGGTGGCTTATCTTCACCGCGGTGTTCTTGATGACGTCCGGCACCAGGCGATCCGGGATCTGCTCGGCGATGATGAGCCCTTCGCCGTAGGCCCGGATCTCGGCGAGCAGCCCGGCGAACATCTCCACCGCGTGCGCCGCGGCGCCGCCGGGACTTTGTGAGCGGCGAAGCAGCCGGTGCGCCTCCTCGATGACCGTCAGGTGGCCAAGCCCGGCCTGGGCCCGCTGCCCGGCCGGCTTGGCCCGGTGCGCCATCCGGAGGTGCTCGGCCAGCCTGATCAGCACGGTCCCCATCAAGAACGCCTTGTCGCTGTCGTCGCCCACGTCCTCCAGCTCCAGCACGGCGTTGGCCTGCAGCAGCCGGCCGAAGTCGAGCTGGTGGCCGCCCTGCAGGAAACGGCCGGCCGTACCCAGCCGCAGGCTGGACAGCCGGACCTTGATGAAGCCGTGCACGCCGTCGGTGATCCGCTGGCTGTAGCCGGCTTCCTGCACGATCCTGACCGCGGCCCGCTGCAGGTCGGTGAGGGTGGGGTAACTGGGGTTCGGGTCGGGCGTGCTCGTCTCACCCAGCGCCAGGTCCCAGCCGGCGTTCTCGTACACCCTGGTCAGGGCCGCGCTGAGGATCTGCGGGAACGGCTCCTCGGAGCGGAAGGAGGCGATGAACAGCGCCTTGACGAGGTCCGCGTGGGTTTGCAGCGGGAAACGGCGGCCGCCGGCGTCCGGCGCAGGTTCCAGCGGGTTGAGTCCGGCCGCGATCGCGTCGGAGTCACCCGGCCGGATCCGCACCACCTGCACCGTCCCGATACCCGGATGGCCGGCTCCTGAGGCGGCCAGGCGCGCGGCCATCAGCCGGTATTCCGCCTTGGCCGGTTCCACCACCAGCCACGGGATCCCGGCGCGGGTGGCGTTCTCGAGCAGGTTCCGTACCGTTTGCGACTTCCCTGAACCAGTGGCGCCGCAGACGAGCACGTGCCGGTTCAGCGAGTCGAGGGACAGCATGAGCGGACCGGCCGGCCGCTGGCCGGAGTCCAGGATCTCGCCCGCTGTGATCGTCTCGCCGCCGGCCGCGATCTCCTGGGTGACGTCAAAATCCGGCTGCAGCGCCAGCCGGATCCCGGGGAGCTCGCGTTCCGGCGGCCTGGACAGCGCGGCGACCAGTTCGGTGCTGGCATGAAACGGATAGCTGAGAACCGCGTCCTCGGCCCCGGCGTCCTGGCCCGGATCCGGCAGGAGTTCGGGCAGGCTGCGGGCGGCGTGGCCGGCCGGGGCGATCGCATAAGGGAGTTCGGCCAGGTCGGCCGACGCACACACCAGGCTGGCCACCCGGGCGGCCGCGTCCGGATCGCTGCCGCCCGCAAGCAGCCGGACCCGCCACAGCCCGGTCGAGGTGCCTTTCCGCAGCTCGGCCTGCCGCAGGTGAAGCCGGTGAGTAGCCATGGCCCAGTCCGGAAACCGGTCAGAGTTTCCTGTGGACATCCGCTCCAGGTGAGCCATCTCGTCTGCCAGCTTGAGGATCTGAGCCGCGCCCAGGGGTTCGGCCACAAGCAGCATGCCGAACGGCCCCGGCCACACGGCCAGCAAGCACTCTTCCATCGAGGGTGGCGGCCGGCCGGCCGCGCGGCGCCCGGCCTCGGGCAGCAGCCCGTCGCTGATCCCGCCGATGGTGTGCCACCACGGCAGCTGGGCCATCACCGTGGCCAGCGCGCCGGCCGGCAGCGGCCGGGCTCGCGCGCCACCGGGCAGGGTCAGGAAGACATCGTGGTCAGCTCGCTGGCCGGGCCGGCCGGCACCGCTGCCGACCAGGCCCGCCCCGGCCACCAGGAAGTGGACAGGGCCGCCGGCTCTGTGCCTGACCCAGCCGATGGCCAGCGCGCCCGCGTCGCTGTTCGCGGACTCCGCTCCGGCGTGATAGGCCGCGGCCAGGGCGGCGGCCCGCTGGGTCCGGCCAGCGTCGTTCGGCGGCGGCTTGGGCGCCTCCGCCGCCCCGGTGTCCGGTCGCCGCGGGATTTCGGTGACCTGGTACCCGGCCAGCTCACTCAGCCCGTCCCACGCTAACGTCACGACGTTCCTTCCCGCCAGGACCGCCCACCGTCATCAGTTACTGATATGCACACCTTAAACACGCTAGGTCGTATTTAGGAAGGGTCGTCGTCGCGTACGTAAGCCTGGGGTTTCGCGTCGTCAGCTGCGTGACCGGTGCCGCGGCCGCCGTCGGGAACGAAGGCGGTGACCATTGACCTGACGATCATGGGGAACTCATGACCGGCGGGCAGTGATCTTCCTGGCGGCCGCGTGCACTGGCCACTACCTTGACTACGGGCGGCCCGGTTGTCCCGGTTCAGCCCGGTGTCATGCGTCATGAGCCGGTAATAACTGAATGCCGGGCTTACCCCTCAGCTGGATTCCCGAGCACCTGGGTCAGATAGTCGTTGCCGAACCGCGCCTCCGGATCAACCTCGGCGCGGACCCGGCGGAATTCGTCGTAACGAGGGTAAAGCGCGCGCAGCCGGCCGGCCCGCAGGGAATGCAGCTTGCCCCAGTGCGGCCGGCCCGCCACGCTGGCCGCGATGGACTCGAACAGGTCGAAATAAGCCCGGTACGGCAGCCCGGCGTACTGGTGGATCGCCACGTAGGCGGTGTCGCGCCCGTAGCCGGTCGACAGCCAGATGTCGTCGGCGGCGGCCACCCGCACCTCGACGGGGAACATCACCGGGTCGGCCAGGCGGGGCACCTCGCGGCGCAGTTCCGCCAGCACGTGGCCCAGTGATTCACGTGGAACGGCGTACTCGGACTCGACAAACCGGACCCGGCGGGGCGTCACGAACACCCGGTGCGACACGTCGGCGTAGGACCGGGCGGACAGGGCGGCGCTGGAGAGCCTGTTCAGCGCGGGGATGAGCCGGGGCCGGGCCCGGCCGAGCCGGCACAACGCGCCGAAAGCCGCGTTTTCCATCACCTCGAACTCCCAGAACCTGCGCCACGGCGGCATCGTGGCCGGAACCGGAACCGGAACCAGCGCCGGGTCGCCGCCGCCCAGCCGGTTGTTCCGCTTGAGCAGGGCCTGGCGGCCGTAGGGGAACCAGTAGAACTCGACGTGGTCGTTGGCGGCGGTCAGCGCGTCGAACTGCTCGATCACCTCATCCACCGGGACGGGCCGTTCGTCCGCCACCAGCGTGAACGACGGTACGCACTGCAGCGTCACGGTGGTGATGACGCCGAGCGCGCCGAGGCCGACCCGTGCCGCGGCGAAGAGATCGGGCCGGACCGAGGCCGAGCACGTCACCACCGAGCCGTCGGCCAGGACGAGATCGAGCGCCTCGACTCCGGTGGCGAGGCCACCCAGCCGGGCTCCGGTGCCGTGCGTTCCGGTGGACAGGGCGCCGGCCAGGGTCTGCGCGTCGATGTCGCCGAGGTTGGCCATGGCCAGCCCCAGCTCGTCCAACTCGGCGTTCAGGGCCCGCAGCGTGCTGCCCGACCGCACCGTGACCAGGCCGGTCTGAGTGTCGGCGGCGGTAATGCCGGTCCAGCCGGACAGGTTGAGCGCCACCCCGGCGGTGACCGCGGTCGCGGTGAAGGAGTGTCCGCTGCCGACCGCGCGCACCGGCAGCCCGTCCGCCGCCGCATCGGAGACCGCGGCGCAGATGGCTGCCTCGGTTCGAGGCCGGCACCAGCGCGCGGGCGTCGCGGTCGCGGTCCCGGCCCAGTTCCGCCACTCGCGGCGGTCAGCGGCAGACATCATTACCGGACAGTATTCATATTTCGGCAGCGCTGGTCTACTGTGCGAGCATGTCAGTCGACTCCGGCGGCGCGCTGAACACCCGCGGGACGGCACAAGCCCGTCCCCCGGCGGCCGGGGCCGCCGGGGCCGCGGGGGCCGTCCCGACCGCGGGGGCCGTCCCGACCGCGGCCGACCCGACCGCGGCCGCGCAGGCACGGCGGGCCCGGTATGACCGGGCCACCGCGGCGCTCGACCCGCCGCTGGCCCTGGTCGACTCCGGCGCCTTCGACCGTAACGCCGCCGACCTGACGCGCCGCGCCGCGGGTCGCCCGATCCGGGTCGCCACCAAGTCGCTCAGGTGCCGTTTCCTGATCGAGCGCGCCCTGGCCACGCCGGGTTACCAGGGCGTCATGTGTTACTCGCTGCCCGAGGCGCTGTGGCTACACGACGCGGGCACCTGCGACGACCTGCTGGTCGCCTACCCCACGGTGGACCGGCAGGCGCTGCAGGCGCTGGCCGTCCGCGACCCGGCCAGGGCGCACATCACGATCATGGTCGATTCGACCGGGCACCTCGACCTGATGGACCAGGCGCTGGGCCTGGACCATCCGGAGATCAGGGTCTGCCTGGATCTCGACGTGTCCTGGCGGCCGCTGGCCCGCAAGCCGCTGGTGCACATCGGCACCCGGCGCTCACCCGTGCACACCCCGCAGCAGGCCGTGGAGCTGGCCCGGGCCATCGCGGCGCGGCCGGGTTTCCGGCTAGCCGGCCTGATGGGGTACGAGGGCCAGATCGCCGGGCTCGCCGACGCGCCGCCCGGACACCCGGTCAGGGCCCAGCTCATCCGGTTCATCCAGGCGCGTTCGGTCCGCGAGCTCAACCAGCGCCGGGCCGAAGCGATCCGCCTGATCCAGGAGGTGACCCGGCTGGAGTTCGTGAACGGCGGCGGGACGGGCAGCCTGGAACTGACCGCCCGCGACCCGTCGGTGACCGAACTCACCGCGGGCTCGGGCCTGGTCGGACCGACGCTGTTCGACGCGTACACCCGGTTCAGCCCGGAGCCGGCGCTGCTGTTCGCGCTGCCGGTGGTGCGGCGCCCCGGGCCGGGCATCGCTACCTTGTTCGCCGGCGGCTACATCGCCTCGGGTACCGGGACCCCGGACCGGCTGCCCCGGCCGTACCTGCCCGCCGGGCTTGCCCTGACCGGCGTGGAGGGCGCGGGTGAGGTCCAGACGCCGGTCCGCGGGACGGCGGCCGGGTCGCTGGCCCCCGGAGACCGGGTTTGGCTGCGGCACGCCAAGGCGGGCGAGCTGGCCGAGCGTTTCGCCGAGTATCTGGTGCTCGATGGCGACGGCCGCCTCACCGCGGTACCGACCTACCGGGGCGAGGGCCAGTGCTTCGGGTGGGTCGGTGGGCGTGGATAGTCAGGAGAGGCTGCACACGGCCGCGGGGGTTCCGGGGGCTTCAGGGTCTCCGGGGATCCCTGGGGTCCCTGGGGTCTCGGGGGTCCCGGCGGCGCTGGCGGAGCCGGTCCAGCCGGTCCGGGCGGGCTGGATCACGCTGCTGTTCCTCGCGAACATCGGCCTGTGGCTGGCGATCTACGCCCCGATCCAGGTCGTGCTGCCCGAACAGGTCCAGTCGCTGCACCCCGCCGACAAGGCCGTGCTGTTCTCCGTCGTGATGGCCGCGGGCGCGATCGCGTCGCTGCTGGCCAACCCGGTGGTCGGCGCGCTGTCCGACCGGACCACGTCGCGGCGCGGCCGCCGCCATCCGTGGACGGTGGCGGGGGCGCTGGTGGGCGCGGCCGGCCTGGTGATCCTCGCCGCCGCCCCTGACATTCCCGTGATGGTCCTCGGCTGGTGCGTCGCGCAGGCCGGGCTGGGCGGCATGCTGGCCACGCTGACCTCCGCGCTGCCCGACCGGGTGCCCGCCCGGCAGCGCGGCGCGCTGGGCGGGCTCATCGGCATCAGCCAGATGCTGGGCACCGTCCTGGGTGCCCTGATCGTCACCGTCGTGGTGACCAGGTTGTCGGCCGGCTACCTGACCTGCGGCCTGCTGGTGATCGCGGGTGCGCTCGCGTTCACGCTGCGGACCGCGGACGAGCCGCTGCCGGCCGAATTCAAGCCGCCCACGCCGGCCGCCAAGGTGCTGCGGACGCTGTGGGTCTCACCCCGGCGATTCCCGGATTTCGGCTGGGCCTGGCTGACGCATTTCCTGGTCAACCTGGGCAACGACCTGGGCACCTTGTACCTGCTGTATTTCCTGGCCGACGCGGCGCACTACCACGACCCGCAGCTCGGGCTGCTGACGCTGATGGCGCTGTACGCGGTGGCGCTGGCCATCACCGGCGGCGTCTGCGGGACCGCGTCGGACCGGTCGGGGCGGCGCAAGCCGTTCATCGTGGCGGCCGCCCTCGGCTGCGGCACGGCCGCGGCCATCTTGGTCGTCTCGCCGACCTGGCCCGCGGCGCTGGTGGCCGCGCCGCTGCTCGGCGCGGGCTTCGGCACGTACTGGGCGGCCGCCCCCGCGGTGCTCACCGCGGTGCTGCCGGCCGCCTCGGACCGCGCGAAGGACCTCGGCGTGATCAACGTGGCGTACTCGCTGCCGCTGGTCGTCGCGCCGGTGATCGCCGGGGCGGTGCTCGGCCTGATGCACAGTTATCCGTCGCTTTTCGCGCTGGCCGGCCTGGCCTCGCTCGCGGCCGCCGCGGCTATTACCCGGGTCCGTTCGGTCCGCTGACCGCCGTCACCGGTCCCGGCCGTGATATTTATGCGGAACGGCCCGTGGTTTAGCCCCCGCACAGGTGGTTCCAACCACCGTGGCCCGGCCGGCGTCGTAGAGATGACATGGCGCGCCGAGCCGCCGTGGAAACTAAAGGAGTGGAATTTCATGTTGACCGCGAATTCACGCAGAGCCAGGCGGGTGGTGGCCGGAGCCGTGCTCGCTGGCACCGCCGTGCTGGTGGCGGCCTGTAGCTCATCTGGTAGCTCCACGGCGGTGAGTTCCGCCAGCACACCTGCGAGTTCACCCACGTCGGCGGCCTCGCCTACGGCCGCGACCGCCGCCGTCCCGTCGACCCCGTCGACCCCGTCGGTCACACCGAGCGCGACCGCTTCCGCCACCGGAGTGACTACCTTTCTGGCCCTGGGCCAGGACATTAACTCCACCGCGCTGCACGAGCCTGGCTGTCTTTCCGGTTGCCCTCTTTCTGGCGATTCCACCGCGATTCTTTCCGCCATGAAGTGGTCCGTATGGTCAGCTACCGAGGCGGTCGGGACGGGCACCTATAAGCTCGACGATTGCAATCCCAATTGTGCCGCCGGCGTTGTGTCCGACGTGGCCACGGTGGTCACGTTCAGCCAGCCGGTCAAGGTCTGCTCGTCGGCGGGCGCCCGCTGGTTCTGGTCCAAGGCGTCCTTCACGTTCCCGGACGGCCTGCCGAAGTCACTCCAGGGCGCCGCCGCCCCGCAGAACCCCTGGGTTTTCTCCACTGTGGTCACCGCGGCCAACCAAGCCTGCTCCGGGTAAGCCACCGCGTCTCCCGACATCACCCGGAGTATCAGCAGTTGAGGGTAAGAACGCACACTGCCACCAGACGGCAACTTAACGCGAACTGTTCCGGTTAGCCAGGACGGGGAGGCTGGGCCACAGCACCGACAGAACCGGGAGAACGCTGTGGCAACCAACGAGCTGATAGTCGCGCCGACGATGGTGGCCATCGGTGATCCCGCGAAGCCGGCCCCCGGCTGCCTCTCGGCCCCCGGGCCGAAGCCAGCGTCGCCGGGCCTTCCGCGCCACTACATGGAGGCCGGCGGCACCCTCGCCCCGGTGGACGACGCGCTGGCCGCCTCCCCGTTCGACTACGAGCGGTTCACCAGCGTGGCCGGCCCGCTGACCGCACCGGCCGCGGACAAGCCCTACCGGGTGCAGTACCGGGGCATCCACCGCAGCAGGCGCGAACGGGTGACGATCAGGGTCATGGCGCTGGTGCTCGCGGCGGTGGATGTCAGGTTCATCTACTGGCTGGTCTTCCAGTCCTCACATCCTCACCTGGGTGTCTGGCTCTGGTCATCGACCGTCCACGCGGCCACCACCGACGCGTACATTCTGCTGCTCGTGGGCATGGCGTTCGGGTCCATCCTCATGCAGCTGTTCCTGCTGATGAACGTGCTTACCGTGTCCCGGGCCTGCCTGGTCGCCCGGGACCCGATTCCGGTCGAGCCGGATACCACGCTGCGGGTCGCGTTCCTGACCACGTTCGTCCCGGAGAAGGAGCCGATCGAGGTGGCGATGCGAACCCTCAAAGCGGCCAGGGAAATCGTTTACGGCGGGACGTTCGACGTGTGGCTGCTCGACGAGGGCGACTCCGAGGACGTCAGGGCGATGTGCGGTCGGCTCGGCGTGCACCACTTCACCCGCAAGGACCGAGGCCACCTGGAGCTCGACACCGGCATCTTCGCCAGTAAGACCAAGCACGGCAACCACAACCGCTGGCTCTGGGAGCACGGTGGCGACTACGACGTGGTGATGGTCGTCGACACGGACCACGTTCCCCTGCCGATCATGGCCGACCGGCTGCTCGGCTACTTCCGCGACCCGGACGTGGCGTTCGTGGTCGGCCCGCAGTTCTACGGCAACCAGGACAAACGGATTACCCGCTGGGCCGAGTCGGCCCAGTACCTCTTCCACAGCGTCATCCAGCGAGCCGGCAACCGCCGGGGCTGCGCCATGCTGGTCGGCACCAACGCGGCCATCCGGACGAGTGCCATCAGAAAAGGCTACGTCGACTCCATCACCGAAGACATGGCCACCAGCCTGCGCATCCACGCCACCAAGAACAAGGCGACCGGCCGGGCCTGGCGGTCGGTCTACACCCCGGACCTGGTCGCGGTGGGCGAAGGGCCGAGTTCCTGGACCGAGTTCTTCGGGCAGCAGACCCGGTGGTCGGCGGGGACGTTCGATGCCATCATGCGTCAGGCGTGGCGGGTGGGATTCAAGCTCAGGCCGGGCGCGATGCTGCATTACTTCCTGATGCTGACCTACTATCCGTCGGTTGCCATCGGCTGGATCCTGGGCATCGCCATCAGCGCCTGCTATCTCGGCTTCGGAATCAGCAGTTTGCGCACCGACGGCGGCTGGTGGCTCACCTACTACGTCGACATCGCCGCCATGCAGTTCCTGCTGTACCGCTTTATGCGGCGGCACAACGTCAGCCCGCACGAGCCCGCCGGATCCTCGGGCCTTTCCGGCATGGCCGTCTCGGCGCTGACCGCCCCGATATACGCCCGAGGCCTGATCAAGGTGGCGTTGCGGCGCAAGCTGTCGTTCAACGTGACCGCCAAGGGAGCTTCCGCGAGCCCGGACCGGCTGTGGACTTTCCGGTACTCACTGATGTGGGCGGTCGTGCCCGTGGTGCTGATCGCGATGGCGGTCATCCGGGATCGGCCCTATCCCATGATGCTGGCCTGGACCGCCGTCATCCTCGCCGTGTGCCTGGCTCCGATCGCGATCTGGCTGTTCGACCGTGCTCGCCCCGAAGCCTCACGTCCTAGCTAAGACAAGGAATCCCGCTGTGAAGAACCGTTCCTTTACCCAGGGCCTGCGGGGACGCCTCAGCGCGGCCGGCCGCAAACGGCCCGGTCGCCGCATCGTCGGCGGCGGCCTCGCGGTGCTGACCGCAGGCGCCGTGCTGAGCGTCAACGTACCCACGGTCGGAGCCACGGTGGCCGGCCTGTATCGCCAGTACCAGATCACCCGGCCGGGCTACGAAGCCAAGTACGGGCTGTGGACCAAGCTGGATATCCCGGCCAAGTTTCGCGTCAACGGCATCCACTCGACGCTGCTCGATAATGGCGACGTCCTCATCATGGCCGGGTCAGGGAACAATCAGTCGTATTTCAACGCCGGCACGTTCAAGACGCTGCTGCTCGACCCGGTCACCATGCACATGCAGCTCATCCCCACCCCCTGGGACCTGTTCTGCGCCGGTCACATCGAGTTGCCGGACGGGAACATCCTGGTGGCCGGGGGGACGGCCAAGTACGAGAACCTCCACCCGGCCTACGCGGCCGGCAGCATGACGGTCATGAACAACAACGACACCCGCGCCTGGGTCCTGCCGAAGGGAACCATCTTCACCGCCCCCAACGGTGTGCGGTTCGCCTCCGCGACCGCGATCACGGTGCCGCGGGCGACCAAGCGGCCGGGCACCGGCGGCGGCCAGCCGACCGTCGTGGCCGGCCAGCAGAACGTCTGGGTCAACGCGGTCGCCAAGGGCAAGGGCTCGTTGATCGCCACGGACCGGCAGTACCAGGTGCTAGGCGCGGTCGGGCGGCAGGCGGGCCACCTCCTGTACGGCATCGGCACGCCGATGACGCTGCAGCAGCAGGATTTCCAGGGCACCAAGGACGCCTACATTTTCGACGTTAAGACCCTGCGGTACGTGAAGGTCAACTCGATGAACTACGCCCGCTGGTACCCGACCCTGGCCGAGATGGGCAACGGCATGGACATGGCCATCTCCGGCCTCAACGGCGAGGGCCAGATCACGATGAACAGCGAGATGTTCAACCCCGCCACCAAGACGTGGGCGCAGGGGGCGGCCCGCGGCTTCCCGACCTACCCGGCCACGTTCCTGACCGAGAGCGGCCAGCTGTTCTTCACCGGCTCCAACTCCGGCTACGGCCCGGCCACCGCGGCCTGGCGGACGCCCGGATTCTGGAACACCAAGACCAACGCGTTCCTTCCTGTGCCGGGCATAGCCGACGCGCAGGATCTGGAGACCAGCGCGTCGGTCCTGCTGCCGCCGGCCCAGAACCAGAAGATCATGGTCCTCGGCGGCGGCGGCGTCGGCCAGTCGAATGCCTCCACCGCCCGGACCGCGCTGATCGACGTGGCCGCCCCCGACCCGACCTGGGTGCGCGGGCCGAACCTGGCCGAGCCCACCCGCTACCCCATCACCGTGCTGCTGCCGGACGACAACGTGCTGGTGACCGGCGGGTCACAGTACTACCGGGGGATGCACGGGAGTGACAACCGCGACACCCGGATCTACGACACGGCCAGCAACTCGTTCGCCATGGCCGCCGACTCCATCACCGGCCGGGACTACCACTCCGGCGGGATCCTGCTGCCCAACGGCAGCGTGCTCACCCTGGGCGGGAACCCGCTGTACGGCAACAAGCAGGACACTACGCCGCAGACCTTCAACACCGAGATCGACGTCTACTTCCCGCCGTACATGTTCCAGGGCACCCGCCCGGTCATCGCGTCCGCGCCCAAGGTCATGCAACTGTCGCACAGCTACCTGATCAAGGTGCCGCAGGCCGCCAGCATCAAGGACCTGCGGCTGATGCGGCCGGACAACCCCACCCACGTCACCGACGTCAACGAGCGGTCGGTGGCGGTCAGCTTCACCCGGGCCGGTCCCGGCGAGCTCAGGGTTACCCTGCCGGCCAGTTCCAACCTGCTGCCGCCGAGCTACTACATGCTCTTCGCGGTCAACGGCCGGGGCGTTCCCTCGGCCGGCTACTGGGTCCAGGTGCCGTGATGTTGATGCGCAGACCTCGCCGGGTCAGCCGGCCCGCGCTGGCCGCGGTCATCGCCGTCGCCGTCGCCGCGGCGGTCTCGGTGGCGTCGGTGGTGGCCCTCGGCGCGACGTCGAGCGCCGCCCCGAGCCTGTTCGCCTACCCGGCCAACCCGCTCTACGCCCCGGCCGCGGCCCTGGAGTCCGGCGGCGATCACGCGCTGGCCGCGGAGCTGAAGGCGATCACCCAGACGCCCTCGGGCATCTGGGCGGCCGGGCAGCCCGATGATATCGCCATGGTCCGCACCGTGACCCTGGCGGCCGGCCAGGCGCACGCCGTCCCGGTCATCGTCGCCTACAACCTGCCTGACCGTGACGCCTGCGGCAAGCTCTCCGGCCGCTCAGGCCCGACCGCGGCGGGCTACCAAGAGTGGATCAACCAGCTGGCCGCCGCCATCGGCACCAGCCACGACATCGTCATCGTGGAACCTGACGGGCTGCCGGACATCGTCCGGGGCTGCCTGAGCCCGGCCCTGGCCGCCCAGCGCGACCAGCTGCTCAGGTACGCGATGAAGGAGCTTGGCCGGCTGCCGCACGCCCGGGTCTACCTAGATGCCGGAAACCCCGGCATGTTCGCCGACCCGGCCCAGCTGGCGGCCCCGCTCGAGGCGGCCGGCCTGCGCGACGGCCGCGGCTTCTCGGCCAACGTGTCGAACTTTCAGTGGACGGCCGGCGTGGTGACCTGGAGCCAGCACCTGGAGCGCGCACTCGGCGGCACGGTCGGGGCGGTCATCGACACCAGCCGCAACGGCCGCGGCCCGTACACCGGTCCGGCCGCGCCGCAGTGGTGCAACCCGCCGGGCCGCGCGGTCGGGCCGGCCCCGAAGCTCAACCCAGGTCCGGCCGGGATCGACGCCTATCTGTGGATCAAGGATCCGGGCGCCAGCGACGGAGCGTGCGGGGGCGGGCCTGCGGCGGGCCAGTACTGGCCCAGGTACGCGGCGGCCCTGACCCAGCTCGCCCCGCCAGCCGAGGATTGATGACGAACGGCCGGTTGCGGGTGAGCAGGCGGGGAATCCAGGTCGCGCTCGGGCTGCTGTGGATCGGTGACGGCGCCCTGCAATTTCAGCCCGCCATGCTGACCCGCGCGTTCGCCCGGCAGGTGATCGCGCCCGCCGGGCGCGGCCAGCCGGCGTTCGTTTCCTGGCCGGTCCACGAGGCGGCCAGCCTCATCGCGCACTCCCCGGCCGCGGCGGACGTCGCCTTCGGGCTGATCCAGCTGGCTCTGGGGGCCGGCCTGCTGCACCGGCGGACCGCCCGCTGGGCGCTGGCGGCCTCGGTGGGCTGGGCGTTGTCCGTCTGGTACCTGGGCGAGGGGCTGGGCGGCCTGTTCGGCGGTGGTGCCAGCCTGCTCACCGGGGCACCTGGCGCGGCGCTCGGATACGCCGTCGTGGCCATGACCGTGTGGCCGCGGCGGGACAGCCACTCCGATCAGCGCCCGGCCCGGTGGGCGGCGGCGGCGTGGGCCGCGGTCTGGCTCGGCGGGGCCCTGCTTCAGCTGCTGCCGGGAAACGACACCAATGCTTCGGTCAGCGCGGACTTGACCATGAGCGCGTCGGGGGCGCCGGGATGGCTGGCCGGCCTGGACAACCACCTGGCCGCCCTGGTGCCCTACAGCGGCGTCTCACTCGTCGTCGACCTGGTGGTCCTGCAGGCCCTCGTCGGCCTCGGGGTGCTGGCGGGCCGCCGCAGCAGGCGGGCCGCCGTGCTGGCCGGCATCGCCTTGTCGCTGACGTTCTGGGTGGCCGGCCAGGGCCTCGGCCAGTTCTGGTCGGGCATCAGCACCGACCCGAACACGGCGCCGCTGCTGATGCTGCTGGGCGTGACGGTTCTCGGCGCGGCCCCCTGGCGGCAGCCGGCCAGCCGTCCTCAGTCGGGGTCGGGGCGAAGGGCCCGGGTCTCGATGACGGCGAAAGCGGCCGGGGGTATGGTCGCGGTGTCCTGATGAATCGCCACCCCGGGGTGGGACGCGGCCAGGACCCCGATGCCGGGCTGGCCGAGCGGCAGCCGGGCCGCCTGGGTGCCGAGGTTCGCCGCGATCCGCAGCCGCCCCCGGCTGACCATGATCCACCGCGCGTCCTCGTCGAAGTCGGTCCTGACCCGTTCCAGCCGCGGGTCGGTCAGCTCGGGCCGGGCCCGGCGCAGCGCGATCAGCTCCTGATACCAGGCCAGGATGCCGAGGTGCGGGTCCCGGTCGAGCTCGGTCCAGTCGAGCTTGGAGCGCAGGAAGGTCTGCTTGTCCTGCGGGTCGGGCACGTCGACTTGCTCGCCCCAGCCGTGCGAGTTGAACTCGGCCTTGCGCCCTTCGGCCACGGCCTCCGCCAGCCAGGGCTCTATGTGATCGGTGAAGTACTGCCACGGGGTGTCGGCCCCCCACTCCTCGCCCATGAACAGCATCGGGGTGAAGGGCGAGGTCAGCACCAGGCCGGCCCCGACCTTGAGCAGATCGGCCGATAGCGTCGCGGAGATCCGGTCACCGGTGGCCCGGTTGCCGATCTGGTCGTGATTTTGCAGGTAGCCGAGGAAGCGGTGGGCCGGGAGGCGGAACACGTCGACCTGCCGCCCGTGCGTCCGGCCACGGAACTCGGACCAGATGCCGTCGTGGAAGAACACCTTGGTGTAGGTCTTGGCCAGCGTGGCCAGCGACCCGAAGTCGCAGTAGTAGCCCTGCCGTTCACCGGTGATGGCCGCGTGCACCGCGTGATGAAAGTCGTCGCTCCACTGCGCGGTGAGCCCGTCGCCGCCCGCCTCCCGGGAGGTGACCAGCCGGGGATCGTTGGTGTCGGACTCGGCCACCAGCACGAGCTCGCGGCTCAGCCGGGCCGCCAGCGCCTGCACCTCGGTGGCGAGCTCCTCCGGGAAGTGCTGGGCCCGGTGATCCTCGATCGCGTGCACCGCGTCCAGCCGGAGCCCGTCGAAGTGGTACTCCCGCAGCCACATCAGCGCGTTGCCGATCAGGAAGGACCTGACCTCATCCGAGCCGGGCTGGTCCAGGTTCACCGCGGGGCCCCAGGGCGTCTGGTGCACCGCGGTGAAGTACGGCCCGAAGTCGCCGAGCCGGTTGCCGATGCCCACGTGGTTGTACACCACGTCGAGCATGACGGCCAGGCCGCGCGCGTGACAGGCGTCCACGAACCGCTTCAGCCCGTCCGGGCCGCCGTACGGCTCGTGCACCGCCCACAGGTTGATGCCGTCGTAGCCCCAGCCGTGCTCGCCGGGGAACGACGCCACCGGCATCAGCTCCACCGCGTGCACGCCGAGAGCGCGCAGGTGATCCAGCCGGCCGATGGCCGCGTCGAACGTGCCCTCCGTGGTGAACGTGCCGACGTGCAGCTCGTAGATGATCGACCCGTGCAGCGGGCCGCCGCGCCAGCTTCGGTCCGTCCAGCGGAAGGCGGAATGATCGTAACTGCGGCTCAGGCCGTTGATCCCGAACGGCTGCCTGAGCGACCGGGGATCGGGCAGGATTTCGCCGCCGTCCAGCCGGAACCCGTAGTCGATGCCGGCCACCACGTCGGGCACGTCCGCGCTCCACCAGCCGGAGCCTGCGCCGACGTCTTCGTCGCTCATCGGGTAACGCCGCCCGGCCACCTCGACCTCGGCCCGGTGCGCGGCCGGAGCCCAGACGCTGAACGTGGTCACCGGCCGCTCCCGGGGCCGAGCCGGTCTTGCTCCTGCGCCTGCGCCCGCTGCTCGGTGTCGTAGATCCGGTCCGGGATGAGCAGCGCCACCGGCAGCCGCCGGGTCAGCTCGTCCAGTGGCGGCCTGGTCCCGGCGTGCCTGACCCCGGTCAGCACGTCCCGCCAGTGCACGCCGGGGAGCGGCAGGACGGTGTCACCCCAGCCGCCGCGCCGCCGCAGCCCGGCGGGCAGCCGGGTCACCACGGTCACCGCGTGCTCGCCGCGGCTGAAGGCGACCGCGTGCTCGGCGGCCGGCCCCTCGCAGGCGATCGGGACGTAGCGGCCGGCGAACCAGTCCGGGTGGTCCCGTCGCAGCCGCAGCGCCCGGGAGGTGACAAGCAGTTTCTCCGCGTCCAGCCCGACCGCGGCGTCCGGCCCGGCCGCCAGCGCGGCCAGCAGCCGCCAGCGCCGCTGGTAGTCCACCGGGCGCCGGTTGTCCGGGTCCACCAGCGACAGGCCGGTGAGCTCACACCCCTGGTAGACGTCGGCCACCCCCGGCATGGTGAGCTGCACCAGCTTGGCGCCCAGGGAGTTGACCCGGGCGTCCGGCGCGATCCTGGCCACGAAGCCGGCCACGGCCGCGGTCAGTTCCGGGTCGCTGGCCACCGCCTCGGCCAGCCCGAGCACCGCCGACTCGTATCCGGGTCGCGGCACCGTCCAGGACGTTCGCGTCTTGGCTTCGTGCATCGCCTTGGTCAGGTACTCGTCCATCCGCTCGCCGCCGATCAGCCACGCGCCGACCAGCGTCTGCCACATCAGGTACTCCAGGTCAGCCTCGGGCGCCCGCTCGGTGGCCTGCGCCGCGGCGCCGTCGGTCAGCCACCGGGCCAGGCCGTGCCACTCGGCGACCTGATGCGCCCATTCGGCCGGCCATTCGGCCAGCACAGCCAGCCGGGCCCGGACATCCTCCTGGCGTTTGGTGTCGTGCGTGGACAGCGTGGTCAAGGTGGCCGGCCAGCGGCTGGCCAGCCGGCCCGCCCGGGCGTGGAATTCCGCCGGGCTGACGCCGAAAATAGCCGGGTTGCCGCCGACTTCGTTCAGCGCGGCCAGCCGCGACCAGCGGTAGAACGCGGTGTCCTCGACCCCCTTGGCCAGCACCGGGCCTGTGGTCTGGCCGAAGCGGACGACCAGCTCGTCCCTGGCCGCCTGCCGGGCCGGGTCGGCAGCCGCGTCCCCCAGCCCGAGCACCGCCGCGGACACGGCGTCCAGGACCGGATGCAGGCTGGTCTCCAGGTGGTCGCGAGCCGATGAGGCGGCCGCCCGGACCACGGCCACCGAGGCCTCGGGCGGCGGCTGGCCCGGGGTCACGTAGGCCCGGTACACGCCGAACTCGGCCAGCAGCGCGACTAGCGTGTCGTGCAGGTCAGCGGGGTTGACCCCGGCCAGCGCCGGGTAGTCCGCGCGGGCGAACAGCCGGGTGAGCCGGGCCAGCTCGGCGGTGAAGGTGCCGTCGGCGATGGCTTGCTTGGCGTCCCTCTCCACCTCGGCGAAACCCTGCCTGCTGCCGGTGAAGCGGGCGTACTCGGCGGTCAGCGGCTCCTCCCCGGCGGGATCCACGAACAGGCCGCCGACCAGGCCGAGGGCGTCGTATCCCGTGGTGCCCGCGCAGGCCCAGTCCGGCAGCTCCTCGTGCGGCGCCAGGATTTTCTCCACCACCACCCACGCGTGGCCGGTCGCCGCCGCCAGAGCGTCCAGATAGCCCGCCGGGTCGGCCAGCCCGTCCGGGTGGTCTACCCGCAGTCCGTCGATCAGCCCCTCGTCGAGCAGGCGCAGCAGCACCTCGTGGGTGGCGGTGAACACGTCGGGATCTTCGACCCTGATCGCGATGAGCGTGTCGATGTCGAAGAACCGCCGCCAGTTCAGCTGGGTGGCCGCGTCGTGCCAGTCGGTGAGCCGGTAGTGCTGCTGGGCCAGCAGCACCCCGAGCGGCAGGTCGGCGACGCCGTCCCGCAGCGGCAGCACGTGATCGAAGTAGCGGAGCACCGCCCCGGAGTGCCCGGGATGGCCGGGGTCCCGCAGGCCCGTGTCGATGATGAGGTCGTCCAGGCATTTCTCCATCGGCCCGGCCAGGATCGGCATCAGCAGCTTGCCGTCCTGCGCGTCCCAGTCCACGTCGAACCAGTGCGCGTACGGCGATTTCCGGCCCTGGTACAGCACCGACCACAGCTGCTTGTTCAGTGATTCCGGGGTCGGCCGGGCCATGTGGTTGGGCACCAGGTCGACCACCACGCCGAGGCGGTTCCGGTGGAACGTGTCCACCATCGCGCGGAACGCGTTCTCCCCGCCGAGGTCGGTGGAGACCCGCGAATGGTCGATCACGTCGTACCCGTGCATGGAGCCCGGATTGGCCTGCAGGATCGGGGACAGGTAGACGTGCGTGACACCGAGCGAGGCCAGGTAGCCGGCCTGGGCGGCCGCCTGCTCGAAGCCGAAACCGCTGTGCAGCTGCAGCCGGTAGGTGGAGGCGGGGACCCGGGAACCGCCCATGGGGTCGGGCCCGCCCTTGGGCTCAGCCACGGCGCAGCAACTGCAGCGAGTAGTTCAGCACGCTGATCACGTCCCCCGGCTTGACCGGACTCTCGTCGAACTCCACCACCGGGTGGGCGGTGTCCAGGACCTTGGACCAGCGCGGGCCGTAGCGGCGCGGCGGGATGGTGAACTGAAGATCTTCCTCGCTGGCGTTGAACAGCAGCAGGAAGGAATCGTCGATGATCTTCTCGCCCCGCCGGTCGGGCTCGCTGATGGCCCGGCCGTTCAGGAACACGGTGAGCGACTTGGCGAACCCCGCGTCCCAGTCGCCATCGGTCATCTCCTCCCCGGTCAGGGCGAACCAGGCGATATCGCCGAGCCGGTTCCGGCCGCCGCGCAGCGCCTGGCCACGAAAGAACCGGCGGCGGCGGAAGACCGCGTGCTCGGACCGAAGCTTGATCAGCGTGCGAACGTAGTCATAGAGGGCCTGGTCCTGTTCGTCCCGGACCGCCCAGTCGATCCAGGAGATCTCGTTGTCCTGGCAGTAGGCGTTGTTGTTGCCCCCCTGGCTGCGGCCCATCTCATCGCCGGCCAGCAGCATCGGGACGCCCTGTGACAACAGCAGCGTGGTGAGGAAGTTGCGTTTCTGCCTGGCCCGCAGCGCGAGCACGCCCTTGTCCTCGGCCGGGCCTTCGGCCCCGCAGTTCCAGGACCGGTTGTCGTCGCTGCCGTCCCGGCCGTCCTCGCCGTTGGCCTCGTTGTGCTTGTGGTTATAGGACACCAGGTCGGCCAGGGTGAACCCGTCGTGGCAGGTGACGAAGTTCACTGAGGCCACCGGGCGCCTGCTGTCCTGCTGGTACAGGTCACTGGAGCCGGTCAGCCGGGAGGCGAACTCAGGGACGGTGGACGGCTCACCCCGCCAGAAGTCGCGGATCGTGTCCCGGTACTTCCCGTTCCACTCGCTCCACAGCGGCGGGAAGTTACCGACCTGGTAACCGCCGTCACCTACATCCCACGGCTCGGCGATCAGCTTGACCTGGGAGACCACCGGGTCCTGCTGGACCAGCTCGAAGAACGCGGACAGCCGGTCCACCTCGTAGAACTGACGGGCCAAGGTGGCGGCGAGGTCGAACCTGAAGCCGTCCACGTGCATGTCGAGCACCCAGTACCGCAGCGAGTCCATGATCATCTGAAGCACGTGCGGGTGCCGCATCAGCAGGCTGTTCCCGGTGCCTGTGGTGTCCATGTAGTAGCGCCGGTCGTCGTCGACGAGCCGGTAGTAGGCGGCGTTGTCGATGCCGCGCAAGGACAGCGTCGGTCCCATGTGGTTGCCCTCGGCGGTGTGGTTGTAGACCACGTCGAGGATCACCTCGATCCCGGCCGCGTGCAGCGCCCGGACCATGGTCTTGAACTCCTGCACCTGCTGGCCGCGGCTGCCGCCGGCCGCGTAGGCGTTGTGCGGGGCGAAGAAACCGATGGTGTTGTAGCCCCAGTAGTTGCCGAGCCCCTTTTCCTTCAGGTGGCTGTCGTTGACGTACTGGTGCACGGGCAGCAACTCCACCGCCGTGACGCCGAGCCCCTGCAGGTGCGAGATGACCGCGGGGTGCGCCAGCCCCAGGTAGGTGCCGCGCTGCTCGTCCGGGATGACCGGGTGTTCCTTGGTCAGCCCGCGGACGTGCGCCTCGTAGATGACCGTCTCGTGGTAAGACGTCCGCGGCGGCCGGTCCAGGTTCCAGTCGAAGTACGGGTTCACCACCACCGAGCGCGGCACGTGCGGCGCGGAATCGCTGTTGTTGCGCCGGTCCGGGTGCCCGAACGGATAGGCGAACACCGCCTGGCCCCAGTCGACGCCGCCCTCGATCGCCTTCGCGTACGGGTCGAGCAGCAGCTTGTGCGGGTTGCAGCGCTGCCCGGCGGCCGGGTTGTAGGGCCCGTGCACCCGGTATCCGTAGCGTTGCCCCGGGCCGATCCCGGGCAGGTACCCATGCCAGACAAACCCGTCCACCTCGTGCAGGTCGACCTTGGTTTCCTTACCGTCCTCGTCGAACAGGCACAGCTCGACCCGCTCCGCCACCTCGGAGAACAGGCCGAAGTTGGTCCCGGCCCCGTCATAGGTGGCACCTAGTGGATAGCTGTCACCCGGCCACACGGCAGTCGCCGCCAAGGGTTTCCCTTCCCTCCCGCTAAAACGTGCGTTCCGACCTTCACTCACTTTCCCATCCTCGCAGCAACCATGCGAGGCCACCCCTGTGACACTTGTCCGAGTGCGCACCCGGCAGCGCGTTAACGACCCAGCTTTAGGACCAGGGGTGGCCCGCCACGAACCACCCGAACCTCGATCACTGTCCGCGCTCGGGAATTCACGCTCGCGCTCCCGGCCTGCGGATAGTTTGGCTGGACGGCCTGGCTGAGCTTGACGGCAGAATAACGGTCAAGTCCGGATTAATCATTACCTGAGAACCGGTTCTCCGGCGCCGGCCCTAGGGCCCAATAGTAACTAAGGACCTTACGGATAACGATTCCGCCACGAAACTGCAAATGCCCGTGATCGTCCAGTGATGTCCGCGTTTATTAACGGCCCTCGCGCGCGACCTCCAGCACAGGTGACGGAACCGATTTGAATCCAGGTCAGCAGCCGACCGCGGTCAGCGCGGCCGGTCCTGCCGCTGACGGCACGATTCGGGCGAACTGAGCCTGTGTCCGATGACCCGATGACCCGATGAACCCGACCCGTCCGAGGCCGCCCGCGCCGTCTCGGCGGCCCCGCCTGCGCCCCTCGTGCCCGCCCGCGCCCCTCGCGCCGGCCCGTGCCCGCCCGCGCCCCTCGCGCCGGCCCGTGCCCCTCACGCCCGCCCGCCCCCTCGCGCCCGCCTCACAGCCCGCCCCACCAGCCCGTCCCGACTAACCAGCCTCACAATACGATCACCAGTACGATTGGAAGCATATTTACGCGGAAAATTCGGCTTTAGTGGAGAAAAAGGTACCCTATCGGGTACCAAATCATCCGCGTAAGCCATATCTTCCGTGGCTTTGCGCAGTTCGGCACATCATGAAGCGCTGACTTACCACGAGCCACACCAGCATCATCGCCGCACCAGGCCATCGCGGGCGCGCAGGGCAGCCTCCGGTCAGCGGGCGCGCCGGGCAGCCTCCGGTCAGCGGGCGCGGAGGGCGGCGACCAGGGCCGGGATGACCTGGTGCAGGTCACCGATGATGGCGTAGTCGGCGTGGGCCAAGATGGGGGCGCCCGGGTCGGTGTTGATCGCGATGATGTGCTTGGCGCCCGCGCAGCCCGCGATGTGCTGGATGGCACCGCTGATGCCGCAGGCCAGGTAGAGCTCCGGGGTGATCTTGGTGC
>JBEKGC010000111.1:0-15773 GCA_050013055.1 Streptosporangiaceae bacterium
TGGCTTCACCGTGCTGCCGATCACGTCGGTCGCGCTCGACTACAAAGCCTCCGAGGAGCGGATCTCGACCGGCATCGCCCGCCTGGACCACATGCTGGGCGGCGGCATGTTCCGCGGGTCGACCCTCATGGTGAGCGGGACCTCGGGCACGGGCAAGACCTCACTCGGCGCGCACGTGGTGAATGCGGCCTGCGCGCGTGGTGAGCAGGCGCTGATGGTCTTGCTCGAGGAGTCGCCGGAACAGGTGCTGCGCAATATGCGCTCGATCGGGCTCAACCTGCGGCCGTGGGTCGAGGCGGGCCTGCTGCGCATCTGGGCGGCGCGGCCGTCCGCGTTCGGGCTGGAGACCCATCTGGCGTCCCTCGCCGGGCTGATCGATGAGCAGGTCCCGTCGGTGGCGGTGCTCGACGGGATCGCGAGCCTGTCCAACGGGATCCCGAGCACCGAGGTGACCACCGAGGTGACCTCCATCGTGGCCCGCAAGATCGACCTGTTCAAGAGCCGGGGGGTCACCAGCGTGGTCACGTCGCTTGGTCAGGGGGAAGATGTCAGCACGGTGAGCGTGTCGTCGATGGTGGATACCTGGCTGCTGCTGTGCAATACCGAGACCAACGGTGAACGCAACCGGCTGCTGTTCGTGCTGAAGTCGCGGGGCACGGCCCATTCGAATCAGGTGCGGGAGTTCGTGCTCACCGATCACGGGGTCGAGCTGGTCGATGTGTATATCGGTGCGGCGGGAGTGCTGGCAGGCTCCGCCCGCGTGACCCAGCAGGCCGCCGAGCGTGACGAGGAGCGCCGGCTCGCCGAGGAACTGGCCCGCCGTCGGCGTAAACTGCGCCGCAGCGTCATCGAGCGCGAGGCCCACCTGGTGGCCGTGCAGGACCAGCTCGACGCCGAACGGACCGAGATCGACCGGATCGACCTGCGCGAGGGCCACCAGGTGGCCGACACCGAGGCGGACCGGGCCACGATGGCGGCGCGGCGCTGGGCCGACGCCGCACCGCATAACGGAGAGCCGCTATGAGCAAGCCGCGCCCCGCGAGCGACGGGACCGGCGCCGATACCGCTGAGCAGTGGGATCTATGTCTGTACGTGACCGACCGGTCGCCCAAGTGCCTGCGGGCGATCGAAAACCTGCGGCGTGCCTGCGAGGAGCACCTGGCCGGCCACTACCAGATCGAGGTCGTAGACCTGCTTGAGAACCCGCGCCGAGCCGCCGATGACCAGATCCTGGCCGCGCCCACGGTGGTCAGAAGGCTCCCGGTGCCGGTCCGTAAGCTCGTCGGCGACCTCTCCGATATCGACCGTCTCCTCGTCGGGCTGCAGCTTCGACCGTCGGGGAGCCAGCGTGATGCCCGGTAGCACAGCTGATCGATGGGCCCTGACCCTCTATGTCAATGGCGCGTCCACAAGCTCCATCCAGGCCATCGAGACCGTCCGCCGTATCTGCGACGAGCAGCTGAGCGGTCACGGGATCCATGTCGATCTGGAGGTCATCGACGTGCGCAAGCAGTCCGCGCTGGCCGCACGAGACCAGATCGTGGCGGCGCCGACGCTCATCAGACGCTCTCCCGGCCCGCTGCGCCGGATCGTCGGCGACCTGGCTGACCCTTCCTGGGTGCGGCTCGTCCTTGACATCGGCCACGCCACAATAACCGGAATTAACGGTGAAGACCCTGACGAAGACGAGTAAGGACATGGCCAGGTCGCCGGCTCCGAAGGCTGCGGGTCCGAGCCGCCCCGCCACGGTACCGCCCGGGGAAAGCCGCCAGGGGGACAGCGCCGAGCTGGCCGAGGTGCGGGCCCAACTGCGCGAGTTGCAGCAGACGATCGAGGCGATCAGGACCGGTGACGTCGACTCGCTGATCATCGGTCCGCCCGGACAGCAACAGGTATACGCCCTCGCCACCGCCGACCGCCCCTACCGGCTCATCGTCGAGGCGATGAACGAAGGCACCGCCACCGTCTCCCCCCGCGGGGTCATCCTCGACGCCAACCCCCGGCTCGGCTCGATGACCGGCCAGAACGCCTCGGAGCTCATCGGGACCCCGGTGCGTGACCTGATTCCAGCCGCCCATCACCCCCGGTTCGCCCGGCTGCTCGATGTCGGCGCGGGCCAGAGCGCCCGTGGCGAGGTGGACCTGACCGGATCGGGCGGCACGATCGTGCCTGTCCTGCTGGCGGTCAGCGGCTTCGATCTCGACGGGATGCTCCTGCGGTGTCTGGTGCTGACCGATCTCACCGCGCAGCACGCCGCGGAGGCCCGGGCGGCCGAGGCGCACGATGCGCTGCGCGAGCAGAACGCCTTCCTCGAGCAGGCGCAAGAATCCCTCGGACTCGGCTGGTGGGTGCTGGCTCCGGATCAAGAGGACATGATCACCTGGTCGCCGCAGGCCCATCGGATCTACGGGCTGGACCCGGCGCAGTTCGACGGGAGGGCAGCGACTCTCGCCCGCCTTGTCCACCCGGACGACCTGCCGATGGTCACCGCGGCGATCACGGCGGCGCTGGCGGGCGGCCATCCTTACCAGACCGAGCATCGGATCATCCGCCCCGACGGCTCGCTGCGGTGGGTCCTGCAGGCCGCGGTGGTGGAGCGGGACGAGGCGGGCGCGCCGGGACGGATGCTGGGGATCTGCCAGGACATCACAGAAAGGAAGCAGGCCGAGGACGAGATCCGTGCCTCGGACGCCTACAACCGGAGCCTGATCGAGGCCAGCCTGAACCCGATGTTCGCGGTCGGCCGGGATGGCGCGATCAGCGACGTCAACGCCGCCACCGAGCAGGCGACCGGGTACGGGCGAGCGGAGCTGCTCGGCACCGGGTTCAGCGGCTACTTCACCGGGCCAGACCTGGCCCGGGCCGCCTATCAGCTGGCCTTCGCCGATGGCAGCGTGCGGGACTACCCGCTGAAGCTGCGCCACCGCGACGGGCAGACCGTATCGGTGCTCTGTAGCGCCGCGGTCTACCGCGACCCGTCCGGGCAGGTACTCGGGGTCCTCGTGTCAGCGCGCGACATCACCGAGACCGAGCGCTTGCAGGCCGCGCTGGGCGCGTCGGAAGAGCGGCTCCGCATCCTGTTCGACAACACCCCCATCGGCATCGCCGAGGTGGCGCTCAACTTCGACGTAGTCCGGATCAACCAATCCTTCTGCCAGTTCATCGGCTACACCGCCGACGAGGTGCTGTCCATCCGATGGCTTGAGGACTCCATCTATCCCGGCGATGTCGAGGCCGATCCCGCCAGCATGCAACGCCTCCGGTCCGGAGAGATCAACACCTATTCGACGGAGAGACGGTTCGTGCGGAAGGATGGTGGCGTCGTCTGGGGTGAGGTGCAACGGAGCCTGGTCCGCAATCGAGACGGCAGCCCGCTGCTGTACATCGCTACCGTGCGCGACATCACCGCACAGCGTGAAGCCGAAGCCGAGGTCCGCGCGCTCACCGTCGAACTCGAGGCCCGCGTCAAGCAGCGCACGGCCGAACTGGAGCGGTCGAACAAGGATCTGCAGGCGTTCAGCTACTCCGTCGCCCATGACCTGCGGACCCCGTTGCGCGGGATCAACGGGTTCGGCCAAGCGCTGGTCGAGGAGTACGGCGAGCTTCTTGGCGAAACCGGCCGCGACTACTCCGCGCGCATCCAGGCGGCGAGCGAGCGGATGGGCATGATCATCGATGACCTGCTGCGGCTGTCGCAGGTTTCGCGGACCGACATGAACCTCGCCCCCGTCGACCTCAGCGCGGAGGTCACCGCGATCGCCGCCGACCTGCGTTCCGATAATCCTGGTCGCCGGGTCAGCTTCGCCATCCAGGACGGCGTCTGGGTAGCCGCCGACCGGACTCTCATCCGCGTCGCGCTCGAGAACCTGGTCGAGAACGCCTGGAAGTTCACCGCCGGGCGCGACGACGCCACCATCGAGTTCGCCACCGCCCGTGACCAGGATGCTGCCAAGATCTGCTGCTATGTGCGCGACAACGGGGCCGGCTTCGATCCCGCCTATGTGCACAAGCTGTTCCAGCCGTTCCAGCGGCTCCACACCACCGCCGAGTTTCCCGGCACCGGCATCGGCCTGGCCAGCGTCCAGCGGATCATCGAGCGCCACGGCGGACGGATCTGGGCCCAGGGCGCTGTCGGCGGCGGTGCCACCTTCTCCTTCACCCTCGAGGCGATAGACAGCGTCAGGAAGGCTCAGTAGGCAGCACCGTGTCGTGCTCTTCAGCCACCGGTCAGCGGCACCGGCGGGACGCCCGGCGGGGTGAACCCCATGATCTGGCCGTAGAAGGAGAGCTCGGCCTCCAGGCTGGCCGCGATGTTCTCCGCCTTCCTGAAGCCGTGTGACTCGCCCGCGAAGGTCAGGTAGGCGTACGGGATGCCGTGCGCGGCCAGGTCAGCGGCGATCGACTCGGCCTGCGCGGGCGGGACGACCGGGTCGTCGAGCCCTTGCAGCAGCAGCACCGGGCAGGTGGCGTGGTTCACGTGCCCGACCGGGGCCCGCTCGGTGTAGAGCGCCTCGCACTCGGGCAGCGGCCCGATGAGGCCGTCGAGGTACCTGGATTCGAAGTCGTGTGTCTGCGCGGCGAACTGCCTGAGGTCGGCCACGCCGAAGTAGGAGGTAGCCGCGGCGAAGACACCGCGGATGTCGCCGCCCCGTCCGTTGCCGCTGATGCCGGACGTCACCGCGGCCAGGGCCGTCCAGCCGCCGGCCGAGCCGCCGCGGATGCCGAGCCGTTTCCCGTCCGCCTGGCCCGCCGCGGCCAGCGCGAGCGCCGCGGCCATCACGTCGGCCACGTCGACGATGCCCCACTGGCCGCGGAGACGTTCGCGGTACGCGCGGCCGTATCCGCTTGACCCGCCGTAGTTGACGTCGATGATCCCGATGCCCCGGCTGGTGAAGAAGGCCTTTTCCAGGTCGAGGCGGGGAACGACCTGAGCCGTGGGGCCGCCGTGCACCCAGACGATATACGGCGCAAGCTCGCTGTCCGGACCCGTGAACGCGGGGTTGGCCGGCGGGTAGACCAGCGCGTGCACGACCGAGCCCGAGGGATCTGTCAGCTGGGCGGCCTGCGGCACCGGCAGGTAGGCGGCGTCCGGCCGCGAGTCCTCGCCGCGGCTCAGCTCGCGGAACGGGGCGGGGGCGGCCGGACTGGCCGGCCGGGCGGGCGGGATCGTGACCTCGATGACAGCCGTCGGTACCGTGGGGCCGCCCGCCAGCGTGGCGACGATCTGGCCGGAGGCGGAAAGCCCGGGCCCGAACACCTGGTACGGCAGGTCGAGATCGGTGAGCTCAC
Source organism: Streptosporangiaceae bacterium (assembly GCA_050013055.1). Classification (GTDB taxonomy): domain Bacteria; phylum Actinomycetota; class Actinomycetes; order Streptosporangiales; family Streptosporangiaceae; genus Palsa-504. The sequence continues at coordinate 5,290 of JBEKGC010000111.1, forward strand.
CGGAGTCCGGGTCGAGCACTCCCAGGTGCGTCTCCCCGGTTCCGTGCGTGACGGCGAGACGGCCGTCGCCGAGCACCGCGTACGGTCTCAGGCCCAGCTGCCACAGCGGCCCGGCGAACTCCTCCTCCCGCGGGCACAGCGCACGCGGGAGGCTCAGCAGATCGGCCAGGTAGAGGTTCCACCACCCGGAACGGTCCGAGATGACGTACAGGCTGCGGTCGTCGCGCCAGACCGGGGCCAGCACGGACTCCGCGTCGCCGCCCATGACCACCTGCTGCTGGCCCGGGTCGGAGATGGGTCCGGTGTCATCGAGCGCCGCGACCCGCAGCTCGGTGCCGTCCCAGGGCATCCGGGGGTGATCCCAGCAGATCCAGGCGATCCGGGTGCCGTCTGGCGACGGGGTCGGCCAGGCGTAGAAGTGCGAGCCGGACACCAGCATCCGGATGGCCCGGCCGTCGTCCGCCGCCGAGCCGTCAAGCGGGACCGCCACGATCGCGCGCTGGATCCTGGTGCCCAGGTGCTTTTCCCTGACGCACCACACCTCGCCGCCGCCGGGAGCGAGCACGAAGTCGGCGAACCGTTCGGTGGCATCCGGGCCGGGAGCAGGCGTGAGCGGCTCGGGGACCGCCGATCCGGTCGCGGCGCAGCGGTACAGCCGCTGGTCGGCAAAGTTCGCAAAGACCAGGCCGCCCGGCACCGGCAGATAGGACTGGCCACCGTACTCGTGCACGCGAGTCCTGGCGTTCCACGGCATCGGCAGCACGTCGCGGCTGATCGCGTCCGGCCCCCGGCAGACCACAGCCAGCCGCCCGCCCTCGGCGGGCCTCGACTCCTGCCACCAGACCCCGCCGGCGTCGATCGTCGGGAACGACAACCTGACCTGCTCGCGGGCGACGTCGGCGCCCTGGATGGGGGAGAGCCATTCACCAAAAGGTGCCGCTTCCGTAGTCATCTGCATACCGAACATCATGCCGGATATCGGCGGCGTGATCACCAGGCGCTTCCGTGCGCGCCCGGCCTCTATCCTGGTCGTGTGGCAGCAGGCGGCAGGACCTACCAGATTCGCACCTACGGGTGCCAGATGAACGTGCACGATTCCGAGCGCCTGGCCGGCCTGCTCGACGAGGCGGGCTACCAGCCCGCCCCTGACGGGCAGACCCCGGACGTGGTGGTGTTCAACACCTGCGCGGTCCGGGAGAATGCGGCCGACCGGCTGTACGGCAACCTGGGCCACCTGCTGCCGCAGAAGAAGAACGGCATGCAGATCGCGGTGGGCGGCTGCCTGGCCCAGATGGAACGAACCAGGATCACCCAGCGTGCGCCGTGGGTCGACGTGGTCTACGGCACGCACAACATGGGTTCGCTGCCCGCCCTGCTCGAGCAGGCCCGGATCAGGAACGAGGCGCAGGTCGAGTTCGCCGAGACGCTCGAGACGTTCCCCTCGCTGCTGCCCGCCCGGCGTGCGTCCGCGTACTCGGCCTGGGTCGCGATCTCGGTGGGCTGCAACAACACCTGTACCTTCTGCATTGTGCCCAGCCTGCGGGGCAAGGAGAAGGACCGCCGGCCCGGCGACATCCTGGCCGAGATCCGGGCGCTGGTGGCCGACGGGGTCATCGAGGTCACGCTGCTCGGCCAGAACGTGAACTCCTACGGCGCCGAGTTCGGCGACAGGCAAGCGTTCGGCAAGCTGCTGCGTCGCTGCGGCGAGATCGAAGGCCTGGAGCGTGTCCGTTTCACCTCCCCGCACCCGCGGGACTTCACCGACGACGTGATCGAGGCGATGGCGCAGACCGCGAACGTCATGCCGAGCTTGCACATGCCGCTGCAGTCCGGTTCCGACACCGTGCTGAAGGCGATGCGCCGCGCCTACCGGCGGGATCGCTACCTGGCCATCCTGGACCGGGTCCGGGACAGCATCCCTGATGCCGCCATCACCACCGACATCATCGTGGGCTTCCCCGGTGAGACCGACCGGGACTTCGAGGACACCCTGGACCTGGTGCGCGAGGCCAGGTTCGCGGGCGCGTTCACCTTCCGCTACTCCATCCGCCCGGGAACCCCGGCCGCGACCATGGACGCCCAGGTGCCGGCGGCCACCGTGCAAGAGCGTTACGAGCGGCTCACCGCCCTGGTCGAGGAAACCACCTACGCGGAGAATCAGAAGCTGGCCGGCGCATGCCTGGAGGTCCTGGTGGCCGAGGGCGAAGGCCGCAAGGACGCCGCCACCCACCGCATGTCCGGCCGGGCCCGCGACAACCGCCTCGTGCACTTCACCCCGCACCCCGCACCCAACGACCCCCCACTCCAAGCCAGCCCACTCCAAGCCAGCCCACTCCAAGCCACTGGGTCCCAAGCCGCTGCGTCCCAAGCCACGGGGGCCCGCGTCACCGGCACCCCGCGTCCCGGCGACATCGTCACCGTTACCGTCACCCGCGGCGCCCCCCATTACCTGCTGGCCGACGGTGCCCCCCTCGCGCTCCGCCGCACCCGGGCCGGCGACGCCTGGCAAGCCGCCTCCGCCGCGCCCCCCAACCCCGAGGCCCCCGAGGCCCCCGCAACCCCCGTTCTCCTCGGTATGCCCGCCCGCACCCGTCCACGCCCCACCTCACCAGCCCAACCTGCCCCACCAGCATCATAATTCGATCACCGGTACGATAAGTTAGAAATTTTGGTGGAAGATTCGGCTTTAGTGGTGAAAAAGGTGCCCTATAAGGCACCAAAAGCTCCGCGTGAGCCAAATCTTCCATGAGCTTTACGCGGTTACGAGCATCATAAAGCGCTGGCGCGCCACATACCACGCACCCGCACCACGCGTTACACGCCACCCGCTCCGGGTCGCGCGCCGCCCGCCACGCACTCCGGGTCACCCGCCACCCACCACGCACTCCGGGTCGCGGGCGCGGTATCTGCTCGCCGGGGAGACAGGCTTCCGCGATCCGATGCTGCCGCCATCAGCCGTCAGCCGCCCGGCCCCGCGCTGCACGACCACGTCGGCAGCTTGCGGGACCGGGGCGTCAGCTGGACCCGGATCGGAGCGGCGGTCGGCGCCTCGAAGCAGGCAGCCTGGGAGCGATTTTCCGGCGAAGACTGACCGTCCGGCGCCGGGCTCCGGCGCGGCCGCTACCGGCGCGGCAGGACCGTCCCGCGCCGGGCTCCGGTGCTACCGCTACCGGCGCGGCAGGCTGCGCAGAAAGTCGACGAGGCCGGCGAAGTACACCGCCTGATCGTCATACATGGCCATGTGGCTGCCGTCCGGGCAGTACAGGTACCGTCCGCGCGGCAGGCGGCCGGCCAGCATCTCCATGTGGCCCGGGTCCATGGTGTCGTGGCGGGCGCCGATGACAAGCGCCGGCACGTCGATCGAGGTCAGCTCCGCGGTCCGGTCCCAGTGGGCCAGGTGAGCGCCGGCGCTGATGCCGAGCTCGCTTGGCCCCTGCATGGACACGTAGATCGCCTGGTTGGTATGCGCGAAGCCTCGCACCACCGGGTCAGGCCAGCTCTCGGCCGGCATGCGCAGCACGTGGTGGACGTAGTGCTGCTCGGTCAGCAGCTCCATGTACCTGGGATTGCCGATGTCGCCGCTGGCCTCGAGTGACTTGATCTCGGTCAGCGCCGCTTGATCCATGGCCGGCATCAGCACCTGCTCGGCGTAGGCGTTATAGGCCGGGACGCTCGCCATCATGTTGGAGATGATCAGCCCGCGCAGGTGCTCCTGGTACCGCAGCGCGTATTCCACGGCCAGGATCCCGCCCCACGAATGGCCGAACAAGATGAAGTTGTCCCGGTCCAGCCCGAGCGCCCTGCGGACCTGCTCCACCTCGTCGACGTAGCGGTCCAGGTCCCACAGCGAAGGCTCCTCGGGCTGGTCGCTGAAGCCGGAACCGAGCTGGTCGTAGTAGTAGTACTCGATGCCCGCCGCGGGCAGGTAGCTGTCGCAGGCTTCCAGGTACTCGTGCGTCGACCCCGGGCCGCCGTGCAGGAGCAGCATCCGCAGGCCGGGGTGATTCCCTGTCCGCTTCACCCACACCCGGTACCGGCCGCGCGGCGTGTCCACCGGAATCATCCGGGCCCCGCCGCTCAGCACGTCCGGCCGCCCGGAGTTGTCCAGGTATTCGCGCATCGGGCCCTCCTTTAACGCCTCGTACCAGGGCGGATTATGCCAGCTCGGCGACCCTCGTTCCAGCTCGGCGACCCTGGTTCCTGGCCGGTGCCTGGATCCGGAGCAGCCGGGCCATCGGCGCTGGCAGCCACCAGTTGGCCCGGCCGAACAGCGCGATCAGCGCCGGGACGAGCAGGCAGCGGACCACGACCGCGTCGATCAAGATGCCGGCGCCGAGCCCGGTGGCCAGGATCTTCAGGTCGGTCTGCGGCCCGGTGGACATGGAAAGGAAGCTCAGCATCAAGATCGCCGCGGCGCTTGTGACCAGCCGCCCGGTCCGGCCCAGGCCTTCAACCACCGCGTGCCGGCCGTCGCCGCTTGTGTCGTAGGCCTCCCGGATGCGGGTGAGGATGAACACCTCGTAGTCCATCGACAGGCCGAACAGGAAAGCGAAAACCATCAGCGGCACCCACATCGTGATGGCCCCGGTGGCCGGGATGCCCCACAGCGTCCCAGATCCGTGCCCGTCCTGCCAGACCCAGGTGAGCACGCCGTACGCGGCGGTCAGTGAGATCAGGTTGAACACCACGGCCTTGGCCGCCAGCAGCACAGAACGGAAGGCCCTGGTCAGGAGCAAGAAGGTGGCGACGCTGATGAGGGCGAGCATGAGCGGGAAGTCGCCGTAGACGGCGTGGTCGAAGTCGATAAGCGAGGCGCCGTCGCCGCCGACGCCGACCACCTGCGAACGGCCGAGCAGGGCACGCTCCAAGGCGGCGACCGTTGTCTGGCCAGCGGGCACGCTGCTTTCCGCGCGGGGAATGACGGTGACGATCGCGGTCCCGCCCCGCCGGTAGTCCGGCGTGGCCGGCGCGACCGCGGCATAAACACCGGGCACCCGCGCCGCGGCCAGCACGGCCCAGGAGCGCGCACCGGACGTGGCAGAGGTCAGCACCTCGACCGGGGTGAGCACACCCGAGGGGACGCCGCCGTCGGTCAGCGTGACCAGCGCGTCATGGGCGGGCCCGCTTGTGGCCTGCGCGGAGCTGCCGGGTTCGCCCAGGTGCAGGGACAGCGCGGGCAGCATCAGCGCGGTCAGGATGCCCAGGCCGGCCAGCGCGGCCAGCCAGCGGTGCCGGTATACGCCGCGGGCCCAGGCCGAGAATACCGGGCTGGCGCGGCGCTCGGTCCGCAGTCGCGGCCAGTCCAGGCGGGGGCCCACGGTCGCCAGGATCACCGGCAGCAAGGTGATGGCCACGGCCACGGACATGAGCGGGACGAGTACGCCGCCGTAGCCGACGCTGCGCAGCATGGGCACCGGCAGGACGATCATCGACAGCAGCCCGATGGCCACGGTCAGGCCGGAGAACACCACGGCCCGGCCCGCGTGGTGCATCGCCTCGGTCACGGCGGCCACGTTGCCCCGGCCCGCCGCCCGCTCCTCGCGCCACCGGCTGACCACGAGCAGCGAGTAGTCGATGGCCACGCCCAGCCCGATCAGCGCGATCAGGAACTCGACGATCTGGCTGACCCCGGTCACCTCGGTGAGGCCGCCGACAAGCAAGAACGTGGCCAGCACCGAGATCCCGCCGATGAGCAGCGGCAGCAGCGCCAGGAAGCTGGCGAACACGAGCGCCAGGATGACAAGCGCGCCGACGGAGCCGATCATCGCTTCGGTCATGACCGACGTGCCCTTGGACGAGGACGGCTGCCCGTTGGCCAGCAGCGGTGAGCCGGTCACCCCCACGTGCCATCCGGCGGGCACGGCGGCCGTCACGGCCCGCTCGACCGCGGGCCCCAGGTCGGGGCCGTCGAAACCGGACACCGGGGCGGTGTAGACCAGCGCGAAGGTGGACCGGCCGTCGCGGGTGACGAACGCCGGGTCGTGCGTGCTCGCGTAGTCCGCGATCCGCACGTCAGGGATCGCCCGGGCCAGCGCGGCGAACGCCCGGCCGGTGGCCGCGGCCACCGCGGGATCGGTCACCTTCTGCCCGGCCGCCACGGTGATCACCGGCAGGTAGGGAGCCTGGTCGCCGCCGTTGCCGTACTGGCTGGCAATCTGGTTGTCGACCTTGAACGACTGCCCGGGCATGGCGAAGTCGTTGGTCATCCGGTGGGTGGTGCCGCTGATGGTCAGCACGCCAAGGGCCGCCACGACGACCCAGAACAGGGTCACGAGCGCCTTGTGGCGAAGGACGAAGCGGGTAAGCGCGGGCATCGCGACCTCCGAAGTCGCCGGGCCGGCGGCGGTTCCGCCAGCTGCAGCTCCACCGTGCCGTCCGGCCCCCCGCCCGGTCGTCCCGCGGCGGCAGTCACTTGGCCCTACCGCCCGGGGATGAGCCAGGCCCCGTGTACTCCCCGGGGAGTAGCCGCACCGCCTACCGGGGGAGGGCGACACCGGCCGCGCGCATGCCTACGCTTGCGTCATGGGAGCAATGGCGGCCTCGCGGCGGAACCGTGAGCGAGTCCTGCCGCTGCGGGACACGCTCGTGGCGCTGGCCGTGACCGGCGTGCTGATCTGGGGCGCGTACGGCGAGGCCCATCCGAGCACCACCGCATACTTTCAGGGCGGTCACCACCTGCCGCGTACCCCCGCCGCCGCGCTGGCCCTCGTCGCGGTGGCCTGCCTGGTACTCACCTGGCGGCGCCGGTGGCCGGCCGCGGTACTCGTCGTCTCCGTGGCCGCCGCCACCGTCTACACGCTTCTCGGTTACGTGAACGGCGCGGTGCTCGTGGCCCCGATGATTGCCGTCTACACGGTGGCCAGCCTGACCGATGTGCGGCGCGCGGTGGCCTACGGAGCGGGGACGCTGGCGGTGCTCGGCCCGGCCAGCATCGCGGTCAACCCGCTCGGGCCCTTCAGCGGCGGGGTGACCATACTTCCCTTCATGACCGCGGCCGTGGTGGTGGCCGGCATCGCGGTGGCCAACCGGCGTGCCTACGTCGCGTCCATCCAGGACCGGGCCGAGCAGGACGCCCGCCGCCGTGTCGACGAGGAACGGTTGCGCATCGCCAGGGAGCTGCATGACGTGGTCGCGCACACCATGGCTACCATCAACGTGCAGGCCGGGGTGGCCGCCCACGTCCTGTCCACCCGTCCGGAGACCGCCGCCGAATCCCTGCAGGCGATCAAGGCCGCGAGCAAGGAAGGGCTGAGGGAGCTGCGCGCTATCTTGAACGTGCTGCGCCAGGCGGATGACGTCGACCCCACCGAGCCTGCGCCCGGCCTCGCCCAGCTCGAAGCGCTCGTCACCGGTGCCCGCCGGGCCGGGCTCGAGACGGCCGTCACGGTGACCGGTGATCCGGTCCCGCTGCCGGCCGCGGCGGACCTGGCCGCCTACCGCATCGTCCAGGAGTCGCTGACCAACGCCATCAGGCACGCCGGCCCGGCCACCGCCACGGTCTGCCTCAGCTACGGTGCGGACGAACTGCGGATCGAGGTGACCGACACCGGGCAGGGGCCGCCCGCCGACGCCACCAGCGCAGGCCTCGGGCTGGCCGGCATGCGCGAGCGGGCCGCAGCCGTAGGCGGCACCGTACAATCCGGCCCCGTACAATCCGGTTCCGTACAATCCGGCTACCGGGTCGTGGCCCGGCTTCCGCTCACCGAGCCGTCCCTCACCGCCGTCCGGGCCGGGCCGGACGTGCGGCCGTGATCCGGGTCTTGCTGGCCGATGACCAGGCCCTGATCCGGGCCGGGTTCCATGTGCTTATCGACGCCGCCGATGACCTTCAGGTGGTCGGCGAGGCGACCGATGGGGCCCAGGCGGTGGACCTGGCCCGCCGTGCGCGCGCCGACGTCGTGCTGATGGACATCAGGATGCCCGGCGTGGACGGGCTGGAGGCCACCCGGCGGATCAGCGCCGACGATGACCTGGCCGGGGTCAAGGTGATCATCTTGACCACCTTCGAGTCCGACGAGTACGTCTATCAGGCCATCCGGGCCGGAGCCAGCGGGTTCCTGGTCAAGGACACCGAGCCGGCCGACCTGCTGCAGGCGGTGCGGGTGGTGGCCAGGGGCGACGCGCTGCTGTCGCCCGGCGTGACCCGCCGGCTCATCACCGACCTCGCCCGCCGCCCAGAACCGCTGCCGCCCAGCGATCAGATCCTGGCCAGCCTGACCGAACGGGAACGCGAGGTGATGGTCCTGGTCGCCGAGGGCCTGTCCAACGACGAGATCGCCGGCCGCCTGTTCCTCAGCCCGCTGACGGCCAAGACCCATGTCAGCCGCATCATGACCAAGCTGAACGTGCACGACCGCGCCCAGCTCGTCGTCATCGCCTACGAAAGCGGGCTGGTGACCCCGGGCGCCCGCGACCGCCGGGACCCACGCCGGTGCTGATCGCCGCGGCGGTCTGCCCGCATCCGCCGCTGCTGATCCCCGCGGCCACCGGGGTGCCGGGCCCGGGCCCGGGCGCCGGCCAGCTCACCCGGCTGCGCGCCGCTTGTCATCAGGCGGTGGCTACGCTCAGCGCGGCGGCGCCCGAGATGATCGTGGTGGTCGGCGGGGCCGGCCGCACCGGGGAATACCCGCCGCAGACACCGGGCAGCCTGCGCCGGTACGGTGTCCCCTGGGGCGATGACCAGGCCCCCGCCCTCCCGCTCTCGCTGACCATCGGCAGGTGGCTGCTCACCCAGGATGCCAACGTCAGCGGGGCCGCCTGGTGGGGGATCGCGGCGGACGCGTCGCCGGCCGAGTGCCTGGAGCTGGGGGAGAAGATCGCCGACCTGGCCCCGCGGGTGGCCCTGCTCGCCATGGGCGATGGCCCGGGCCGCCGGGCCCGCGGCGCCCCCGGTGCCCGCGACCCGGCCGCCGACCGCTACGACGAGGCGGTGGCGGCGGCCATGGCCGCGCCCAGCCCCGGCGCCCTGGCCGCGCTTGACCCGGCCGCCGACGCTGACCTGTTCGTCGCGGGCCGGGCCGCCTGGCAGGTCCTGGCCGGCGCGGCGGGCCGGCCGGAGTTCACCGCCACGCTGGCCTACGCGGCGGCGCCGTTCGAGGTCAGCTATGTCGTGGCCACCTGGCGGCGGGCACACTAGGGGCATGGACGCACCCCTCGTGGCCGTGGTGGGGGCCACCGCCACCGGCAAATCCGGGCTGGGCATCGCGCTGGCCCTGGCGCTGGGCGGCGAGGTGGTCAACGCCGACTCGATGCAGCTCTACCGGGGCATGGACATCGGCACCGCGAAGGAGACCGCGGCCGCCCAGCAGGGCGTGCCGCATCACCTGCTCGACGTCTGGCCGGTGACCCAGACCGCGAACGTGGCCGACTACCAGAAGCTCGCCCGCACCGCGATCGAGGACATCGCGGCCCGCGGCCGGATCCCTGTGCTCGTCGGCGGCTCGGGCCTGTACGTCCGGGCCGCCCTCGACGACCTTGATTTTCCCGGAACGGACCCTGGTATCCGCGCCCGGCTGGAGTCCGAGCTCGACCGGGCGGGCGCGGCCGTGCTGCACGCCCGGCTGGCCGCGCTCGATCCGGCCGCGGCGGGCGCGATCCTGCCGGGCAACGGCCGCCGGATCGTGCGTGCGCTTGAGGTGATGGAGCTATCGGGACGCCCGTTCAGCGCCACCTTGCCGACCTATAAGCAGATCCGTCCGGCGGTCCAGATCGGCCTGACGCTGCCCCGGCCCGAACTGGACGCGCGGATCGCCGCCCGGGTCGACCGCATGTGGCAGGCGGGCCTGGAAGCCGAGGTGAGAAGCCTCGTCCGCCAGGGCCTGCGGGAGGGCAAGACCGCGAGCCGCGCCCTTGGCTACCAGCAGCTGCTGCGCTACCTGGACGGGGAGTACACCCTGGCCGAAGCCCGCGCCGAGACGGTCAAGGCGACCAGGCGCTTCGCCCGCCGCCAGGAATCCTGGTTCCGCCGCGACCCGCGCATCCGCTGGCTCGACGCCTCCGCCCCGGCCGAGTGCCTCCTCGCCGCAGCCAAGCCCCTCGTCCGGTAATCACCCGGCGCGCCTGAGGGCCAGCTCGCGCTCCTCGGCGGGGAGGGCGTCAGCGGCGAGGAGCCGGGGGAGCAGCTCGGGCTCGAGCGTCAACGCGCGGAAAACCACCTCGATGCTCACGTCGTGGTCGGGGCGGTGCACGATATCGACCTGGTCGCCGGCCTGGATCTCGCCGGGCTGGATGACCCGCAGGTAGGCCCCGGACCGGGCGGCCCGGGTGAACCGTTTGACCCAGCCGGTCTCGGCGAGCCACCCTGCGAAGGTCCGGCACGGAATCCGCGGACACGATACCTCCAGGATCACGTCGGGCCCCACCCGCCAGCGCTCCCCGATCAGGGCGCCGTTGACGTTCACGCCCTGCGTGGTGAGGTTCTCGCCGAACACGCCGGAGGGCAGCGGCCGCCCGAGCTCGGCCGCCCACCAGTCGAGGTCCTCCCG
>JBEKGC010000112.1:0-15752 GCA_050013055.1 Streptosporangiaceae bacterium
CTGGTCGACATGGCCCGCGAGGGCCACCGCAAGGGCTGGTGGTCGATCTACGACGACGTGCTGCCCAGCGGATTCGGCATCTACGTGGGGCTGGAAGCGGAGGCCTCGGGCCTGCGCGTTTACGAGTCCCACGTGGTCCACGGCCTGCTGCAGACCACCGACTACGCCCTGACGGTGCTACGCGAGCTGCGGCCGAGGGACAGCGCGGAGCAGATCGAGCGGGCGGTCGACCTGCGCATGCAGCGGCAGCGGCTGCTCGACACCGATCCGTCGCTTGACGTCTGGATCATCCTGGACGAGAGCGCGATCAGGCGGAATATCGGCGGTCCCGCGATCATGCGGCACCAGCTCGAGCACCTGGTCCAGGCGAGCAGATGGCCCAATGTGACCCTGCAGGTTCTATCCTTCGAATCGGGCGCCCACGCGGGCCTGCTCGGGCAATTCACCATCCTGGAGTTTCCCGAGCGGACGGATTCGGACGTGGCTTATACCGAGTCCCTGGGCAACATGATTTACCTGGAGAAAGACCGTGAGGTCCGGGCGTGCGCCGAGGCATTCGACCGGATGCGGGCGGCGGCGCTTTCCCCGGCCGCCTCGGTCGAGGTGATCCAGCGAGCGGCCCGCGAGCTCGCCTGATGTTGACGACTTTCCTGGAAACCAATCACACAACAAAAAGGAAGGGAGAGGCGGATGGATACCGACCTCACCGGTCTGCGCTGGTTCAAGAGCAGCGCAAGCAGTGCCGCAGGCTGCGTCGAAATAGCGCACCTGGCGGAAGGGGGAGTGGCGGTTAGAGATTCGAAGGACCGCGCCCAGCTGCCCCATGTCTTCAACCGCCATGAGTGGGAGTGTTTCCTCATCGGCGCGAAGAACGGGGAATTCGACCTTCCCGTCGTTTAAGCCTTCCCGTCGCCATAGCGCCGGTGGAGGACGACGGGCGGGGCCCACCCGCTCCAGCCCCGCCCGTCTTTAGCCTCACCGGGCGCCATCGGTGAATGGTCTGGGGGGGAGGAACAGGAGGGCGGTGGGCCTAGCGTCCACCGCCCTCCGTTTTGCCGCGGCAGCGGCGCGCTAGCGGCCGGGGAGGGCCTGATGCTCATGGAACTTCGTGTCGAGCTGGCTGATAATCGTGGTGAGGATATGCGGTGTCTCGCTGGGCTTGGCGCTTACCACGCTGAGCCGTTCCATGGCCAGCAGGTAGCGGTCAACATCCGATTTCTTGTCGAAGTACAGAGCGCTGGTGAGATGTTCCAGGTAGGCCACGTCCGGAAGGTCGGCCTCGCTGAACCGCAGGATGGTGAATCCGCTCTGGACGGCATGACCGCCCAGGCCGGCCGGAATGATCTGCAGGGTGAGATTCTGCCTGCTGCTGAGGCTGAGCAGGTAGCGAAGCTGGTCGAGCAGGATTTGCTTGCTTCCCACCGGCCGCCGCAGCGCGGTCTCCTCGATGATCACCCAGAGCTTGAGCCGTCCCTCGGTGAACCGGCGCTGCCGTTCCTTGCGCAAGATGATATGCCGGTCGGCCTCGCCGACCGGGATGTCGCAGAACCTGAGGACGGCGGCCGTGTACTGCTGCGTCTGCAGCAGCCCGGGTACCAGCTGCGGCTCGTACACGCGGATCGAGGTCGCGGCCTCTTCCATCCCGACGTAGGGCTGGAACCAGTCAGGCAGGATGTCGTTGTACCTGTGCCACCAGCCGGGCCGGTTGGCCTGCTCGGCCAGGCTCAGCAGCTGCTCTCGCTCGACCGCGCCGACGCCGTAGAAGGTGAGCAGGTCGAGCACGTCGATCTCGCGGATAGCGTTCCGGCCGAGCTCGATGCGGCTGATCTTGGACTCCGAGCCGCGGATGGCGCGGGCCGCGGCCTGGGCCGTGATGCCCCGGCTTTCCCTGAACCGCCGCAGCTGGCTGCCCAGCAGAATGCGCAGCACGGTGGGCCCCTCGGTCGGCTCGGGCACGGCCCCTCCAGGATCATCGTCTCGCCGCGGAATTGCCTCTTGCAATTGCGTCGCAAGCCGTTGCCATCTTTCTTCGGTAATAACCATGGTATCGCACATGGGATTGCACGTCAGCCCCCATATTGGCTGCTTGCCGAGCTGTCTTGGACACATCTGTCACCAGACAGCTGTGTCCGGCTGGGAACATTAATGACTGCTCCCGCTGGTGTTCGCACGCGCCGGCTCGGGGGCCCGCCGGCCCGGCGAGCTGGGCCAGGCGACGACGGCGCCGGTTCCTTGCGCTGCAGCCCGGGAGCCGTGCCCGGAAGAAAGGACACCGGACACCGATGAGCGGAGCAGGTGCTAATGAAAGCGACGACTGGCGGACGACATTCCGGCCGGATATTCCGAGCCCCGCCCGCATTTACGACTACCTGCTCGGCGGGAAAGACAATTATCCGGCTGACCGGCAGGCCGGAGAGGAAATCGCGGCCCAGCTGCCGAACGGCCGCCAGGCCGCTGAATGGAACCGCACTTTTCTGCGCCGGGCGGTGACTTTCCTGGTCCGCGACGCCGGGATCCGCCAGCTGATTGACATAGGCACCGGGCTGCCCGCCAGGGAGAATGTATACGATGTGGCGACCCAGGCCGACCCGGCGACCCGGATCGTTTATGTCGACAACGACCCGGTGGTGCTCGCGCACGGCAGGAACATACTGCACGGCGTGCCCAACGCGGTCATCATCGAGCGTGACCTGCGCGTTCCCGCCGAGATCCTGGCCGACCCCGAGCTGCGGCGGCTGATAGATTTCACTGCGCCTGTCGCCATCTTGCTCGTCGCGGTCCTGCCCTTCATCTCCGCCGCGGACGCCCCCGCTACGCTCATCGCCGAGCTGCTCGCGCCCTTTCCCTCGGGCAGCTATGTGGCCCTTTCGCATGCCACCGCGGATGGGAATCCCGCGGTTAGGGAGGCGGCCAAGGTGTACGACACCGCCACGGCGCAGGTGCATGTCCGCGGCCACGATGACGTCCTGGCCCTGACCCGCGGGCTGGACCTCGTCGAACCCGGCCTGGTGTGGACACCTCAGTGGCACCCGGAGCCGGACGCGGATATGCCGCCGCGGCCGGAGGAATTCTTCTGCTATGCCCTTGTCGCCCGCAAACCGTAGGGTCCCTCAGCCGCCCGCTACGGCCGTGGCGAACAAGGCCGCGACGTTCGTGCCGAGCACGGCCGAATACGAGACCTGGGGTGTATCGCCGCCCTGCTCGTACCCGCCGATCACCCCGATCACCGTGCCCTGACCGGTCGCGGTGTCGACATCGGCGAGGAACGGCCCGCCGCTCGTCCCGTCGGTGTAGGCGCCGCAGTCGAACTCGAGCTGGTCGGCCATCGGCTCCTTGAGCCAGTTCTGGCAGATGATCGGCTGGTTGGTGGTGTCCGGGTAGCCGATCACCTGAACCAGCTGACGGGCGGCAGGCGCACCGGTGGCGAGCTTGTCCGCTCCGGTCACGTCCTGGATCGGCAGCCCCGAGCCCGGCTGGCTGACCCGGAGAAAGGCCACGTCGTCGTCGGGGTTCTGGGCTGACTTCCAGGCCTGGTCCACGTAGATCTTGGTCACCGTCCACACCCCGTACGGAGGCGTGCTTGCGTCGTAGCCGGGCACGAAGGCGATGGTGCCTGAGCTGGTCGTGGCGCAGTGCGCCGCGGTAATCACCAGGTCTCCGTGCGGACTGTCGATCACGCTGGCCGTGCAGAAGTGCTGCTTCAGTTTCCCCCCGGAGACGGCGAACAGGGCCCCGGTCGCCGGGGTCCCGGCGAACGCCTGCCCGTTCCGCGAGCTCGAGGTGAAGTGCCTGAAGGCACGGACGAAGCCGGTGGCGATGTCGCCCGCCGCGCCGCTGGCGGGCGCGACTGCAACGATCACCCCGACGATGAGCGCCGTGGCCAGGGCCGTCCGTCCTGCTCGCAACCGCACCTGCCTGGGTCACCTGCCATCGTTTTGATCGCATGTGCCGGGTTTTGGGTATCCATCACCGGCTTCGATACTCAATTGTGATACAGAACGTGCAGCGCCACTAGGGGAAGGGGCTTTAAAGATGCTCAGAAGTCCCCCGAGTGAGCTGGGGATTCCCTGTGAAACGCCTGCGTGGTCCTTCAGGTCACCAGCGGTCGTGTAGCTGGGCGCGGAAATACTTGTCGTACAGGCCCTCGATCGCGTTGAGTTCGGCCTGCGGCAGGGGGGGCAGGTCAGCGGCCTCGGAATTCTGCCGGGCCTGGTCGGTGTTACGCGCACCAGGAATCACACTGGTCACTCCTGGCTGCTGGACAACCCAGCGCAAGGCCCACTGCGAAGGGGTTCCCGGGAACGGGCCGGTGATGGCCGCGAACTCCCTGGCCGCCTCGACGCCGGCCTCGAAGCCGACACCAGAGAACGTCTCCCCGACGTCGAACGCCTCACCGCGGGCGTTGTAGTTGCGATGATCATCGGCGGCGAACGTGGTGTCCTTGGTGTACCGGCCGGACAACAGCCCCGACGCGAGCGGGACCCGGGCGATGATGCCGACTCCGGCCGCGGCCGCGGCGGGCAGGACCTGCTCAAGCGGCTTGCGCCTGAACGCGTTGAGGATGATCTGCACGCTGGCCACGCCCGGCCTCGCGATCGCCGCCAGCGCCTGGTCGCAGGTTTCCACGCTCACCCCGTAGGCGGCGATACGCTCCTCGGTGACCAGCGTGTCCAGTGCGTCGTACACGGCGCCGGAGGAAAAGACCGGCGTCGGCGGGCAGTGCAGCTGCACGAGGTCGAGCCGGTCGGTGCCGAGGTTGACCCGCGATCGGTCGGTCCAGGCGCGGAAGTTCTCCAGCGTGTAGTTCTCTTCCCGCTGGTCCACCCGGCGGCCCATTTTGGTCGCGACCGTGATGCCCTGCCCGGCGTTGCCTGACAGGAAACGGCCGATAACCCGCTCGCTGCGCCCGTCACCGTAAACATCGGCCGTGTCGAAGAACGTGACCCCCGACTCGACCGCCGTCAGAAGCACCTCCATCGCGTCGGCCTCTGACACGTTCCCCCAGTCCGCGCCGAGCTGCCAGGTGCCGAGCCCGATGACAGAGACCGGCCTGCCTGTCCTGCCGAGAATCCGCTGTTCCATGCCTGGTGATCCTACCGAGCCCTGGGCCGGGCGCTACGCTGCAGCCATGAAGGCATGCTTGTACAGGAGCACGGGCCCGGCGGCCGAGGTGCTGCGGGTGGAGGAGATCAGCAGGCCAGAACCGGGACCGGGTGAGGTCCTGGTCCGGGTGCACGCCTCGGGGGTCAATCCCACCGACTACAAGGCCCGCGCGGGGATGACGCCCCGGCCCATCGATGACTTCCAGATCCCGCATCAAGATGGGGCCGGCGTCATCGAGGCGGTCGGTCCGGGGGTGGATCCCGGGCGTGCCGGTGAGCGGGTCTGGCTGTGGCTCGCGGCGGCAGGCTCACGGTGGGGCACCGCCGCCGAGTGGAGCGTCGTACCCGAGCGGCACGCGACGCCGCTGCCCGAGCGCGCCTCGTTCGAACTCGGGGCCTCGCTTGGCGTCCCGGCCATGACCGCGCACTACTGCTTGTTCGCCGATGGCCCGGTGGCCGGCCAGACGGTTCTGGTGGCCGGAGGTGCAGGGGCGGTGGGGCACTTCGCCATTGAATTGGCCAAACGGGCCGGGGCTCGTGTGGTCACCACCGTGAGCAGCCCGGAGAAGGCCGCGCTGGCCGAGAAAGCGGGCGCGGACCTGGTGGTCAACTACCGCTCCTCCGACGCCGTCCAGCAGATCCAGGCCTTCACTCCCGCTGTCGACCGGGTGATCGAGCTGGCGCTTGGCGCCAACCTCGCGCTCGACCTGGCGCTGGCGCGGCCGCTCGCCACCATCGTGACCTACGCGGCCGAGCCCTCCGATCCGGAGCTACCGGTGCGCGCCTGCATGTCGGCCAACGTCAACCTGAAGTTCGTCCTGCTCTACGGCGTGGCGGCGGCGGCGCTTGACCTGGCCGCCGCCGACATCACGGCCGCGCTGGCCGCCGGGGACCTGACCGGCCTGCCCGTGCACAAGTTTTCGCTGGATGACACCGCCGCCGCCCACGAGGCCGCCGAAGGCGGCGCAGTCGGCAAGGTCCTCGTGATGCCATAGTGGGCCGGCCCGCCGGATAGCCGCACGCGCGCTATTTCTTCGGGAAGACCCCGGTGTGTTTGGTGCCGCCCCAGAAGACCTTGGTGCCGACCCGGTCGCGGCGGCCGCTGCCGTCGCACCGGCGGCAGCGCCGGTACGAGCCCTTGTAGACGCTGCCGAAGTGCCGGCCTGACATGTTGCAGGTGGGGCATTTTTTGAGCGGGTGAATCCGCGTCGACACGAGGTAGCCGACGCCGATAATGACAACTACGAGTAGCGCTGCCATGCCCGAGACTCCTTACTGACCCGCGAGGGAACCGCCCGCATCCCTGTGCCGCGAGGCACGCGGCCGGATACTGCGACCCCCGGTGCGAGTTGACCGCCGTCGTGGGCACAGAAGGTGAGATATCACCTTCTGTGCCGACTCACTTGCACAGAGTAAACTACTCTGGCTTAGTATGTGAAGTAGTTTGCCATGGCAACAGGCATCATGAGCACCATATTTATTTTTACGGCCATACCGGCAGTCGTCAGCGGTAAGCGCTCATGCCGAGTTTCACCGCGAGGCCGATGCCGCACAGGCTGACGACGACGCGGAGTGCTCCGGCCGGCACCTTCCGGGCAATCTTGGGCCCGATCCAGCCGCCAACGAGAAAACCCGCGGCCAGCGGCGCAACAAGCATCCATCTGACGTCACCGAACAACGCGAAGCACACGGCCGCCATGGCATTCGCCATGCCCGAGACGGCGTTCTTCACCGCGTTGACCTTGACCAGAGATTCCTCAATCATCGTGCTGAGCACCACCAGCAACATGATCCCTGCGGCGGCACCGAAATAACCGACGTACATCGCCACGGCGAACAGGGCGATGCCGTAGGCCAGCGGATGTCCCACCCCCGGTGCCTGGGCCGCCTTCCTGAGCTTGGGCTGAGCCAGGAGCACCACCGAGGCGGCCCCGATCAGCACCGGCACCACGACGGTGAAGGTACTGGCCGGGGTCACAAGCAGCACGCTCGCCCCGGCCGCGCCGCCGACTGCGGTGATCACGCCG
The DNA here is from genome assembly GCA_050013055.1 of Streptosporangiaceae bacterium. GTDB lineage: Bacteria > Actinomycetota > Actinomycetes > Streptosporangiales > Streptosporangiaceae > Palsa-504. The sequence continues at coordinate 7,130 of JBEKGC010000112.1, forward strand.
AGCCGGAGCACCCGCCGCCCCTGGCCGGCGAGTTCCGGCCTGGAACTCGCGACCGATCCGGCGCCGGTGAGCACGAGCGACACGGTGTTGGTCATGTTGGCCGCCAGCGGTGGCACCCCGAGTGCGAGCAGCACCGGGTAGCTGACCAACGATGCGATGCTGACCACCGTGCTGAAGATGCCGCCCAGCGTTCCGGCGGCCAGCAGCACCAGCATCTCAGAGGCTTTCATCCGATGCCAGGATCGCGCAGTCGCGGCTGCCTCGCATCCCCGGACTCCCCCCGGCCGGTGTGATTCCCATCGAAGCGACGGTCACGCTCTCAGGGCCCGGAGCGCCGCACCCCAGCCGCCGTTCCCGGACCCACCCGTCACAATTCTCGAAAAAGATCGTGGAATATTCGGCTCACCTGGAGACTTTGGTACCCCATGACTACCCTAATCCTCCGCAAGAGCCCTATCTTCCACGCGAACTCGGACGGCCCGGCCCGCATCACGCACGATATCCCGCACGGGGTACAAGAAATCGGCGAGGTCTTTCTCACGGGACGCGGCATCGCCCCCGAACCGGGTATCTAGAGCCGCGGCAAGTAACGTCCGCCCCGCTTCCAGCCGCCGTCAGCCCCGGGCCGGCCACAACGATGGTCCGTTGTTGTTGCGGGGGTGTCTTGTCCCAACTGGGAAATGATGTTTGGGCTGGTGGGCGGGTTGCCGGGCTGGCCGGTGTCGTCGTCGGTGCGGGGATCGTTGAGCAGGGCTGTGATGGTGCGGGGGGTGTCTGCGGTGATGGTGGCCCAGATGGTGACCTGGTTGTCGTCGTTGTTGTACAGGGCGTGGATGTCGAACGCGGTGAACAGGGCTTGCTTGATCTTGCCGGGGGCGCTGGGTAGCACGCTGGCGGCGAACGGCAGGTCGTCGAGCAGGGTGAGGTCGTTGCCGGGGGTGGTGGTGGCCTGGAGGGCGGCGAGGTCGGTTTCGGTGCGGGTCCGCTCGGTGTACAGCTCGGCGTAGCGGGCCCGGATCCGGGCCCGGTAGGCGGCGGCTGCCGGGTCGCCGGGGTCAGCGGGTGCTTCCAGCTCGGAGATCAGCCCGCGTTCGGCGGCGTCGATCCGGGCTAGCTGGGTGGTGAGGCGGGCAACCTTGCGGGCCTGGGCTTCGGCGTGCCCGGCGTCGGTGGCGGGGAGCTGAGCGGCCAGCAGGGCGGCGCGGTCGTAGCCGAAGATGTACTGGTCGAAGAACCCGGCCAGGGCGTCGAGGAGGGTGTCTTCGCGGACCGAGACGTGGGGGTGGTCGGGGTAGGCGGCGGTGTGCCGGCGGTTGCCGGGGTCGTGCGGGCAGGTGTAGTAGAGGTAGGTGGTCCCGGTGCGGGTGGGCCGGGCGATGCCGCGCATGCGCCGGTGGCAGATCCGGCACCGGATCCGGGACCGCAGGAGGTACCGCCGTCCGGGCTGGCTGGTGGGCATCTCGGGGTCGCGGACGTTGCCGCGCTGCGCGCCGGTGGCCTGGGCTTGGTCCCAGGTGTCCCGGTCGACCAGCGGGGGGTGGACGGGTTCGGGTGACCAGATCCACTGCGCGGGTGGGACGCGGTGTCCCCGTCGGCCGGTGCTGGTGGTGCGGGTCCGGCCGAACACCATGTACCCGGTGTATTTCGGGTTGGCCAGGATCGCGGTGACGGTCGTCTTGATCCATCCCCGGGCATCTAGGGCGGGGTAGGCGGCGGGGTCGGCGTTGAGCCGGGCCACGATCGCGGGGATGGACAGCTTGCCGGTGACGCGCCACTCGAAGATCTGGGTGACGACGGGCCCGCGTACCGGGTCTATCACCAGCCGGCTTTTCGTCATCCCCTGGGCCGCTTTGCCGGGTGCGGGGTGCGGGACTTTCTCCGCGAGGTACCCGTAGGCGGCGGGGCCGGTGTTCCACCCGGCGAGGGCGTGTTCTTCCAGTCCTTTCCACGCTTTTTCCTTGAGCTGGAGCCGGTACCACTCGGCCACGCCCTGTTTGACCCGGCGGACCAGGACGGTGGTCGCGTTGATCCCTTCGATGGAGGCGGGCTCGTCGGTGGCGAACAGGGGGATGCCTTGCCGGGACAGCGCTTTTTCCAGTTTCAGCGCGTTGAACGTGTCGCGGGCGGACCGTTCGATGTCTTCGCAGATGACGGCGGCGAACCGGGGGATTGGGGCTTTGGCTTCGGTGAGCAGGTCGGCCATCCCGCCGTCGCGGGGGATGCCCGCTTGCATGAACTGCTGGTAGGCGTCTCCCTGGCTGCGGTCTTCCAGGTCGATACTGCCCGATTCGATGTCCCAGTAGTACCCGGCGACGTACCAGCCTGCGGGTATCCATGCCTGGCAGGCGCGGACCTGCCGGGACAGGGAGGCGTAGGGGTCTTGCAGGATCCGGGTGGAGGTCCGGGCCAGGATCGCCACGGGCACCGGCTCGGCGGCCGCCGCCGGGGTGCCGGGCTCGGCGGGCCTCATGAGGGTGTTCTGTGCTGGCGTGCCCATTGGAGTAGCTCCTTTATTGCCTGGGCCTGCTGCGCGTTCAGCGCGGCGGCTTTCTTCCCTTTCTCGACCCGGATCTTGAACCGGACTTTCATCCCGCCGGGCCTTTCCCCCTCCCCTAGATTATAGCTGATAATACGCGGGCCGGCCATTATACCCAATGAATTACTGCCGTGTTCTTCCTGGTCAGAGGAATTTTCTGGCTTGATGATAGATTCAGTCGATCGCGTGCTCGTGTCGGGCGGGGTGACATTTCTGGTGGTGCTGTTAATTCCCGGTGAATGGCTGTCGTGGTTTTCCTGGTGTTTCCGGGTGCCGGGCATTGGGTCACCTCGTTTGCGGCGGGTGCGGTGATGGCGGGGCCGGTGGTGGGGGCGGGGAGCGGCGGGCGGTTGTTTGGCCGGTGTCCTGCCTGGTGCGGGGCCGGGCATGGCCGGGGGGCCTTACGCTCGCTGGCGGGGCCGGGCCGCTTGCGGACCGCCCCTGGTTGGCCCGGCCAGGCCCCCCGGACTTGCCCGGCGAGGGTCCCGTGCCTGGGAGGTGGGTAAAGAACCGCACAGAGCGGCACCAGGCACGGCCTCTTCACGGCGGGTACCTGGCACGGCGGGCCGGTGGCGTACGGCGGTTCCGCGGGCCTTCCCATCGTCCTCCGCAGTCACACGAGACGTCAGGTGCACCGAGTGCCCGTAAGGACACGGTATGTGATGACGATTGTGCGGCAGGGTGCCGCCGCGCGGGGGTGCCGCGCGGTGTCCGTAAGGAAGCTGTCATCGCTGGCGGCGCTGCCGGTGGCGGTGAGAATCGGGAACCGGGGCTCGCCAGGGACGGCCGCCCTGGTGAGCGTGGCGGGGATCTGGGCTGATCAGTCCTGGCTGGCGGCGAATTGTTCCAGCAGGCCTCGTTCGGGGGTGCCGGGCTGGTAGCCGGCGGCGCTGATGGCGGCGGCGTACCGGAGGACGTCCAGGTGGTCTGTCATCCCGGCGACGCGCCCGCCGGCCGCGCGGTGGTCGGGGCCGTCGGTGAGGTTGTACCGCCAGGTTCCCGGTGCCGGGCCCTCGCGGGCGGACAGGGTGAGGTGGACCGGCCCGGCGCTGAGGGTGGCGCGGACGGTGACCATGACCAGGACGGTGGCGCCGTCGACGCGGGTGCTCATCTGCGTGCCGCCGCATGATGGTGCTGTCCGGGCTGGAGGAGGGCGGGCGCGGCCGGGCGGCCGGTGCTGGGGATGGCTCCGCAGGTCAGGCAGGCGAACCCGGCTGGCGGGTGGTTGCCGCAGGTGGCGCAGCGGATCATGAGCTGTGATGGGGGGGTGCCGAAGATGGCGGCCAGCCGGATGAGGTCGGTGGTGGTGAAGCGCCGTTGCCGGCCGTTGCGGTGGCCTTCGGCGGCGCACACGGTGGAGGCGTCCCAGCCCATCAGCTGGCCGAGCCGGGCCTGGGTCCAGCCGTTGCGCTGGCGCAGGGCGCGGATGTTCGCGCCGATCGCGGCGCACTGCTCCGCCGGGATCTTGCGGGTCATGCGCCCGGCTCCCAGGACAGCCGGGCCCACACGGTGCGGGTTCCGCCACCGTCGGCGTGGGTTCCCCACCCGCCGGGGCCGGTGAGCGCTGCGATGATGGCGAGGCCGTGGGGCCGGTCACCGGGTGGGCGGTGCCGCCAGGGGCCGCCCATGTCCTGGACTTCGATCCGGGCGGTGCCGGGGGACAGCTCGCAGCGGACCCGGAAGGATTGCCCGCGTGAGCGTGTGTGCAGGATGCTGTTGGTGGCCAGTTCGCTGGCGATGAGCACCAGGGCGTCGGTGACCGGGCAGGTGCCCAGATAGCCAGCGATTTCGCGGCGGACGCGGCTGGCCTCCTCGGCCCGCCCGCTGAATGTGCCGCTGTACGTCCTTGCCGTTGCTGTGGCCATGAGTGGTGTTCCTAAACTCCGGGATGGCTGGCATGATCTCGCTATCCAACCTGTCAGGCCGGTGAAAGAATCGGGGAGTAGTTATCCCGCTACCGACCCGGGATGGAACCCGGTAACGAAAGGTGCGCACCATGGCGACACCGAGGGAACAGCTGGCCGGCATTCTCCGTAAGTCCCGTACCGATGCCGGCTATGTGTCGCATGGCGAACTGGCGCGGAAGCTGAACGTGTCCCGTCCGGTGATCACCAAGGCGGAGAACCCGGCTCACCCGGTGCCCAGTGACGCGGTCCTGGCGGCCTGGGCGGGAGCGACGGGTGCCGGCCTGGATGTGCTGACCGACCTGGCGCAGCGGGCACGGTCCGGTCCGCCCGGCTGGTTCGCGAAATGGGCGGACATCGAGGCCCGCGCTAGCATGATCCGCTGGTTTGAGCCGTTGCTTGTCCCTGGCCTGCTCCAGGTGGAGTCGTACGCCAGAGCGGTGTTCGCGTGGAAACCTGACAGCGGCAGCGCGGAAGCTAACCTGGCGACCCGGCTAGCCCGGCAAGCCCTCCTGGGCGTTGCTGAACTGCGCGTCGTGATCCTCGGATCGGTGCTGAATCGTGAGGTAGGCGATGCGTCCGTGATGTGTGAGCAGATAGGACACCTTCTGGCCGTGGGCGGCCGGCCGTCGGTCATGATCCAGATCGTGCCGGACATACCGGGGGTGGCCGGGGGGCTAGGAGGGGCATTCGCCGTGGCGACGGAAGGGACGACCGATGTAGCGGCTTACACGGACTCGATCGTCAAGGGCGGCGTGTACACCGATCCGGACCTGATAGCGCGTGCTGTCCGCGTGTTCGATGGCCTGCGCGCGGACGCGCTACCGTGGACGCAGACCCGGGACCTTCTGGAAAAAGCAGGTGAACGATGGAGTCTTTGAACTGGCGTAAGGCCAGCTACAGCGCCTCGAATGGCGGCTGCGTCGAGGTGGCCGATCACGGTGACCGTGTGCTGGTCCGTGACACCCAGGACCGTGCTGGCCCCGTGCTGATGTTCACGCCGGGTGCATGGCGCAGGTTCGCTGGCCTGGTGAAACGTGCGTAAGTGCGATCTTGACCTGTAGTGCGGGGTGATGCTGGCAGGCCTTTCGGTGTCCGGGGGTGCCCTTCCGCTGGGCCAGCCTGGGCTGCGGGGCTCGTGCCGTGTCCAGGGCGTTTCCTCGCTGGTGGGTCGTTGCGGTACCGGGGTGCCGGCGGCGGGGGTGCTGGTTTCCGTGTGCGCCGGGTCGGCGCGGTATGTGAGTCGGTGGTGGCGCGCGGAGCGCGCCCTTGGGCTGGGGGGATGGCGGAGCCTGTCAAACTCATTGAGACATCAGGCGGCTGGATTTATCTGACGGGTCTCCTGGGTCTCGATGGTGGTGCGGGGTTTGTTGATCCATACCTTGGCGGGCAGGGCCGGGGCTAGCGGGCGTCGTCCGCGGAACCGGTCGGGGCGGGCGGCGTAGGCGCCGTCGAGGACCTGCTGGCGGCGGGCCTGGATGGCCCAGGCGGTACCGTCGTGGACCGAGGCTGGCGTGTGGAGCCCGATCCCGGAATGGCGGTGCTCGTTGTTGTAGTAGGTGAAGAACAGGTCGCTGAATGCGCGTGCGTCGTCCAGGGCGGCGAAGGTGCCGGGGAAGACCGGGCAGTACTTGAGGGTCTTGTTGTGAACACGAACGTGGGAGGTGAAGTGGTGGCGCTTCACTGAGCGCGGTGCTGTATGGGAGATGGAGGTTGCTGGCCCTCCAGAGCCGCTCTGCGGGGAGAGGCTCTAAACCACCCCGAGCTGCATTGGCTGAAGACCGTTGTGGTGAACGTCGCGGGAAAAGGCGTGACTGGATCGCGTCAGGTGAGGTCCGGGAAGATGAGCGATGGGTGAGAGCCCTCTGCCGTTGACGTGTCGAAATGAAGTCAGATGAGATCGAAACCGGGGCCGCAAGACCTCCCCGGGATGAGTCTGGGGGATACCCGTTTACTGCCCAGGTGGTCTCCGGCATATAGGCAGCATGAGCCCGGACCAGGCTCTCGTATGGAACGTGTGAAGGCGTGTCCCGATACTGCCGCTGGTCAATGGCGGCGAGAGGGAGGACTCCAACCGGCGAAATCCGGGAGGAGCAGAGTACCGATGCGGGACACGCTGGCGGACTCGCCCGTAGTAGCTGTGAAGTTCCCGCGTATCGCAGTGGGGGCGGAGCCAAGGGGCGGGGCTGTCCTGGTAAGCGAATGTGATCAACCGGCAAGGGAGGAATCGCATGAGTGAGCCGAAGTCTGAGGTCAAGTCACATGACATCCCCAAAAGCCTGGTGTGGGGTGCGTGGCTGAAAGTGAAAGAGAACGGAGGAGCGGCCGGGGCCGACGGGGTGACGATCGGGCAGTTCGAGGAGAGGCTGAAAGATAACCTCTACAAACTGTGGAATCGCATGTCCTCGGGTAGTTATTTTCCCGGTCCGGTCCGCGCGGTGGAGATACCCAAGAAGGGCGGAACGAGGGTTCTCGGCATTCCGAACGTGGTCGACAGGGTGGCGCAGACAGCGGCGGTCATGGCACTGGAGCCGGACGTGGAGAAGGTATTCCACTACGACTCCTACGGCTACCGCCCCGGAAGGTCTCCGATAGATGCGGTCAGGACGTGCCGGGAAAGGTGCTTCAGGAAGGACTGGGTCGTTGATCTGGACGTCAAGGCCTTCTTTGACTCTGTGTCATGGGATCTGATGCTGAAGGCGGTCGAGCGGCACACGGACTCGAAATGGGTCATGCTATACGTGGAACGCTGGCTTAAAGCGCCGATGCTGATGCCCGACGGCACCCTCAAGGCCCGGACGAAAGGGACGCCGCAAGGCGGCCCTATTTCCCCGTTGCTCGCTAATTTGTTTCTGCATTACGGATTCGACATGTGGATGTCGCGGGAATTCCCGGCAATCACGTTCGAGCGTTTCGCGGACGATGCGGTGATCCATTGCGTGACTGAACGGCAGGCACGCCAGGTGCGCGAGGCAATCGGAGGACGGCTCGCTGATATCGGGCTGGAACTTCATCCCGGGAAGACGAAGCTCGTATATTGCAAGGACAGCAGGCGCCGCCAGGAATTCGACCAGGTGACGTTCACGTTCTGCGGGTATGAGTTCCGTCCCCGGATGGCCTTCGACAGGAACCGGAAGCAGGTTTACACCGGATTCTTGCCTGCGGTCGCCCCGGAGAAGCTAACCGGGCTGAGCCGCAAGATCGCGTCCTGGCGGATCCACCGTCGCACGACTCAGACACTCAGCGAGATCGCACGATGGCTGAACCCGGTCCTGCGAGGCTGGTTCAACTATTTCACCGTGTTCTACCCGAGCAGGGTGATCCCGCTTTGCGAGCGCATCGACCGCCATCTGATGCGCTGGGCACAGAGGAAGTACAAGCGGCTGGAACGCAGCGACAAAAGAGCGCGTGAATGGCTGGAAGACGTCAGGGAACTGGCACCCCGGCTGTTCGCGCACTGGGCGCTGCGGTACTGACCGAAGGACTGGACGGCACGAGCCGGATGAGCCGAGAGGCTCACGTCCGGATCTGTGGGGGCGGGCAGGTGAGATCCCTGCCCGCTACCCGGCAATGCCGCCTCGGAGAACGGGTTGTCGTTGGAGACGTGCGGGCGGGAATGGCTGCGGGTGATGTTCAGGTCAGTGAGCAGGGTGGCGACGTTCTTGGAGGTCATCGAGGTGCCGTTATCGGCGTGGATGTAGCGCGGTTTCGCGCCGCCGTTAGCGATGATGGCGTGCTGCATGAACGCTTTCGCCAGGTCGCCGCTCTCGCCGTAATGGACTTCCCAGTGGATGACCTTGCGGGAGAAGATGTCCAGCATCACGTACAGGTCGAAGTAGGTGCCGCGCCAGGGTCCTTTTAGTTTGGTGATGTCCCAGGTCCAGACCTGGTCCGGGCCGTCGGCGACCAGCTCGGGGCGGACCCGGGGCGGATGGGCTGCCTGGGCGCGGCGCTCGCGGACCTGGTCCGCGAGTGTCATCACCCGGTACATGGTGCGGATGGAGGCCAGGTAGATGCCGTCGTCGAGCAAGATGGCATAGACCTGGGCCGGGGACTTGTCGGCGAACCGCTCGCTGTCCAGCACGGCCAGCAGCGCGGCCTGCTCGGCCCCGGACAGCGCCGCGGGATGCGGTGCCCGCGGTCCGGGCGGCGCCTTCTCTGCGGCCGGTTCCGGATTGCGCTG